>NZ_JBFALJ010000006.1:0-310159 GCF_040660195.1 Streptomyces sp. NPDC050147 | reverse complement strand
GGTTCGAACGACAGGGACCCCGTCCACATGGTGCCGATCCAGTTGAAGGCCGGGCGCCCCTCTCACGTACGGAAGAACTACGGAAGAACTACGCGGACTTCTGCTCGCCCGTGCCCGGACCCCGCGCGTCGCGCGGAATCAGCGTCGGGTTCACGTTCGAGTGGACGACGTCCGCCGTGATGACGACACGGGCCACGTCCTTGCGGGACGGGACGTCGTACATCACCGACTGGAGGACCTCCTCCATGATGGCGCGCAGACCACGCGCGCCGGTCTGGCGCAGGATCGCCTGGTCGGCGATGGCCTCGAGCGCCTCACGCTCGAAGTCCAGCTCCACGCCGTCGAGTTCGAAGAGGCGCTGGTACTGCTTGACCAGTGCGTTGCGCGGCTCCACCAGGATCTGGAGCAGGGCCTCGCGGTCCAGGTTGTGGACCGAGGTGATCACGGGGAGGCGGCCGATGAACTCCGGGATCATCCCGAACTTCACCAGGTCCTCCGGCATGATGTCCTCGAACCGGTCCTTCTCCTGCAGCTCGCGCTTGGAGTGGATCGTGGCGCCGAAGCCGATGCCCTTCGCGCCCGCCCGCGACTCGATGATCTTCTCGAGGCCGGCGAAGGCGCCGCCCACGATGAAGAGCACGTTCGTCGTGTCGATCTGGATGAACTCCTGGTGCGGGTGCTTGCGGCCGCCCTGCGGCGGGACGGAAGCCGTGGTGCCTTCCAGGATCTTCAGCAGGGCCTGCTGGACGCCTTCTCCCGACACGTCGCGCGTGATCGAAGGGTTCTCGCTCTTGCGGGCGACCTTGTCGATCTCGTCGATGTAGATGATGCCCGTCTCGGCCTTCTTGACGTCGTAGTCAGCGGCCTGGATGAGCTTCAGGAGGATGTTCTCGACGTCCTCGCCGACATAGCCCGCCTCCGTGAGCGCCGTCGCGTCAGCGATGGCGAACGGGACGTTCAGCATGCGCGCGAGCGTCTGCGCGAGCAGCGTCTTGCCGGAGCCGGTCGGGCCGAGCAGCAGGATGTTGGACTTGGCGAGTTCGATCGCGTCGTCACGGCCCTGCGCGCCGCCGGTCTCGCCGGCCTGGACCCGCTTGTAGTGGTTGTAGACCGCCACCGAGAGGGCCTTCTTCGCGGGCTCCTGGCCCACGACATACCCCTCGAGGAATTCGTAGATCTCGCGAGGCTTGGGGAGTTCCTCCCACCGCACCTCGCTCGTCTCCGCGAGCTCTTCCTCGATGATCTCGTTACAGAGGTCGATGCACTCATCGCAGATGTACACACCGGGACCTGCGATGAGCTTCTTGACCTGCTTCTGACTCTTCCCGCAGAACGAGCACTTGAGCAGATCGCCGCCGTCACCGATGCGTGCCACGAGGTGCTTCCCCTTCGCCTGGGAGACGCCACGTTCAGCGACTCCTGGTGCCTCATATCCGACGGTACCTTGCCGAGCCCCCCGTTCGGGCCCCCCTTGGCACGGTTCGCTTTGACGTGAACCGTGCCAAGGAGCGGCAGATGCTACAGGGCTCCGTCAGACGACCGAGGCGTTGTTCATCTTCCGGGTGGAGATGATTTGGTCGATCAGGCCGTACGACAGTGCGTCCTCGGCCGTGAGGATCTTGTCGCGCTCGATGTCGTCGCGGATCTTCTCGATCGGCGTCGTGGAGTGCTTGGCCAGCATCTCCTCCAGCTGCGCGCGCATCCGGAGGATCTCGTTCGCGGCGATCTCCAGGTCGGAGACCTGACCGCGGCCCGTCTCGCTGTAGGGCTGGTGGATCAGGACACGCGCGTTCGGGAGCGCCATGCGCTTGCCCGGCGTACCCGACGCGAGGAGCACGGCGGCGGCCGAGGCCGCCTGGCCCATGCAGACCGTCGAAACGTCCGGCTTCACGAACTGGATCGTGTCGTAGATGGCCGTGAGGGCCGTGAACGAGCCGCCGGGGCTGTTGATGTAGATGGAGATGTCGCGGTCCGGGTCCATCGACTCCAGGCACAGGAGCTGCGCCATGACGTCGTTGGCGGACGCGTCGTCGATCTGCACGCCGAGGAAGATCACGCGCTCCTCGAAGAGCTTCGCGTACGGGTCGTACTCGCGCACGCCCTGCGAGGTGCGCTCGACGAAGCGCGGGATGACGTAGCGGGATTCGGCGCTCGGGCCGGTGTACTCGGCCTGGGCGCCCTCATAAAGGCCGCTGCCGGGGAAGTTCTTCATCTCTGTAGGTCTCCTGAGGAGCGTGGTCTTGGCCGGCTTCGGAAGGGCTGAGCGGTGAGGCTCAGGCTCCGGTGCCGCCGCCGCCCGGCATGCTGGCCGCGTTGGGCATGATGTCGTCGATGAGGCCGTACTCCTTGGCCTCCAGCGGGTCGAACCAGCGGTCGCGGTCCGAGTCGCGGGTGACCTGCTCGACGGTCTGGCCCGTGTGGAACGCGGTGAGGTTCGCCATCTTCTTCTTGGTGAGAAGCAGCCGCTCGGCGTGGATCTTGATGTCCGACGCGGAGCCCGCGAGTCCGGCGGAGGGCTGGTGGATCAGGATCTCGGCGTTCGGCAGCGCGAAGCGCTTGCCGGGGGTGCCGGCGCTGAGCAGGAACTGGCCCATCGAGGCCGCCATGCCCATCGCGATCGTCACCACGTCGTTCTGGATGTACTGCATGGTGTCGTAGATCGCCATGCCGGCCGTGATGGATCCACCAGGGCTGTTGATGTAAAGGAAAATGTCCTTGTCCGGCTCGGCGGCAAGGAGCAGCAGCTGCGCCGTGATCTTGTTGGCGATGTCGTCGTCCACGGCCTGGCCGAGGAAGATGATCCGCTCGCCGAGCAGCCGGTTGTAGACCTGGTCGCCGAGGCCACCACCGATGGAGGGGTCGCCGGCGGCGGAGGGCATCAGATTCGTCACGTATCCACCTGCTCGTCTTACGACGGCGCCGGGCCGTCTCACGTCTTCTTCTGAGGCTTGGGACCCCGCGTGCTCGCCGCTCCGGGACGGCTTCGGGGACTCCCCTGCCCTCGTATTCATGGACCCTAACGCTCAGCCCCGTCCGGAGAATCCCGCAAAGGTGACTGTTCGCTGTGAGCGCAGGTTCTGGCGGGGGCGCCTCAGCAGCCGCCGGGGTGCGCCCCGAAGGGGCGCGGGGACTGCGCGAGCAACCCCGTACGAGCCGCACTCGCCGTGGGACCTGGCGCGGCAGACGCGACTGCGGCCCTGCGGGGGCTGAGCACGCAGTTCCCCGCGCCCCTGACGGGGCACGACGAGGCCCCCGGGATTGACCTCCCGGGGGCCTCGTCGTAGAGCGTCAGAGCGAGGCTCAGGCCTCGGTCTTCTCCTCGGCGGCGGCGTCGTCGGCCGACTCCGTGGCTTCGACCGTCTCGGCGGTCTCGTCCTCGTCGTCGAGGTCCACGACCTCGCCGTTCGTGTCCTTGACCGTCGCGGCCTCCACGACGACCGCGAGGGCCTTGCCGCGGGCGACCTCGCCGACCAGCATCGGGACCTGGCCGCCCTCTACGACGGCCTGGGCGAACTGGTCGGGGGACATGCCGGAGGACTGCGCGCGACGCATGAGGTGCTCGGTGAGCTCCTCCTGGTTCACGTTCAGCTTCTCCTTGTTGACGAGCTCGTCGAGGACGAACTGCGTCTTGATGCCCTTCTCGGCCTGCTCCTTGGTCTCGGCGTCGAACTCTTCCTCGGTCTTGCCCTGGATCTCCAGGTACTTCGCGAGGTCGAGGCCCATCTGGCCGAGCTGGTGGTTCACCAGGTTGTGCTTGCGGGTCTCGATCTCGTCCGCGAGAAGCTTCTCGGGGACGGGGACCTCGACCAGCTCGAGCAGCTTCTCCAGGACGCGCTCCTGGGCCTGGGTCGCCTGGTCGTACTGCTTCATGTTCTCGAGGCGCTTGCGGCTGTCGGCCTTGACCTCGTCGAGGGTGTCGAACTCCGACGCGAGCTGCGCGAAGTCGTCGTCGAGCTCCGGCAGCTCACGGGCGGCGACCTGGGTGACCTTGACGGTCACCTCGGACTCCTTGCCCGCGGCGGATCCGCCCTTGAGCTCGGAGGTGAAGGTGGCCTCGCCACCGGCCTCCAGGCCCTTCACGGCCTCGTCGATGCCCTCGAGGAGCTCGCCGGAGCCGATCGTGTAGGAGACGCCGGACGCGACGCCGTCCTCCAGGACCTCTCCCTCGACCTTGGCCTCCAGGTCGATCGTCACGACGTCGCCGTCCTCGGCGGCACGCTCGACCGGCGAGGTGGACGCGAAGCGCTCACGGAGCTCCTCCACGGCCTTCTCGACGTCCTCGTCGCTGACCTCGACCGCGTCGACCTCAACCTCGATGCCGGAGTAGTCCGGAATCTCGATCGCGGGACGGATGTCGACCTCAGCGGTGAAGTTGAGGGTCTCGTTGTCCTTCAGCTCGGTGATGTCCACCTCGGGCTGGCCCAGGACGTTGAGCTCGGCCTCGTTCACGGCCTCGGTGTAGAACTTCGGGAGCGCGTCGTTGACGGCCTCTTCGAGGACGGCGCCGCGGCCGAACCGCTGGTCGATGATCCGGGCCGGGATCTTGCCCTTGCGGAAGCCCTTCACCGTGACCTGCTGGTTGATCTTCTTGTAGGCCGCGTCGAGGCTGTCCTTGAGCTCCTCGAAGGGCACCTCAACAGTGAGCCGAACCCGAGTCGGGTTCAGGGTCTCCACGGCGCTCTTCACGGTTCGGTCTCCTTGGGGCTGACTTCTTTGGATTGAGCCCGGCTCAGAGACACACGGGCACACAGCCTGCATAGTAACGGCAAGCGGGAGCCGAGCCACAATGCGATCTTGTGAGGGAGGTTCTGCTGGTCGGGGTGGCGGGATTTGAACCCACGGCCTTCCGCTCCCAAAGCGGACGCGCTACCAAGCTGCGCCACACCCCGTCGGTGCGACACGTAGGGTACATGCCCCCAGCCGGTGCGGCGCCCGCTTAATCGCGAGCGTGTACGGGGTGTGCGAGGAAGGCGTCCGACCCGCTACGATGCTTGCCGTGCCGCGGTCGCTGACCAGCAGTGTCCTCGATATACTGCGGCGCGAGCCATGCGGGTGTAGCTCAATGGTAGAGCCCTAGTCTTCCAAACTAGCTACGCGGGTTCGATTCCCGTCACCCGCTCTGTCGGCCTCCGGCCCGGTTCCTCGGAACCGGGCCGGAGGCTTTTTCGCGTGCTCGCGGGTTCGTGCTCACGGGCGGCGCGAAGCACCGCCCGACCCGAGTGGCCCCTCAGAAGCTGATCGAGTTGATGGTCTCGGCCACCTCGTTGAGGAAGCGGTTTATGGAGGGGGCCATTCCGGTTGAGGCGAGGAAGAACCCGAAGAGCACCGCGACGATCGCGGGCCCCGCTTTGATCGATCCTCCGCGGATCAGCACGATGAGGATGATCGCCAACAGCAACACCACTGACAGCGAAATGGCCACACTGATCACACCCTAGGTCGGTCTCTCCCCGGCCCGGGGGGTACGACCCCGCACACCCCCGCCAGGACCATCGTGCCACCAACACGCCACCCGTATGCGGCCGGTGACACATCGTCGGCCAGGGCCACACACACCCGTCGCGGGACCGGCACACGGGGGCACCCTTGCGGCACATGAACACCGCACCCCCGCACGGCAATTCGAGAGCCGCGCGCGGCCACTAATTCGGCTTGATCGTTTCCATTGCCACACAACTCGTTCGCCAGAAATTCGAATTGTCGCCGGACCCACATCACCGGCTTCACAAAGACCCAATCAACCGGAAATTTCACCAGAGTCGCCCGCAGGCGTTATGCGGCGTTTAAGGGGGATGAATGGTGACGTACTGGGCATACGACCCGATGTAACTAGGGGTGACAGGAGGTGGATCTCCCTGTCGACTCCGATGATTTTCGGGGTACCCGGACGGCATTACCCCTGATCCGTCCGTGATTGAGATGACAGCCGAGTTGGGGGTTTTACGAATAGCCGCAAGCGACGCTAGGGTGCCTCAGATGTTCCACGCTGCCACCATCCCCGCAGGCGCAGTGCGGTCCAGGATCGTCTCACCGAGTTCTTGGTGGGAGGGCCTGTGACGAACTCGGTTCAGCCGCACGGCCGCCACCGGGCGCCGCTCCCCCCGGCACATGTGCCCGCGGACGGAGTACCAGGCCCCCGCGCCCCCCAGTCCACCATGGCCGCGACCGTCCCCCACGCCCCGGCCGGCACCACCGCTCGACCCAGCTCGACGGACCGTTCCGGCTCCACGGGCCACCACCCCGGTTCCACGGGCAGACCCGCGTCCACGGGTCAACCCGCCAAGCAGCGCGACTCGTTCTTCGACAACGCCAAGTACCTGGCGATCGTCCTGGTCGCCATGGCCCACGCCTGGGAGCCGCTGACCGACGGCAGCCGCGCCGCAGAGGCGCTGTACATGACCGTCTACACGTTCCACATGCCGGCGTTCATCCTCATCTCCGGCTACTTCTCACGCAGCTTCGACATGCGGCCCGACCGGCTCAAGCGCCTGGTGACCGGCGTCGCCGTGCCGTACGTCATCTTCGAAGTCGCGTACACCGTCTTCAAGCGCTACGCGGACGACGACCCGACGCAGCCGATCAGTCTGCTCGACCCCTGGTACCTCACCTGGTTCCTGGTCGCGCTCTTCGTCTGGCGCCTGACCACCCCGCTGTGGAAGCTGGTCCGCTGGCCGCTGCCGCTCGCGCTCGCCATCGCGGTGCTCGCCACGATCTCGCCGGACATCGGCGACGACCTGGACCTGCAGCGCGTGCTGCAGTTCCTGCCCTTCTTCGTGCTCGGCCTGTTCATGAAGCCCGAGTACTTCCAGCTGGTGCGGCGCCGCGAGGTGCGGCTGCTCTCCGTGCCGATCTTCGCGAGCGCGCTGCTCCTCGCGTACTGGGCCGGTCCTCGGATGACGTCGGCCTGGTTCTACCGCAGGGACAGCGCGCAGGAGTTGGGTGCGCCGTGGTGGGCCGGTGTCGTCATGACGCTGGCACTCTTCGGCTGCTCCGCCATCCTGACCGCGTGCTTCTTCGCGTGGGTTCCGCGCCGGAAGATGTGGTTCACGGTGCTCGGCGCGGGCACGCTGTACGGCTACCTGCTGCACGGCTTCCTCGCCAAGGGCTCGCGGTTCTGGGGCTGGTTCGAGAACTACGAGTGGATGCACACGCCTGCCGGCGAAGTGGTCGTGTCGGTGGTGGCCGCGGCGGTGGTGACGCTTCTCTGTACGCCTCCGGTGCAGCGGATGTTCCGCTTCGCCATGGAGCCGAAGATGGAGTGGGCGTTCAAGCGGGATGCCGCGGCGCTGGCCCGGGAGCGGGCCAAGTCCTCTTCCTAGCCCTGTGACTCGATGCCCAACAGGGCGCGCATGTGGGCGTACTTGGCCGTGAGGCGAGTGCGGGTCGGCCCGTCCAGCTCTGCTAGGCGGGCCGGATGCGCGTTGTGGGCCAGGTCCGCCTCCTTGACCAGGGTGGCGCCGGGGGTGTCGAGGATGCGGGTGGCGTAGGCCTCGGGGGTCTCGCCCTCGCGTTTCGTGAGGGCCAGGACGATGTCCTTCGTACGAGGGGTCAGCGGCGCCTCCCGCAACCACTGCTCGGTGAGGGCGTTGTCCTCGATGGCGTCGTGGAGCCAGGCCGCGGCGATCTGTTCCGGCGAGCCGCCTCGGGCCTCGACTCCCTCCGCCACGGCTCGCAGGTGCTCCGTGTAGGGGCGGCCCGCCTTGTCCTTCTGGGTGGCGTGGGCCTCGCGGGCCACTGCTTCCACCTCGGCGAGGGTGAGGACGGGGGCGGGTTTCATGCAGGGGATTTTTCCCCAACCCCGCCCCTTCCCGAAAACCCGCTGGGCGCGGGGGCCTTGGGCGCCGTCATCACCGGCTTCGCCGAGTTCGTCCTCAAACGCCGGACGGGCTGGACTTCTCAAACGCCGGACGGGCTGGAATTTCTCAGCGCCGCCCTCGCCGGTAGCGCGGTAGCCGCCAGGCCGAGCGCCAGTGTCGCCGCCACGAAGGACCCGTACAAGAACGGCGGGATGTACGGGGACTCGCCCGTCAGGCCGTTCATCATGGGGACCAGTGTCGCCATCGCGATGGCCGAGCCGATCACGATGCCCGCGCCGGCGACCAGGAGCGCCTCCCACCGCACCATCACCATCACCTGGCGCCGGGTGGAGCCGATCAGGCGCAGTGTGCCGAGTTCACGGCGGCGGTCGAGAACCGTCATCACCAGGGTGTTGACCGCGGCGATCGCCGCGAACCCACCGAGTACGGCGGCCATCACCGTGTTCGCCCAGGCGTTGACCGCGCGGTCGGTGGACTGCGCGGTGGCGTAGCCGTCGCGGTCCTGGAGTGTGCCGAGGGCGGTGAGGGCCTGCGGCGCCTTGCCCTTCGTCCAGATCTCCGAGGAGAAGGACGACGTCACATGCTGTTTCAAATCCGCTGCGGGAAGGGTGACTTGGGACAGGCCCAGGCCCCGGTCGTACGTGGCGACCACCTTCGGTGTCGCCTTCGTGCCGTCGGGCATGCGCAGGGCGAGGCGTTCGCCCGTCCGCACGTTCGCGGAGTCCGCCAGCTTCGCGTCGACGGCGATCTCACCCTTGCCGAGCGAGGCCATCGTGCCCGTCCTGACACCGAGGTCCTGGACCTTGGCCAGGTCACGGGAGGCGCCCGTGACGCCCTGCGTCGACGCCGACTCCAACCAGCGGTCGCCGCCCGAGCCCACCGGTACCAGGACGGAGGTCTTGAGGAGGCCCACGGCCGAGGTCACTCCCGGGGCCTGCCGGGCCTTCGTCACCGCGTCGGGGGTCGCTCCCGCTCCCGTCGCGGAGACGATGTGGTCCGCCGTGATGCCCTCGCGCTGCTGGTCGGCGGCGACCCGGTCCTCGCTGGTGTGCATGAAGACGAGGGTCGAGGAGAACGCCATCGCGAGCACGATCGGCGTGATCGCGGAGGCCAGACGGCGTGCGTTCGTACGGGAGTTGGCCGCCGCGAGCGAGGCGGACGCGCCCGCGCCGCGCAGCGGAAGCCCGAACAGGGCCGCGCAGCCGCGGGCGATCAGCGGGCCGAGCAGGGCCACGGCGAGCATGAACAGCATGACGATGCCGAGCGCCACGTTGGCCGCGTCGTCCCCCGTCATGGAGGAGGCGATCCCGGCGAGGACGCAGCCGCCGACGGCCGCCGCGATCCCCAGGGGCGTACGTATCCAGCCGAAGCGCAGGCGTTCCACGGACGACTCGCTCAGCGCCTGGCCCGGCCTGATGCGGGAGGGGCGGCGGGCCGCCAGGTAACCGGAGACCAGCGCGGTGATCACGGCGACGCCGACGGCCGAGACGAGCGGGATGAACGAGACCGAGAGATCAAGGGCCTCGGGGATCGCCCCCTTGTCCTTGAGCTGGCCGAACCACCAGCTCGCCAGCGCGATGCCGGGCAGCACGCCCACGGCTCCCGCGAGGGGGGCGACGAGCAGGGCCTCCGTGGCGATGGTGCGGCGGACCTGGCGGGGCGTCGTGCCGATGGCCCGCAGCAGGGCGTACTCGCGGGACCGCTGGCCGACGGAGAGCGCCACGGTGCCTGCCGCGGTGAACATGGCGACCATGGCTGCGACGCCGCCGAAGGAGCCGCCGATTCCGGTGAGCATCTCCTGCGCGTAGGCGAGTTCGGAACCCTCGGCCTCACTGCGGTCGTCGCCGGTGTGGACGTCGGCCTTCTTGCCGATGGCGTGCGCCACCTGGGTCTTGAGGGCCTCATCCGTGACGCCGTCCTTGGGCAGGACGGCAATGGCGTCGACACGGCCGGTGTGGCCGGAGAGGCGTAGGGCGTCGGAGTCGGCGAACCAGGCGGTGGGTCCGGCATGGCCGGCCCTTACGGTGCCCGAGATCCGGAAGTCGCGCGGCCCGTCCGCCGTGGTGAGCGTGGTGTGCTCGCCCACGGACGCGCCGGGCGCGGCGAGTACCACCTCGCCGGAGTGCGGGGCGCGGCCCGCGGTCAGCTTCTCGCCGGTGAAGGCCGTGGAGCCCCAGCCGTGCGCGGTGACGCCCTTGCCGCCGGACTGCACGGGGAAGGTGATGTCCGGGACGGCGGCGCGCGCGCCGGGCACCGAACCCGCCTTCGCCACCAGGGAGTTGTCGATCCTGGCCCGGTCGGGCAGCGGTGTGGCCGTCTCGGAGCGGCTGTCGCCGCTGCCCGTGACGAAGTGGGCCCGCTGGTCGGCGGCCACCACCACGGGGGCGCCCGCGTACCGGGTGGGCGGCACCGCGGCGCGCGCGCCGGTCTCCAGGAGGATGCCGCAGGCGGACACGATCAGCGCGGCCATCATCAGCGCGACGAACGTGCCCACGAAGGCGGCGGGTTTGAAGCGGACGGCGGCGCGGGCCAGACCGTTGGGCATGAGGGTTCTCCGGAGTCTGAAAAGGGGCGGGGCCGGGCCGTGTCCTAGGCCGCCGCTGTCGCGTGCGCCGGGGCCGTGAGCGCCGTCATGCGGGCCGCGATCTGTGCCGCCGAGCCCCGCTCGAGGCGGTCCACGATCGCTCCGTCGGCGAGGAAGAGCACGCGGTCGGCGTAGGCCGCGGCGGCCGGGTCGTGGGTGACCATGACGACCGTGGCTCCCATGCCGTTCACGGCCGAGCGCAGCAGGGCGAGGATCTCGGCGGCGGTGGTGGTGTCCAGGGCGCCGGTCGGCTCGTCCGCGAAGATCACGTCCGGGTTCGTGACCAGGGCGCGGGCGATGGCGACACGCTGCTGCTGGCCGCCGGAGAGCTCGCCGGGGCGGCGCTTGTGCTTGTCGGCGCCGAGGCCGACGCGGTGGAGCAGGTCGGCGGCCCTGCGGCGGTCGGGGCGGTGGCCCGCGAGGCGCATCGGCAGGACGACGTTCTGTTCGACGGTCAGCGAGGGCAGCAGGTTGAAGGCCTGGAAGACGAAGCCGAGGCGGGTGCGGCGCAGCGCGGTCAGCTTGTTCTCGCTCATGGACGTGATCTCCGTGCCGCCCAGGCGCACCGTGCCCTCAGTGGGCCGGTCGAGGCCGGCCGCGCACTGCAGGAAGGTGGACTTGCCGGAGCCCGACGGGCCCATGACGGCGGTGAAGCTGCCGCGTTCCAGGGCGAGGTCGATGCCGCTCAGGGCGTGTACGGCGCCCGCTCCCCTGCCGTATTTGCGGCGCACACCGTGCAGTTCCACGGCCCAGTCGCCGCGGGGCGCACCGCCCGGCATCGGGGGTACCGCTTGCCGGGCCATTCCCCCAGACCCTTCGGATCGCTTCTTGCGCCGCAGCCCCATGGCCCTCTCCGCCTTCCGTAGGTGATGGATCGAACGTACGGATTCGGGGGCCTGGCGGACCATGAGGGCCTCCGGCGAATCGGGGGTGGGGGTATCCCCCGCAGGGAGCGGACGTTTGCCCTTTCCGGGCTCCGCAGGGTCGTTTGGTAATCTAACTATTGACGCTTCCTTGACGCTCCCTTTGCCATTTGTGTGCGGTGGGGGCGTCACCGACTACCAGGAGGAACGGGCCCATCGGACACGCAGACACCCTGATAGCCATGGGCGGTGCCTTTCTCGCCGCCGCCGTGCTCGCCCGCGTGGGCGGCCGTATCGGACTCCCCACCATTCCGCTCTTCATCCTGGCCGGGATCCTTCTCGGCCCGCACACTCCCGGCGTGGTCCTGCTCTCCGACCCGCACGACCTGGAGATGCTCTCGGCGCTCGGCCTGGTGCTCCTGCTCTTCTACCTGGGCCTCGAGTTCCACATGGACGACCTCAAGTCGGGCGGCCGCAAGATGGCCCTCGCCGGAGGGACGTATCTCGCGCTGAACGTCGGCGCGGGCCTCGGCTTCGGATTCGCCCTCGGCTGGGGCACCTCCGAGGCTCTGGTCCTCGCCGGGGTGCTCGGCATCTCGTCGTCGGCGATCGTCACCAAGGTGCTCGTCGACACCGGCCGGCTCGGCAATCCCGAGACGAAGCCGATCCTCGGCATCATCGTCGTCGAGGACATCTTCCTCGCGCTCTATCTGGCCGCGCTGCAGCCGGTCCTGTCCGGCGCCGACAGTCTCGCGGCGGCCGTCATGGACGGTGGCAAGGCGTTCGGCTTCCTGCTGCTGCTCGCCCTGGTGGCGCGCTTCGGCACCAAGGTCGTCGGGCGGCTCATGGACACCCGTGACGACGAGCTGCTCGTCATCTCCTTCCTCGGGGCCGCGGTCTTCGTCGCCGGAGTCTCGGAGTGGTTCGGGGTCGCGGACGCGATCGGCGCGTTCATGGTCGGTCTGATGGTGGGCAGTACGGCGTCGGGCGAGCGCGTCCGCAAGCTCGTGCACCCGCTGCGCGACGCGTTCGGGGCGATCTTCTTCTTCGGCTTCGGCCTCTCCATCGACCCGGGCGACCTGCCCACGGTGCTCTGGCCGGTGCTCGCCGCCGTGGCCGTGACGTTGCTCATGAACGTTCTCGCCGGACTCGGCGCGGCGCGGATCTACGGCTTCGGGGCGGGCCCCGCGGCGAACATCTCCACCACCCTGCTCGCGCGCGGCGAGTTCGCCCTGATCCTGGCGACCATGGCGGCCACCGCGGGCCTCGACGAGCGGCTCTCCCCGTTCATCGCGGGGTACGTGCTGCTGCTCGCGGTGCTTGGACCGCTGGCGGCGGGACGCTCGAAGTGGCTGGCCCGGATTCTGCCGGGCGGTCGCGACGCCGTACCCGAGCCGGAGCCCGAGCTGTCAGGCGCTCGCTGACGCCTCCCGGCAGATCAGCAGCAGCGCCCGGTCATCGTTGACGTCCTTGGCGACCGCCTCGATCAGATGCCACGCGGCGCCGTGGAAGCCGCCCGCCACATAGCGGTCGGCTTCCCCGGTGAGGCGGTCGATGCCTTCGCTGATGTCCCGGTCGGAGGTCTCGACGAGTCCGTCCGTGAACAGCATCAGGACGTCGCCCGGGCGCAGGGAGCCCTTCACCGGGTCGAACTGCGCCCCGTCGTACACCCCCAGGAGCGGCCCCTCGGCTGCCTTCTCCTCCCACCGGCCGCTGCCCGCGCTGAGCTGGAGGCCCGGCGGGTGCCCCGCCGTGAAGAGTTCGTAGTCGCCGCTCTCCAGGTCGAGGACCAGATGGATGGAGGTCGCGAAGCCCTCGTCCCAGTCCTGGCGCAGGAGGTAGCCGTTGGCCGCGGTCAGGAAGGCGTGCGGGGGCAGCGAGCCGAGCAGGCCGCCGAAGGCCCCCGACAGGAGCAGGGCGCGGGAGCCCGCGTCCATGCCCTTGCCGGAGACGTCCGTGAGAACGACCTCCAGGGTGCGGCCGCCGTTCGTGCGGGCCGCGACCACGAAGTCCCCGGAGAAGGACTGGCCGCCCGCGGGCCGCAGGGCCATCTCGCGGTGCCAGCCGCGGGGCAGCTTCGGCAACTTGCTCTGTACGCGGATGCGTTCCCGCAGGTCGAACAGCATCGTTCCGCCGCCGCGCCACGGCACGCCGACCCGGCTGCGGAACTGCGCGATGATCAGTCCGAAGAAGCCGCAGGCCGCGACGGTCAGGACCACTCCGGGGGTGACCCGCGCGCCGCCTTCCGTGTACGGGCCGAGCTGGACGGACTCCACGATGAGCGCGGCGGCGGCCGTCGCGTACAGGCCGAGCAGACTGGAGGGCCGAAGGAGCAGGCCGCCGGCGACGATGGGCAGGACGAGCGCGGAGGGCGAGCACCAGACCGGGTTGACGATGGTGCAGAAGGCGATCACCGGGATGGTGACGAGCAGGCCCGCGAGCGCGATCCAGTCCGAGCCGTCGCCTCTGAAGTAGTCGACCCCGGATTTGCGCAGCCCTATGCGCACCCGGTGGATCCGCTTCTTCATCCGGGCTGTAAACGTCTCGGCTTCCGCTCGCCTGCCTGCCATTGCTCCCGGACCCTATCCACCGGGCCAGGCACTTCGCACGGGAGGTGCCGGTTGTCCCCCGTCAGAGGCACGCTGTCAGCCCGCGTAAATCCTGTCGCTCCGCCCGCTCCACCCTGGTAGGCATGGCATATGACGACGGAACTGCGGCAGTTGCGCCAGGAAGACTGGGACGAGTACTACGGCACGTTGGAGCTCGCCTTCGGTGGCGTCGCCGAGGCGAAGGAGGAACATGAGCTCTGGAACGCGCTGACCGAGTTCGACCGCTTCTTCGGCACCTGGGAGGGCGAGACCTGCGTCGGCACGACGGGAGCGTTCAGCTTCCGCCTCTCCGTGCCGGGCGGTTCCCTGGTGGACGCGGCCGGGGTGACGATGGTCAGCGTCGCGGCGACGCACCGGCGGCGGGGCATCCTGACGTCGATGATGCGGCGCCAGCTCGACGACGTACGCGCGAAGGGCGAGTGTCTGGCCGTGCTCACGGCCTCCGAGCCCGCCATCTACGGACGGTTCGGGTACGGCGCGGCGACGTTCGCGACGAAGGCCGAGATCGACACCTCACGCGTACGCCTGTCGGTGCCGACCGGTACCGACGACGTACGCCTTCGGTACGCCAAGCCCGCCGACGTCCACGCGGAGTGTGAGGCGCTGTACGCGCGACGGGTGAGCGAGCGGCCGGGAATGCTGGCCAGGCAGCCCGGCTGGGAGCGGCTCGGCCTGCTCGACCCGGAGAGCGAGCGGCACGGCTCGTCGCCTCTGCAGTGCGTGGTCGCCGAACGCGACGGGGAGCTCGTCGGGTACGCGCGCTTCCAGGTGAAGCCCGACTGGGACGGGGCCGGTCCCAAGGGCACGGTCCGGCTGCGCGACCTGGAGGCCGACGACCCGGCGGCGTCCGCGGCGCTGTGGCGGTTCCTCTTCGGCATCGATCTGACGTCGACGATCGACACGCACTACCGCCCGGTGGACGACGCGGTGTTCCACCTCGTCTCGGACATGCGGCGCTGCCGGATGCAGGTGCGGGACATCCTGCACGTACGCCTGGTGGAGGTGGGAGCCGCCCTTGAGGCACGCACCTACCGGACGCCGGTGAACCTCGCGCTGGAGGTCGAGGACGCCTTCTGCCCCTGGAACGCGGGCCGTTGGCGGCTCACGGGCGACCTGAAGGGCGCGACCTGCGAGCGTACGGACGACGACGCCGATCTCGCCCTGTCCGTACGGGACTTGGGCGCCGCCTATCTCGGCGGTGTGTCCCTGGCGTCACTCGCGGCGGCGGGCCGGGTACGGGAACTGCGGCCGGGCGCACTGGCCGAGGCGACGACGGCCTTCGGCTCGGACGTCGCACCGTGGCTGCCGCACGGGTTCTAGCCGGGGGCTTCAGGCGGTGCCGGGGAGCGGGGACTTGACCTTGCGGGCGGCGAGATACAGGGCGATCAGCCAGCCGATGACCGAGGCGCCGAAGACGATGTTGACGACCAGCACCAGGTAGCGGTTCTCGATGCCCCGGTTGAAGGCGATGAGGGACGGCAGGAGATAGAAGATCAGGCTCAGCAGCCCGAGCACGGTGGCGATCAGCGGGCCCAGGCTGCCGAACATCTCAGCTGTCCTTTCGGCGGGAGCGGCGGGGCCGCTGGCACTTCGGGCACCAGAACAGATTGCGGGCGGCGAGATCGGCGGTGCGGATCTCGCCGCCACAGATGTGGCAGGGCATGGTGGCCCTGCGGTACACGTACACCTCGCCGCCGTGGTCGTCCACGCGCGGCGGGCGGCCCATCGCCTCCGGCGTGTGCTCGGGCCTGACGGTGTCGATGCGGTTGAGGCGTACGCCCTCGCGCATCAGGGCCACCAGGTCCTCCCACATCGCGGTCCACAGGGCGGGCCTGATGTCCTTGCCCGGCGTGTACGGGTCGACGCCGTGCCGGAAGAGGACCTCGGCGCGGTAGACGTTGCCGACGCCCGCGATGACCTTCTGGTCCATGAGCAGGGCGGCGATGGTCGTGCGGCTGCGCGAGATGCGGGCGTAGGCCTTGTCCGGGTCGTCCGCCTCCCTGAGCGGGTCCGGGCCCAGGCGGGCGTGTATCGCCTGCTTCTCCTCGTCGGTGATGAGGCCGCAAGTGGTGGGGCCACGGAGGTCGGCGTAGTACGTGTCGTTCAGCAGGCGCAGCCGGACGGTTTCCGTGGGGGGCGGGGCGGGCGAATCGCCGAGGGTGTACTTGCCGAAGAGGCCGAGGTGGACGTGGACCCAGCCGGTGTCCGCGAAGCCGAGGAAGAGGTGCTTGCCGTGGGCCTCGGCGGTGTCCATCTCCTGACCGTTCAGGAGGGCCGCGCTGTCGGAGAACTTGCCCTGGGGGCTGGTGACCCTCACGGGGCCGCGGCCTTCGAAGCGGGCGCGGTGGTCCTCCGCGAGGCGGTGGATGGTGTGCCCTTCCGGCACGGGGTCCTCCTGGGTTCAGGTCAGAACGGGGCTTCTTTCCCCGATCCCGCCCCTTCCCGAAACTGGGGCTCCGCCCCAGGCCCCGTACAAGATGGCCTCAATCGCCGGCCGGGCTGAGAGATCAGTCCGGCCGGCGAACGGTGGTGCGGTGGGGCTGCGGGGCTCAGCCCTGCGGGTGGTGCGCCGGGATCGGGGGCAGCTCGCCCGTCGTCTCGTAGGCGGAGAGCATGTCGATCCGGCGGGTGTGTCGGGCCTCACCCGAGTACGGCGTCGACAGGAAGATCTCGACGAACTTCGTCGCTTCTTCCTGCGTGTGCATCCGGCCGCCGATCGACACCACGTTCGCGTCGTTGTGCTCACGCCCGAGCGCGGCCGTCTGCTCGCTCCAGGCGAGGGCGGCCCTGACCCCCTTCACCTTGTTCGCGGCGATCTGCTCCCCGTTGCCGGAGCCCCCGATCACGATGCCGAGCGACTGGGGGTCCGCCGCCGTCTTCTCCGCGGCGCGGAGGCAGAAGGGGGGGTAGTCGTCCTGGGCGTCATAGATGTGGGGCCCGCAGTCGACGGGCTCGTGGCCGTGGCTCTTGAGCCACTCGACCAGGTGGTTCTTCAGTTCGTAGCCGGCATGATCCGAGCCGAGGTACACGCGCATGCGTCTGAGTGTGGCACGTCGCGAGGCGGGTAGCGGCGTCCGGGGGCCGGACCTTGGTCACTCCGGTCCGGGCCTCTGGCCACCAAGGTCTGGGCCATCGGGCCGGAATACAACGATCCGGAGTCGGGACTTCCGTCACGTTCACCCCTGAGTTTGAATGCGGGGGCTCGTGACCCGAGAACTTAAGGATTCGTCCATGACCTCGCAACCCTCCCTTGCGAAGGCAGACCGCAACCCCATCGATCCTGGGAATTCGCAGTCTGGAGACACCGGCGACGGCCTGAAGGCCGGGCTGAAGAACCGCCACCTCTCCATGATCGCCATCGGTGGCGTCATCGGAGCGGGGCTCTTCGTCGGCTCCAGCTCCGGCATCGCCGCCGCAGGGCCCGCCATCCTCGTGTCGTACGCCCTCGTCGGCACGATGGTGGTCCTGGTGATGCGGATGCTGGGCGAGATGGCCGCCGCACGGCCGACCTCCGGCTCCTTCTCCACTTACGCGGACCAGGCGCTCGGCCGTTGGGCCGGTTTCTCCATCGGCTGGCTCTACTGGTTCTTCTGGGTCGTGGTGCTCGCGGTGGAGGCCACCGCCGGTGCCGTCATCCTCAACGGGTGGATACCGTCCGTCCCGCAGTGGGGCTGGGCGCTCATCGTGATGGTGGTGCTCACCGCCACGAACCTCGTCTCGGTCGGCTCCTACGGTGAGTTCGAGTTCTGGTTCGCCGGGATCAAGGTCGTCGCCATCGGCGGGTTCGTGATCATCGGCCTGCTCGCCGTCTTCGGCGTGCTGCCCGGCTCCGACAACCCCGGCGCAGGATTCGCGCACCTCACCGACGCGGGCGGCTTCATGCCCAAGGGCGCGGGCGCCATCCTCACGGGCGTGCTCATGGTCGTCTTCTCGTTCATGGGCTCCGAGATCGTCACGCTGGCCGCCGGTGAGTCCGAGGACCCGCAGCGCGCCGTCACCAAGGCCACCAACAGCGTCATCTGGCGTATCGGTGTCTTCTACCTGGGCTCGATCTTCGTCGTCATCACGCTGCTTCCCTGGAACGACAAGTCGATCGTCAAGGACGGTTCGTACGTCGCCGCGCTGAACTCGATCGGCATTCCGCACGCCGGCCAGGTCATGAACGTCATCGTCCTGACGGCCGTCCTCTCCTGCCTCAACTCCGGGCTCTACACCGCCTCCCGCATGGCCTTCTCGCTCGGTCAGCGCGGTGACGCGCCCAAGGCCTTCGCGCGCACCAACGCGCGCGGTGTGCCGATGGCCGCGATCCTCGGGTCCGTCGTGTTCGGCTTCGTCGCCGTCTGGTTCAACTACCAGTGGAAGGACACCGTCTTCGACTTCCTGCTGAACTCCTCGGGCGCGGTGGCCCTGTTCGTCTGGCTGATGATCGCGTTCACCCAGCTGCGGATGCGCGGGATCATCCTGCGGGAGCAGCCGGAGAAGCTCGTCGTGAAGATGTGGCTCTTCCCGTACCTGACCTGGGTCACGATCGCGATGATCTCGTTCGTGCTCGTCTACATGCTGACCGACGAGACCGGACGCAAGCAGGTGCTGCTCTCGCTGCTCGCAGCGGCGTTCGTGGTGGCGTTCTCCCTCATCCGGGAGAAGGTGCGCCCCCGGGCCGACGCCGCCGATGCCGCCGACAGCCGCACCGCCGACACCAGCGTCGACGCCTAGCCGGTGCCGTCCGACGGTGGCGCGGTCGACGTACCCGCCACCGTCGGCACGGGCGTGCGCGGTCCCGGCGTCCCGCCGCCGCCCGGATCACGCGCGGTGACGTACATGACGGCCGCCACGGCGGCCGCGACCAGCAGCACCACGGCGGTCAGCACGTGCGAGCGCCAATCGGCCGCAGAGCGGGCGCCGGGCTGACGCGGTGACGGCGTGGGCGCGGCGAGCACCGCCCGCAGGGCCGCCTCCGTCTCGTCGAGGCCCGGCCTGCGCTCCGGCTCCTTGGCCAGGAGCGCGGCGAGCAGCGGCCGCAACCCGCTCGCCTCCGACGGCAGTTCGGGGGCCTCGTGCAGGACGGCGACCAGCGTGTTCAGGGCCGACGCGCGGGCGAACGGCGAGCTGCCGCGCAGCGCCGTGCAGAGTGTCGCCCCCAGGGACCAGAGGTCCGACGGCGGCCCCTGCTCGGCCCCGGAGACCCGCTCGGGCGCCATGTACTCGGGCGAGCCCACCAGCAGGCCCGTCCGCGTGAGGCGGCCGGTGCCCTGGAGTGCCGCGATGCCGAAATCGGTGAGCACGACCCGGTCGGCAGGTCCCCCGGGGCCGAGCAGCACGTTCTCCGGCTTGATGTCGCGGTGCACGACGCCCGCCGCGTGCACATTGCGCAGCGCCGCCACCAGGGCGAGCCCCACGCGCGTCGCCGCGCGCTCGTCCAGGGGCCCCTCTTCGTCGACGTACCGTGCGAGCGAGCGGGCGTCGACCAGCTCCATGACGATCCAGAGGCGGCCGTCCTCCTCCGCGACGTCATGGACGCGTACGACACCGGGGTGGTCGATCCGCGCGATGGCCCGCGCCTCGCGCAGCGCGCGTTCCCTGCGGACCCGTGCGTCCTCGGTCGCGGGACCCTCGAAGGGCCCGTCGACCCGCATCTCCTTCACCGCCACCCGGCGGTCGAGGAGCTCGTCGGCCGCGCGCCACACGCGGCCCATGCCGCCCTGGCCGATGACGTCGAGCAAGCGGTACCGGCCCGCCACCACGCGAAGCTCCGGCATGGGTGCCCACCCCCAACCCTCCTCTCATGACAGCACAGTCGACGCGGTTTGCCGAAGGTCGGGACAGGCCCGGAAGGCGCGGGACAGGCCACGAAAGTCCCGGAAAACTTGACGGCAGTTGTCAGGTTTACCGGGGAAGGTCTCTCAGGTCAGCAGCCCTTCTTGGAGGATCACCGTGGACTTCACCGATCAGCGACTCGTGTTCCGGCCCGGCGACGACGGGTACGACGAGGAGATCGCCGGGTTCCAGACCGGCTTCGCGCAACGGCCCGCGATCGTGTTCGCGGCCGGCGGCGCCGATGACGTCGTGGCCGCCGTGTCCTACGCCGCGAACGCGGGACTGCCCATCGGGGTCCAGGCCACGGGGCACGGGCTTCCGGGGGCCTCGGAGGGCGGCGTACTGATCAGCACCCGGCGGATGGACTCCGTCCGGATCGATGCCGCCGCGCGCACGGCAACCGTCGGCGCGGGCGTCCGCTGGGGCCAGGTCGTCGAGGCCGCGGCGGCACACGGGCTCGCGCCGCTGAACGGTTCGGCGCCGGGCGTGGGCGCCGTCTCGTACACGCTGGGCGGGGGACTCGGCATTCTCGCCCGGGAGTTCGGGTACGCCGCCGACCACGTGCGGTGGCTCGACGTCGTCACGGCTGACGGCACACTGCGCCACGTCACGGCTCACAGCGAGCCCGAGCTCTGGTGGGGGCTGCTCGGTGGGGGCGCGAACCTCGGGGTGGTGACGGCCCTGGAGATCGGGCTCGTGCCGGTGTCGCGGCTGTACGGCGGGGCGATCGAGTTCGACGGGCGTGAGGTGGACCCGGGGGACGTGCTCCGGGCTTACGAGGCGTGGACGCGGACCGTGCCGGACGAGCTGACCTCGTCGGTGGCGGCGCTGGTCTACCCGGACATCCCGCAGCTGCCGCCCCATCTGCGGGGCCGCTACCTCGTCACGGTCCGGGTCGCGTACACGGGCTCCGAGGCCGCGGGCGAGCGTCTTGTGGCGCCGTTGCGGGAGATCGGGCCCGCGGTGTCGGACTCGCTGCGGGAGATGCCGTACACCGAAAGCCACACGATCCACAGCGACCCGGACTTCCCGCACTCCTACTACGGGGACAGCGTGGTCGTGCGGGAGCTGGACGTCGCGGCGGCGTGCGAGCTGTTCGCGCTGACCGGTCCGGCCGCCGAGACGATGCACGTCGTCCAGATCAACCAGCTCGGCGGGGCGCTGGCGAAGCCCGCGGGCAATGCGGTGCCCCACCGGGACGCGGGGTGGCTGGTGCGGGTGCTCTCGCCGCTGGACGGCACGGACCTCGACGCGGTGCGGGCCGTGCAGGCACAGGCGTTCGGTCTCTTCGCTCCGGGAATCCAGGGGCGGTTGCTCAACTTCGCCTTCGCCGCCGGGGATCGGACCGCGGGTCTGTACGACTCCGGGACGCGAAAGAGGCTCGCCGAGCTGAAGGCCACGTATGACCCGGCGAACCTCTTCCGGCGTAACTACGGCGTGAGGGGCGGTAGTTGAGGGGCCGCTAGCGGTCGAGGAGCTTCCACGCCGTCGGCAGCGCGCCCATCGCGAGCGCGGCCTTGAGGGCGTCGCCGATCAGGAAGGGCGTGAGTCCGGCGGCGACGGCCTGGGCCGGCGACATGCCGGTCGCGGCGGCGAGGTACGGGACACCGACCGCGTAGATGATCGCCGAGCCGAGCACCATCGTGCCCGCGGTGCGCAGGACGGAACGGTCGCCGCCGCGGCGGGCGAGGGCGCCGACCACGGTGGCGGCGAGGAGCATACCGAGGACGTAGCCCAGGGACGGGGCGGCGACGCCGGAGCCCGCCTCGGCGAACCACGGCATGCCCGCCATGCCCACGAGGGCGTACACGGCGAGGGCTAGGAAGCCGCGGCGGGCGCCGAGGGCGGTGCCGACGAGGAGGGCGGCGAAGGTCTGTCCCGTCACCGGTACGGGGGAGCCCGGGACGGGCACCGCGATCTGGGCCGCGATGCCGGTGAGGGCGGCGCCGCCGAGGACGAACGCCGCGTCCTTCGCGCGGGACGCGGGCAGCAGGTCGGCGAGGACCTGGCCTGGACGGGAAGAGACGGCGGCGATGCTCATCGGGACTCCGCGGGTTCTGGGACGGGCAGGTGGGACCCCGCGACGCTATCTCAGGCGGGGGCGCCTTTCACCGGCGGTGGGCGACAAGGTGCCGGGTGGCCCGGTGGTGGGTTCCGCACAAAGCGCGGGGGGTATCCCTGCGGGGGGCGTGATGCTCGTCACTGAGGTGAGGGGCGATTTGAGCCCGCTTTGCGCGGGAGGCTACAGCCCGGCGACACTGTAGGTTCCCGCCAAGCCTTTGTGATCCCGAGAGCAGCGCTGAGCACCATGCACGACGCACCCCCCGATGAATCGGCACCCAGCAGTGGGGGTTGTGCCCACCCGTCCCGCCGACGCCTGCCCACAACGGTAGAGCCGGAACCTCTCGGCGGCGGCCTCAAGCAGCGGCATCTGACCATGCTCGGGCTCGGTGGAGTCATCGGGGCGGGGCTTTTCGTCGGCTCGGGGGCCGGGATCGCCGTGGCCGGGCCCGGGATCGTCGTCTCGTATCTCATCGCCGGTGCGCTCGCGATGTGCGTGATGCGGATGCTCGGCGAGATGTCGGCCGCGATGCCCGCCTCCGGGTCCTTCTCCGTGCACGCCGAGCGTGCGCTCGGCCGCTGGGCGGGGTTCAGCGTCGGGTGGCTCTACTGGTTCCTGCTCGTCGTCGTGCTCGCCGTGGAGGCGACCGGTGCGGCGCAGATCGCCAGCGGCTGGGCGCCGGGCGTGCCGCAGTGGGCCTGGGTGCTGATCTTCATGCTGGTGTTCACCGCGGCCAACCTGGCCGCGGTGAAGAACTTCGGCGAGTTCGAGTTCTGGTTCGCCGCCCTGAAGGTGTTCGCGATCGTCGCGTTCCTGGTGCTCGGTCTTCTCGCGGTCTTCGGGGTGCTTCCGGACACGGAGCCCGCGGGCCTCACCAACCTCACCGGGCACGGCGGCTTTCTGCCCAACGGCTGGGAGGGCGTCACCTCCGGCGTGCTCGCCGTCGTGTTCGCCTTCGGCGGCCTCGAGGTCGTGACGATCGCGGCCGCCGAGTCGGACGACCCGGTGCGCTCGGTCGCCCGCGCCGTGCGCAGCGCCGTCTATCGCATCCTCTTCTTCTACGTCGGCTCGATGCTCGTGATCGTGACGGTGCTGCCCTGGACGGCCCAGAAGGCCGGCGTCAGTCCGTATGTGACGGTCCTCGACTCGATCGGGGTGCCGTCCGCGGGCACGATCATGAACATCGTGGTGTTCGTGGCGCTGCTCTCGGCACTGAACGCCAATCTCTACGGTTCGTCCCGGATGGTCTTCTCGCTGGCCGAACGCGGCGAGGCGCCGAAGGCCCTGCTGAAGGTGTCGGGCGGCGGGGTCCCGCGCCGGGCGGTGCTCGCGTCGGTGGCCTTCGGCTTCGTCTCCGTCGTACTCAATCTGAAGTGGCCCGACTCGGTCTTCCTCTACATGCTCAACTCGGTCGGCGCGGTGCTCCTTTTCGTGTGGGCACTGATCGCGGTCTCGCAGCTACGGCTGCGCCGCCGCATCGAGCGTGAGGCCCCGGAGCGGCTCGTCCTGCGGATGTGGGCCTTCCCGTACCTGACGTGGGCGGCGCTCGCGGCGATGGCGGCCGTGCTCGGCCTGATGCTGACCGACGACGCGGCCCGGCCGCAGCTGCTGTGGTCGGCGGGTGCGACCTGTCTGGTGCTCGCGGTCGCGGGGCTACGGGAGTGGCGCGAGGCGCGCATGAAACGCGCGTGAACATCTCGTGTCCACATCTTCACAACGTGTGAGCGTCGTGTCCGTATAGCGGTCAGGTGTTCCCTGTCAGCGGTACCTGACTTCAGACTGTGGGCCGCTCGCTCCCCCGTCTCAGCTACTGAACAGGGCACGCCCATGTCTCGGACGTCCACCCCCCAGGACGCATCGCCAGGCGCATCACCCGACGAGGCCCCCAAGGTCGATTCCCCGCTCGTCCACGGACTGAAGCAGCGGCACCTCTCCATGATCGCCCTCGGTGGCGTCATCGGAGCGGGCCTCTTCGTGGGCTCCGGAGCGGGCATCGCCGCGGCGGGCCCCTCGATCGTCCTCGCCTACGCGATATCCGGCGCGCTCGTCATGCTCGTGATGCGCATGCTCGGTGAGATGTCGGCGGCGAACCCGGCGTCAGGCTCGTTCTCGGTCCACGCCGAGCGGGCGATCGGCCCGTGGGCGGGCTTCACCGCGGGCTGGGGCTTCTGGTTCCTGCTCTGCGTGGCCGTCGGACTCGAAGGCATCGGCGCCGCGAAGATCATGGTCGGCTGGTTCCCCGACAGCCCCGAGTGGGCCTGGGTCGCCCTCTTCATGCTGGTGTTCTGCGGGGCCAACCTGACGGCCGTGAAGAACTTCGGCGAGTTCGAGTTCTGGTTCGCCGCGCTCAAGGTCGGCGCGATCGCGCTCTTCCTCGGCATCGGCGTCCTCGCGATCCTCGGCATCCTGCCCGGCTCGGACGCCTCCGCCCCCGGCACGGCCAACCTCACCGGTGAGGGCGGGTTCATGCCGAACGGCACGGACGGCCTGATCATCGGCCTCCTCGCGTCCGTCTTCGCGTACGGCGGTCTGGAGACCGTCACGATCGCGGCAGCGGAGTCCGAGAAGCCCGTCCAGAGCGTCGCCAAGGCCGTGCGCACGGCGATGTGGCGCATCGCCGTCTTCTACGTCGGCTCGATGCTCGTCGTCGTCACGCTGCTCCCCTGGGACAACAAGGAGGTCGTGGCGAAGGGCCCGTACGTCGCCACCCTCGACCACCTGGGCATCCCCGGCGCCGGCCAGATCATGAACGTCATCGTCCTGATCGCCCTGCTCTCCGCGATGAACGCCAACATCTACGGCGCCTCGCGCATGTCGTACTCCCTGATCGCACGCGGCCAGGGCCCCAAGGCGCTCGGCCGCGTCCACAGCGGCGTCCCGCGCCTGGCGGTCCTCGCCTCCTCGGTCTTCGGCTTCGTCTGCGTCCTGCTCAGCTACTGGCGCCCGGACGACGTCTTCCCGTGGCTCCTGAACATGATCGGCGCGATGATCCTGGTCGTCTGGATCTTCATCGCCGCCTCGCAGCTGATCCTGCGCCGCAGGACGGAGCGCGAGGAGCCGCAGAAGCTGGTCGTGAAGATGTGGGCCTACCCGTTCCTGACCTGGGTCGCGCTTGCCGCGATGGCGTACATCTTCTACCTGATGACGGAACAGCCCGACACCCGCAAGCAGCTCCTGGCGACGGGCACGCTGACGCTGGCGCTCGCGATCATCGGATTCGTACGGCAGAAGACGGCGGAGAAGCGTGCGGCCGTCGCCGCCGAGTAGCAGCGACGCGAGAGGGCCCCGAGTCGACCGACTCGGGGCCCTCTCGCGTTTTCCCGGTCTCCGGTCTCCGGTCTCCGGTCCTAGGACGAAGGGCTGATCATCCCCACCCTTCCTCCACCCACTCCTGCTGCTAGCCTGCACTTGCACATTGATTGCAATAAGCGTTGCACTACAGCGGAGCAGCAGTCGGAGGGCTCGGATCATGGCCATTTACACGCTTCCAGAACTTCCGTACGACTACGCGGCGCTCGAGCCGGTCATCAACCCCCAGATCGTCGAGCTGCATCACGACAAGCACCACGCGGCGTACGTGAAGGGCGCGAACGACACCCTTGAGCAGCTGGAGGAGGCGCGCGACAAGGAGACGTGGGGCGCCATCAACGGGCTGGAGAAGAACCTGGCCTTCCACCTCTCCGGCCACATCCTGCACAGCATCTACTGGCACAACATGAACAGCCCGAAGGACGGTGGCGGCGGCGAGCCGCTGGCCGCGGACGGTGTCGGTGACCTCGCGGACGCGATCACCGAGTCCTTCGGCTCCTTCGCCAAGTTCAAGGCCCAGCTGACCAAGGCCGCGGCGACCACGCAGGGTTCGGGCTGGGGCGTGCTCGCCTACGAGCCGCTCAGCAACCGCCTCATCGTCGAGCAGGTCTACGACCACCAGGGCAACGTCGGCCAGGGCTCGACGCCGATCCTGGTCTTCGACGCCTGGGAGCACGCCTTCTACCTGCAGTACAAGAACCAGAAGGTGGACTTCATCGACGCGATGTGGGCCGTCGTCAACTGGCAGGACGTCGCCAAGCGTTACGACGCCGCGAAGCAGCGCGTGAACAGCCTGCTGCTGGCCCCCTGAGATCGTCCTGCCTCGTGATCGTCTTCTCAACCTTCGCTGAGGCAGGCGGATGGACGAAAGGCCCCCGTGAGGACATGACTCACGGGGGTCTTTCGGTGTGCGGGGTCCCGGAGGACGCTGGGGCCATGTCAGATCCCTGGAGGCGCTGCCTGAACTGCGGCGACACCCACCAGAACTTCCAGAAGCCCACGGGAGACGCACTGGACATCGTCGTCGCCCGGGTGGGCCCGGCCGACGCGGGCAAATACTGGCGGTGCGGTCGCCAGGGCTGCCTGCGGGTACAGAACTACTTCGCCCACCGGGACGGCTTCGACCTGCCGCCGTCGTTCGGCTAGCTCAGTCGAAGACCGGCCCCTGCGTACGCGTCCGCTTGATCTCGTAGAAGCCCGGCGTGGACGCGACCAGGAGCGTGCCGTCCCAGAGCCTTGCCGCCGCCTCGCCCTTGGGGGCGGGCGTCACGACGGGGCCGAAGAAGGCGACCTGCTCGCCGTCCGCGCCGGGAACGGCGATGACGGGCGTGCCGACGTCCTGGCCGACCTTGTCGATGCCCTCCTGGTGGGAGGCGCGCAGCTGGGTGTCGTACACGTCCGAGTCCGCGTAGTCCGCGAGGTCCTCGGGCAGGCCGACGTCCTTGAGCGCGGCGACGACCGCCTCGCGGGTCGGACCCTCGCCCTGGTTGTGGAAGCGGGTGCCAAGGGCGGTGTAGAGCTTGCCGGTGTACTCGTCACCGTGCTTCTGCTGGGCGGCGATGACGACGCGGACCGGGCCCCAGGCCTGCGTCGCGAGCATCTCGCGGTACTCCTCGGGCAGCTCGTCGAGCCTGTCCTCGTTCAGCACGGCGAGGCTCATGACATGCCAGCGGACCTCGACATCGCGCACCTTCTCCACCTCGAGCATCCAGCGCGAGGTCATCCAGGCCCACGGGCACAGAGGGTCGAACCAGAAGTCGACGGGGATCTTGCCAGGCTTGCCGTTCTCGGACATGTCTCTCCCTAGGGAATACGTGCGCGCTTGGCCAGGGGAACGTCAGTGATCTACCCGGGCATTCCCCGATACCGCCCGCTGAGGGCACATGCGAGGATCGTAGACATTCGTACAGGTCGTGCGATCCACGACTTCCACATGCGAGTACAAGGGAGTACCGCCCGTGCCCGGTGAGAATCTTTCCCGCGACGAGGCCCAGGAAAGGGCCGCACTGTTGTCCGTCGACGGGTACGAGGTCTTTCTCGACCTGCGCTCCGCGCTCGGCGAGAGCGACCAGGAGCCGCGCACGTTCCGCTCCGTCACCACCCTGCGCTTCCGCTGCGCCGACCCCGGCGCCACGAGCTTCGCCGACCTGATCGCCCCGAGCGTCACGGCGGTGTCCCTCAACGGCAGGGACCTGGACCCGGCCGAGGTTTTCGACGGCACGCGGATCACGCTGGACGACCTGGCCGCGGAGAACGAACTGGTGGTGGACGCCCAGTGCGCCTTCAGCCGCACCGGCGAGGGCATGCACCGCTTCGTCGACCCGGAGGACGGCGAGGTCTATCTGTACACGCAGTACGAGCCCGCGGACTCGCGCCGCGTCTTCGCCAACTTCGAGCAGCCCGACCTGAAGGCCCCCTTCCGTTTCGAGGTGCGGGCGCCCGAGGGATGGACCGCCTGGTCGAACGGCGCCGGTGAACTGGTCGACGGCGTATGGAAGTTCGCCGAGACGAAGCCGATCTCGACGTACATCACCGCGGTCGTCGCGGGTCCCTATCACTACGTGACGGACTCCTACAGCCGCACCTTCGAGGACGGCACGACGCTGGACATCCCGCTCGGCGCGCTGTGCAGGAAGGGGCTGGCGAAGCACTTCGACGCGGACGACGTCTTCCTGGTGACCAAGCAGGGGCTCGACTTCTTCCACGACAACTTCGACTACCCGTACCCCTTCGGGAAGTACGACCAGGCCTTCGTCCCCGAGTACAACCTGGGCGCGATGGAGAACCCCGGCTGTGTGACCTTCCGCGAGGAGTTCATCTTCCGCGGCAAGGTGACCCAGGCGTCGTACGAGCGCCGGGCCAACGTCATCCTGCACGAGATGGCGCACATGTGGTTCGGCGACCTCGTCACCATGCGCTGGTGGGACGACCTGTGGCTCAAGGAGTCCTTCGCCGACTTCATGGGCGCCTTCTCGATGGTCGAGGCGACCCGTTTCACCAACGGCTGGATCACCTTCGCCAACAACCGCAAGGCGTGGGCCTACCGCGCCGACCAGCTGCCCTCCACGCACCCGGTCACGGCCGACATCCGCGACCTGGAGGACGCCAAACTCAACTTCGACGGGATCACGTACGCGAAGGGCGCGAGCGTCCTGAAGCAGCTCGTCGCCTATGCCGGGCGCGACGCGTTCCTCGAAGGCGCCCGGCGCTACTTCAAGCGCCACGCGTACGGGAACACCCGGCTCGGCGACCTGCTGTCGGTCCTTGAGGAAACCTCAGGGCGCGACATGGCGTCCTGGTCGCGGTCGTGGCTGCAGACGGCGGGCGTCAACTCCCTCACGCCCCAGGTGATTTTGAACGCGGAGGGCCGGATCACCGAGCTCTCCGTGCTCCAGGAAGCCTCCGGCTCTGCTCATCAGCCGGCTCCGCCGACGGGCACCCCCGAACTGCGTCCGCACCGCGTGGCGGTGGGTCTGTACCGCCGCACGCCCGAGGGTGAGCTCACCCGGTACGCACGCGCGGAGCTGGACGTCGAAGGGCCGCGGGCGGTGGTGTCCGAGCTGGCCGGCGAGGAAGCCCCCGATCTCGTCCTGGTCAACGACGACGACCTGACGTACTGCAAGATCCGCTTCGACGAGAACTCCCTCGACACGCTGCGGGCGCACCTCGGCGACCTCACCGATCCGCTCGCCCGCGCGCTGTGCTGGTCCGCGCTGTGGAATCTCACCCGGGACGCGCTCATGCCCGCACGGGACTTCATCGGGCTCGTGCTGCGGTTCGCGGGGCGCGAGAGCGACATCGGCGTCCTTCAGATGCTGCACACCTGGGCGGAGTCCGCCCTCACCTTCTACGCGGCCCCCGAGTGGCGCGAGGAGGGCGGGCGGGCGCTCGCCGAGGGCGCGCTGCGGGAGCTGCGGATCGCGGAGCCCGGCAGCCAGAACCAGCTGACGTGGGCGAGGTTCTTCGCCGCTGTGGCCTCGTCCGCGGCCGATCTCCAGCTCTTGCAGGGCCTCCTCGAAGGGACGGCGAAGATCGACGGCCTGGACGTCGACCAGGAGCTGCGCTGGTCCTTCCTCGGTCCGCTGGCCGCTCACGGCGTCGCCGATGAGCGGGTGCTCGCCGCCGAGCTGGTCCGGGACGACACGGCTTCGGGCAAGCGACATCAGGTGCGGTGCCTGGCGGCGCGGCCCTCCGCGGCGGTGAAGGCGCAGGCGTGGGCCTCCGTGGTGGAGTCCGACTCCCTGTCGAACGCGCTGGCGGGGGCGACGATCTCGGGCTTCGCGCAGTCGTCCCAGCGGGAGCTGACCGCTCCGTACGCCCCGCTGTACTTCGCCGCCATCGAGCGGGTGTGGGCGGAGCGCTCCATCCAGATCGGCATGGACGTGGTGAGGGGGCTGTTCCCGCACCTCCAGGACGATCAGGGGACGCTGGACGCGGCGGACCTGTGGCTCGCCTCGCACGAGTCGGCCGCGCCCGCACTGCGGCGGCTCGTGCTCGAGGCCCGGGACGACCTCGCGCGCTCGCTCCAGGCACAGGCGTGCGACGCCGCGGCCTCCTAGGGCACCCGGGGTGGGCGCCGCGTCGACCGCTGCTCGGCGGCTTCGGCGTGGCGCCCACGACGGGGAGGAGGACCGTCGGCACGTACCGCGCGCAAACGGACCTTTTCGGCAGTCGAACGTCTGCACTTTAGTGCGGGGTTGTCCGGTTATGTCGACGAGCGTGTAACAGCGGTTAGGGGGCGGTTCAGCGGCGGGAATGGCCCGGTCATGAACCACAACACCCCGCTCTCCCCCCGCCCCCTCCGTCACCTCGCCGACGTCCAGCGCCGCGTGATGAGCACCGCCCAGCTCCGCGCCCACGGCGTCTGTGCCGCCGACCTCGCCGCCCACTGCCGCCCGGAAGGCCCCTGGCAGCAGCTGCTCCCGGGGGTCTGTCTGCTGCACCCGGGCCCGCCGACCAGCGAAGAGCGCCTGCACGGCGCCCTGTTGTTCGCCGGACGGCCGCCGGCCAAGGCCGCCAAGTCGGTGCCCGCACAGCCCGGCGCGGGCGATCCGCACGCCCCGTACGCCGACGCCCTGATCACCGGACTCGCGGCGCTCACTCTGCACCGCTTCTCGTCGGCTCCCCCGCTGCTCTCCCTGGACCGCATCGACGTCCTGGTCCCGCGCACCCGGCGGCTGCGCTCCACCGGCTTCGCACGCCTCGTGCGGACCCCGGCCCTGCCGACCGCCGTACAGATCGGCGGAGTTCCGGTGGCCCCGGTGCCGCGCGCGCTCGCCGACGCCGTGGCGGGCCTGGGCGAGGCGGCCGCCGTGCGCAGGCTGCTCACCGAGGCGGTGCGCGACGGTCACTGCGAACCGGCGGCCGCTGTCCGGGAGTTGAGCCAGGCGAAGCTGCTCACCCGTCCGCATGTCGTGGACGCGGTGGACTCCCTGCTCGCCGAGGGGCGGGCCCTCGCCGAGGACCGGCTCTACCGGATGGTCACCGAGCACGACCTGCCCGATCCGCTGTGGAACGTCGACCTGCGATTGCCCGGCGGACCGCATCTGGGGGGCGTGGACGCCTACTGGCCCGATCTGGCCGTCGCGCTCGAGCTGGACACACGGGTGACCCGGCAGGGGTTCCGGCAGGACGACGACGCGCTGTGGTCCGAATACGCCCGTAAGCGCGAACAGTTGGAGCGGCTCGGCATCACCGTCGTGCACCTGACGCCCAAGAAGCTGCGCGAGTCGCTGGAGCAGCAGGCGACCGTCGTGCGGACGGCCCTGATGGCGTCGAGCGACCGTGATCCCGCCGCGTATGTGGTGGTGCTGCCCAGGTAGCGAAAGGGGGCGGAGCCCGTGTCTGCGGGCCCGCCCCCTACTTTCGCGCGCGGCCGAGGGGGTTTCAGCCCTTCTTGAGGACGAGCTCCGTGTTCCGGTCGCCCGGCTCGCCGCCCAGCGCGGGCTTGGCACCCGGGGCGTTGAAGGACAGTTCGCGGTAGAGCGCGGCGAGGCCGGTCTGGGAGAGATCGGCGTAATCCGTGCGGTGCGGGGCCGACGACTCGATGAGGGTGGTGAAGAGGGAGATCGTGCCGTCGTGGTTGTCGCTCACCTCCACGACGCGGGCCAGCTGCGGGAAGTCGATGTGCGAGGCCGTGGAGACCTCCCAGAAGGAGCCGCGCGGGGTCTGGTGCGCGGTGATCCGGTTCTTGTGGCTGTGTCCGTTGACCCAGGCGAGGACGGAACTGTGGCGGGCGAGGAGGGCGACGATCTCGTCACCTCCGTGCCTGCCCTCGCGCGGGCGGTCCGGGTCAGCGCGCAGGTTCCGCATCGTCCGGCTGGTGTGGTGGCTGAAGACGATGACGTACGACCCGCCGCCGTCCTTCTCCTCGTTCGCCTTCAGCTCCCGCTCCAGCCACTCCGTCTGGGCCGTGCCGAGCGAACCTTCGTAGTGGCCGCCGGGGTCCGTCGAGTCCAGGCTGATGCCGAGTACGTCGTCGCTGATGCGGAACGAGTAGTACTGGGTGCCCGCGTCGAGGTTCTCCCGCGTGTAGCCGTGTCCGGCGGGGCCGTGGCCCTTGTACGCCGGATCGAGATGGGCCGCGACGTATTCGGCGGGGGTGAAGGGCGCGCGGCTCTCGTCCGGGGTGACCGAGCGCATCCGCCGCGCCTCGCTCTTCAGGAGCTCCTTGAACTGCGCGCCCTTGGGGTCGCGGCCCTTCTTCACGGCCTTCCACAGCGCGGCGCCGCGCGGCTCGTCGAGCGACATCAGCTTGCGTCCGCCGACGGCGAATTCGGAGAAGTACGAGTCGCCGGGCCCCCAGCAGCCGCCGGGCAGCGCGTCGTGGTTGCCGACGGTCGAGTACCAGGGAAGTCCGAGACCGGGGCTGTTGACCTCGCGGAGCGCGGCCTCCAGGAAGCCGTCGACCCGCGGGAAGCCGAGGGCCTTGTCGGAGTCGCGGAGGTCGTCGTCGGGGTGCCAGTACAGCTTCAGGCCGCTGTCCTGCACGCCTTCGTAGCGGCGCGGGTCACCGGTGTTGGGGTTGATGCGCCCGCCGCTCATGGTCTTGAGGAACCAGTCGAGCTCGGAACGTGAGTTGTTGTCGGTGTTGTCGCCCGTCGTCACCACGCAGTGCAGCGGCGATCCGGTGGCGGGCGCGCCGCGCAGCGCGTTGACCCGCTCGACGAGCGCGACCGCGCCTGCCACGGAGAGGGCCTCCTGCGGGCGCCAGGCGCTCGCGGTCTGGGCCCGCAGATACTCGTACCGCAGCGGATGCTGCACGTCGACCAGGTGCAGGTCGGTGAATTGGACGAACGCGGCGAGCGGGGTGCGCCGCCCCTCGCGGCCACCCTTGGCGGCGGCCAGATCACCGCGGACCACGCGGTCCCAGGCGGGGCCGTCGCCGAGCCGCCGGTAGCCGGAGGTGCCGCGCGGGGTGGCGACCGCACCCAGCGTGGTGCCGCCCCGGTACGGCGCCAGGGGTGCGGCGGGCGCCTGCCGGGAGAGCGCGACGGGGGCGGGTCTGCTGGGGGCGGCATGGCTGGTGCCGGGCCGCAGGGCATAGCCGATGCCCGCGGAGAGGGAGACGGCTCCGGTGGTCGCCAGGAAGGCCCGGCGGTCCACGGCGGACAGGGCGGAGTGGGCGGTGGACTGGGCGGCGGTGGCGACGATGCGTATGCGCGACATGGCGCGGTCTCCCCGATTGCGAACGCGTCGGCAGTGGTCGCGGGCAGCTCCGCACCAGGCGAAATTCCCGCTCTACTGGATCGTTGGCATCCGGGATGGCCTGCACGTTAACGAGACCGCAACGGGCAACGCCGATCACCGTACGTGGATCATCGGGCACCCTGCGCTGTCACGCACCCCTCCCCGGGGCGAGAGGAGGCGGTCACTCCATGTTCACCTTCCGGGGAAGGGAGGACGCTGCGGGCCCTCAGGAAGGCGCCGCCAGATGCCCGTCGGCGGGCCGTGACCGCCACAGGTCGAGCCCGATGTCGACGAGTCCGACCCGGTCGAGTCCGGCTACGGCGTCCAGCGCGTGCCAGGCCGCGAGATCGGTCGAACCGTCCCGCTCGTGACGCAGTTCGCCGCCGGTGATGTGCGCCTCGTAGACGATCCGCACGCCGTGGAAGTCGGCGACGGCACCGAGCTTGCGCGGATAGCGGCGGCGCAGCGAGTCGATGCCGAGCAGCGCGCGGGGCTCGATGGTGTACCCCGTCTCCTCGTCGGCCTCGCGGATCACCGTGTCGTACGGATCCTCCCCGTGGTCCATCCCGCCGCCGGGCAGCGTCCAGCGCTTGCTGCCGTCGCCCGCCACCCAGCGAGCGAGCAGCAACTGCCCGTCCTGCACGCATACGGCGTAGGCCGCCACCCGGAGCTCTTTGTGCACGGAGTGACGCTAGTCCCCCTGGGGTGGATTGGCAGGGGAGTACTCCGGAGCGGTCCAGCTCCAGGGGCTCGCGCCGAGGGTCTGAACCGCCTCGGTGAGGGTGAAGCGGAGCGTGCGGGAGCCGTCGTCACCGTGGGTGGTGCGGGCCGTGCCCGTGAGCTGGAGCGTGGTGCCGGTCGTCCAGTCGAGGAAGAGGAGGCCGGCGCGGGGATCGGTGGCGAGGTTGCCGAGGGACAGGAACATGGAGTTGCCGGGGTAGTCCCGCCAGGTGAGTTCATAGGGGGAAGGAACCTGGACGAAGCCGGGACGGCCGCCCCGGTGGCTGGCGTCGGCACCCTTTGCGTGGACGGTGGCGAGGAAGAAGGTGTCCGCCTCGGCTATGAACGCGCGCTGATCGCCGGTGAGTTTCACTCCGTGGCGGGGCGCGGACGGGCGGCCCGGCATGGTGCCCACCGGAAGCTGCCGCTTCTGGATGTACTTCGGGCAGTTCGAGAAGACCTGGTCGGCTTCGATCGCCAGGCCGCGCGGCGTCGGGCGGGCCCTGCCGTTGAGGCGCATGCGGCGGCGGGTTCGGGGGTCCAGGGCGATCGTGCCCACGGGGGTGCCCTCCCGGGCGAGGGCGCTTGCCAGGGGGTCGGCCCGGCGAAGGCCGCCCGCGACCGCTATCTGGTGCGGTCCCGTGGCCCGCACGAACCCGGGAGCGCCGGTGAGCAGCGAGGCCCAGACGGCGCCCGCCGGGTCCGCGCCGCCGATCACCAGCATGGGCTGGATCTCCAGGAAGGCGGCGGCGACGGGGCGGATGCCGTCACCTACGGACCGGCCCACGTGATCGGCCAGTTCCCGCACGCCGACGAGATCCTGAACGGCGCGGGAGCCGTGGTGGTACGGGGCATTCGGCGCGTTCGGGGACATGTCACTCCTACCGGGAGAGCGCCCGAAGGGACGCGAGGGACTGGCCCCCGAAGGGGCGCGGGGAACTGCGCGACCAGCCACGGACGACCCGCGGACGACGAACAACACTCTGCCGCGAAGCGGGCAGGCCGAGCAGCTGCGCAACCTGCCCAGCCGGGCAGCGGCTAGAAGAACCCGCAGGTCGGCGCATCCGCCACCGGAGCCCGGCCCAAGGCGCCCCCGCCGGACCCCGCGTAGATCTCAAGGCGTGTGCCATCCGGGTCGTGGAAGAAGATCCCGCCGGACGCGGCGCCTTCGCCGTGCGGGACGACCCCCTCGTAGGCGAATTCCACCCCGTGGGCGCGCAGGGCGCTCTCGTACGCGTGGACCTGCTCGATGGTGTCCACCTCGACCGCCAGGTGGTGCAGTCCCGCGTTCCCCGCGGCGTACGCGGCGTCCGCCTGCTGCCAGAGCGTGAGGGCGAGGGTCCCGTCCTGCCCCAGGAAGGCGAACCTGCGTCCCTCTTCCTTGCCTTCGCCGAGCACGCCGTAGCCGATGACGTCGCGGTAGAAGGCGAGCGAGCGCTCGATGTCCGTGACGTTCAGACCGACGTGGCCGGTGCGCAGTGTGCTGGTCGCGGTCATGACTCTCCCCTTGTCGACGGCGGCCCACCCCATGCGGGCTAACCATTGAAAGTGACGTTAGTGGTTAGCCATGGGACCGTCAACCGGTCACGTACCCTTTGATGGTTAGCCTCGAAGGGAGCCCCCCATGACCGCCCCGCCCCGCGACCCCCGTCCACTTGTCGGCGAGCCGCTCTCCCTCGACCTCCTCAACACCCGGTGGATGGCGGACGGCACACGCCAGGACCTGCTGACCGACACCGAGGGACTGACCGTCTGGCTCGCCGCCAACGGGCTCGACGACCGGTTCGGCGCGGACGAGGCGACGCTGGAGCACGTGCGGCGGGCGCGCGACGCGATCTCCACCGTCGTGGACGGCCCGGACACCGCCGCCGGAATCGCGCGCGTCAACCAGATCCTCGGACACGGACGGATCAGGGCCACCCTCTCCCCCGAAGGGCCGGGCGAAGAGCCCGAGTTCAAGGACGCGACATGGGGCGCCGCCTGGCTGGCGGCACGGGACTACCTGACGCTGCTCGCCACCGCGCCGGACCGGATCAGACCCTGCGCCCACGACGCGTGCATCCTGCACTTCTTCGACACGTCGCGGAACGGCACGCGGCGATGGTGCTCCATGGCCGCCTGCGGAAACCGGGCGAAGGCCTCGCGCCATTACGCCCGCGCCCGCGAGGCCTAGGGTCCTGAGCTCCGGGGAAAATGACCTGCTATGTCGCCGATGGCGCATGGCGGGATTGCGTCACGCCTCGATCGTAACCCGACAACTCTCCCCAAACAGCGGTCCCTTACGTAAAGCTGAGCGGTCATCCGGTTCCGGATTCCGGACCTTTTCGACCTTTACGTACAGGGATGCTGATGCACAGATCCAGTGCTAGACGCACGACCCGTCTCGCGATAGCCGTCGGCCTGACCGCCGCGCTCTCCGCCGCCGGGCCCATACCCATGGCCCTCGCGGCCGACGGGAGCCCCGGAGACCCTGGGGGCCGGACCACCCCCAAGTCCGCCGCGAAGAAGCTGGGTTCGGCCGACGCCGATCTCCTCGCCGACGCGAAGGCGGACGGCGAGAAGACCGTCACGATGATGGTCGCCACCGCGCCGGGCGCCACCGAGCAGGTCGCCGACCAGCTCGACGCCGTCAAGGGCGGTTCCGTCGGCCGGACGTACGACAAGCTCGGCTACGTACGCGCCACCGTGCCCACCGGCAAGGCCGAGGCCGCCATCGAGGCCGCCGGGAAGCTGTCGTCCGTGCACGGCATCGACCTGCGGCACGAGATCGAGCTCGACGACCCGACGCCCGCCGCCGACCGCGCCAAGGGTGCGAAGAAGGCAGCGGAGGGGACGTACGCCGGACCCGGCAAGAACACTCCGGCGAAGAACCCGTACAACCCGTCCTTCGAGACGGGCGCCGTCGACTTCGTGAAGAAGCACCCGAAGGCGGACGGCCGCGGCACCACCATCGGCATCCTGGACTCCGGCGTCGACCTGGGGCACCCGGCGCTCCAGAAGACCACCACGGGCGAGCGGAAGATCACCGACTGGGTGACCGCGACCGACCCGATCGTGGACGCCGACGGCACCTGGCGGCGGATGACCAACCCCGTCACCGGCCCCGTCTTCACCTGGGACAGCGAGACGTGGAAGGCTCCCGCGGGCACCTTCCAGGTCAACCGCTTCCGCGAGTCGGCCACCACCGGCGGCGACGCCAAGGGCGACATCAACCGTGACGGCGACACCACCGACAGCTGGGGCGTCCTGTACGACCCGGCCGCCGGCACCGTCCGGGTCGACCTGAACGACAACAACGACTTCACCGACGACGAGACGATGAAGCCGTACAAGGACGACCACCAGGTCGCCTACTTCGGCAAGGACGACCCGGCGACCGACGTCGTCGAGCGCGTCCCGTTCGTCGTCGAGATCCGCAAGGACGTGCCGACCGACCCGTACGGCGGCGACTGGGTCGGCAAGAAGGCCGACTTCGTCAACATCGGCGTCATCGAGTCCGAGCACGGCACGCACGTCGCGGGCATCACCGCGGCCAACGGCCTGTTCGGCGGCAAGATGAACGGCGCCGCCCCCGGCGCCAAGCTGGTATCCTCGCGCGCCTGCACCTGGAGCGGCGGCTGCACCAACGTCGCGCTCACCGAGGGCATGATCGACCTCGTGACGAAGCGCGGCGTCGACATCGTCAACATGTCGATCGGTGGCCTCCCGGCGCTGAACGACGGCAACAACGCGCGCGCCGCGCTCTACACGCGCCTCATCGACACCTACGGCGTGCAGCTGGTGATCTCCGCGGGCAACTCGGGCCCCGGCGCGAACACCATCGGCGACCCCAGCCTCGCGGACAAGGTCATCTCCGTCGGCGCCTCCATCTCCAAGGAGACCTGGGCCGCCAACTACGGCTCCGCCGTGGAGAAGAAGTACGCGATGATGAACTTCTCCTCGCGCGGTCCGCGTGAGGACGGCGGCTTCGCGCCGGTCATCTCGGCGCCCGGCGCGGCCATCAACACCACGCAGACCTGGCTGCCGGGCTCCCCGGTCGCCGAGGCCGGCTACCAACTGCCCGCCGGCTACTCGATGCTGCAGGGCACGTCGATGGCGTCCCCGCAGGCCGCGGGCGCCTCGGCGCTGCTGCTCTCCGCCGCGAAGCGGGAGAAGGTCGACCTCACCCCGGCGAAGCTGCGCACCGCGCTGACCTCCACCGCGGACCGCATCCGCGGCGAGCAGGCGTACGCGCAGGGCACCGGCCTGATCAACGTGGTCGACGCGTGGAACGCCATCGAGGACGACGCGAAGGCGCACACGTACACGGTGAAGGCCCCGGTCGACACCGCCCTGGAGCAGGAGCTGAAGAAGCCCGGCACCGGCATCTACGACCGTGAGGGCGGCCTGAAGACCGGCCAGAAGCGGACGTACGACGTCACGATCACCCGCACATCGGGCCCGGACCGCGGCATCCGCCACGAACTGGACCTGGTCAACAACCACGAGCGCACCTTCGAGCTGCTCGGCAAGGGCGCGGTGACGCTGCCGCTGAACAAGCCGGTCACGGTCAAGGTGCAGGCGAAGGCCAAGTCGGCCGGTCTGCACAGCGCGATCCTGACGGTCGACGACGAGCGCAGCGAGGGCATCGACCAGCAGATCATGTCGACGGTCGTCGTCTCGGCGCCGCTCGCCAAGCCCGCGTACACGTTCTCGGCGTCCGACGCGGTGCAGCGCAACAGCACCAAGTCGTACTTCGTGACGGTCCCCAAGGGCGCCAAGTCCCTCGAGGTGGCGCTCGGTGGCCTGAAGGGCAAGAGCCAGACGCGGTTCATCGCGGTGCACCCGTACGGCGTCCCGGTCGACTCGACGTCCTCGCTCGTCTGCTACGCGAACTACGACAACCCGGCCAACACCTGCCGCCCCGACCTGCGTTCGTACCCCGAGCCGCAGCCGGGCGTCTGGGAGATCGAGGTCGAGTCGCGCAGGACGTCGCCGCTCCTGGACAACCCCTACAAGCTGGACGTCTCCGCGCTGGGTGTCGCCTTCGACCCCGCCGTGCAGACGGTCCCGGAGGCGAAGGTCGGCACCCCGGCCCCCGTCTCCTGGAAGGTCACCAACAACTTCGCAGCGGTGGACGGCAAGTTGAAGGGCGGCCCGCTCGGCTCCGCGAAGGCGGCGAAGCCGTCGATCAAGCAGGGTGAGACCCAGACGACGACCGTGGTCGTGCCCGAGGGCGCGGAGCGGCTCGACGTCGCCATCGGGTCGACGGCGGACGCCGCGGCCGACCTCGACCTGTCGGTCTCGAAGGACGGTGTGGTCGTGGGTTCCGCGGCGGACGGCGACTCCGAGGAGTCCGTCAGCCTCAAGAAGCCCGCGGCGGGTACGTACGAGATCGAGGTGGCCGGCTACTCGATTCCGTCCGGCACCACCGCGTACGACTACCGGGACGTCTTCTTCTCGGGCGCGCTCGGCTCGGTGAAGGTCGACGAGTCGGCGCCGGTGCAGCTGGCGAACGGCGCGTCGGCCCAGGTGTCCGCCGAGGTCGCGGCGGACGCGCCCGCGGCCGAGGGGCGCCAGCTGTTCGGTGAGGTGTCCCTCCTGAACGGGCGGGGCACGGTCGCCGGTACCGGCAGCGTGCTCATCGAGAAGGTCACCCCGTAGCGGTCCTTCTCTCGCTGAGACGTCGGCCGGGCCGGAGACCTCCGGCCCGGCCGACGTGCGAGCCTCACCCTCCTCTCAGCACGTCATCTTCTTGCCCTTCCCCTGGCGCAGCTCGCGCTCGATCCATGCCCGGTCCCTGGCGAGGTCCTTCTTGCCCTTGGACCAGACGTCCGGTGACGCCTCCCCCTTCCGGATGCCGATCAGGGTCCGGTCGCCCGGCCGCAGGCGCGGGTCCACGTCCACGTCCATCACGAACGTGACCTGCTCGGCCCCCCGGCTCGGCTTGTGGTAGCGGGTCACGTCCAGGACGATCCGCTCCTGTACGCCGCCGGGGACCGGCTCGACGCGGTTCACCGTGCCCTCCACGATGAGCCGGGCGCAGGCCGCGTACGCGCCGGGCTTCTGGTCCATGTCGTCCGAACCGCCCGCGTCCCGTTCGTTCGGACCGCCCGCGTCCTCCTTGTGGTCCCCGCCCGACGCCGCCCCCTTCGCCGCGTCCTTGTCGGCATTTGCGCTGATCCCGCCCCCGCTCTCGATCGCGAGCCAGACGGCCCCGCCCACCAGCGACACGGCCGCCGTGGCCGCGGCGAGGCCGAGCGCCACCGTCACGCGCCGCCGCCGGACACCCGCCGGGCGTACGGCGACCACAGGGGCCGGTTCCGGCTCCGGAGCCGCCAGCGCTCGCCCGACCACCCCGATGTGTTCCCGAAGCAGCGCGACATCCGCCACAGCCGCGGCATGCTCCGCCGCGAGCTCCGGGTCCTGTCCGCGGGCCTCGGGCACGGGCTCGCCCGTGAGGGCGAGCATCAGCGCGTCGCACGTGTCGCGCTCCTCGTACTCGTCCCTGGCCACCCTCACACCACCTCGCCCTCGTGCAGCCGCGTCCGCAGGAGCCGTACCGCCGTATGCAGCCTGCTCTTGACCGTGCCCTCCGGTATGCCCAGTTCGTCCGCTATCGCCCGCACCGGCAGATCGGCGTAGAAACGCAGCACGACGACCTGCCGCTGGCTGTCGGGCAGCGCGTCGAGGCCTTGGGTCACGGCCATCGAGAGGGCCCGCGACTCCGCCCCGTCCTCGTCCGTCGCCTCCCGCCACAGCACGGCGAGCCGCTCCCCGAGGCGCTCCTGCCTCCGGCGCGCCCGGTGCCAGTCCATGGCGAGGTTGGAGGCGACGACCGCCGCCCACGCGGACACGTCACGAGGCGCCTCGCGCCCGTCCGCCGCCCGCTCCAGGAGCTTGAGCCTGACCTGCTGGACGCCGTCGGGCAGGTCCGCGTGCGGCACTCCGCCGAGCGCGAGCACCGCCCGCACCCGGTCCTCCTGGGCCGCGTCGAGCGGATCGGACCGTTCTTCATGGTCCCGCCGGTCCCGTCGCGTTTTTCCGCGCAGCAAGACACCCCTCCCGTCCCCACGTTTCCCCTAGGACGCCAGCAGCGCCCGAAACGTTCGACGCGGGCCCGCGGGAATGTGACATCCCGAACTTCGGACAATGGATTGGACAAGGCGGCCGTGGACAGACGCATGATGGAACGCACAGGCCAATGCCTATGCCCATGCACATACGGAGGAAGTCCCTGTGAAGGTCGGAATCGTCGGAGCCACCGGTCAGGTCGGCACGGTCATGCGCAAGATCCTCGTCGAGCGGGATTTCCCCGTCGACGAGCTGCGCCTGTTCGCATCGGCCCGCTCGGCCGGCTCGAAGCTCGACGGTGTCACGGTTGAGGACGCCTCCACGGCCGACTACAGCGGCCTCGACATCGTCCTGTTCTCGGCGGGCGGCGCCACCTCGAAGGCGCTGGCCGAGAAGGTCGCCTCGCAGGGGCCCGTCGTGATCGACAACTCCTCGGCCTGGCGGATGGACCCCGAGGTGCCCCTCGTCGTCTCCGAGGTCAACCCGCACGCGATCGCGAACCGCCCCAAGGGCATCATCGCCAACCCGAACTGCACGACGATGGCCGCGATGCCGGTCCTGAAGCCGCTGCACCAGGAGGCCGGCCTCACCGCGCTCGTCGTGGCGACCTACCAGGCCGTGTCGGGCTCGGGTCTCGCCGGTGTCGACGAGCTGTTCGACCAGGTCAAGAAGGTCGGCGACGACGCCCCGAAGCTCACGCACGACGGCTCGGCCACGGAGTTCCCGGCGCCGAACAAGTACGTCGCGCCGATCGCGTACAACGTCCTGCCGCTGGCCGGCTCCATCGTCGACGACGGCCTGAACGAGACCGACGAAGAGCAGAAGCTCCGCAACGAATCCCGCAAGATCCTGGAGATCCCGGCACTCAAGGTCTCCGGCACCTGCGTGCGCGTGCCGGTCTTCACCGGCCACTCCCTCCAGGTCAACGCCCGCTTCGAGCGTCCCCTGAGCGCCGAGCGCGCCACGGAGATCCTCGCGAAGGCGGAGGGCGTCGTCCTCACCGACGTCCCGACCCCGCTGGTCGCGGCGGGCAAGGACGACTCCTACGTGGGCCGAATCCGTGGCGACGAGACGGTGGAGAACGGCCTGGCCTTCTTCATCTCCGACGACAACCTCCGCAAGGGCGCCGCGCTGAACGCGGTGCAGATCGCGGAGCTGGTGGCGGCCGAGCTCAAGGGCTGACGCACTCCTCGTACGTACGCCGTAGGGGGCGGGCACCGATTTCAGTCGGTGCCCGCCCCTTTCGCGCGGGCCACGACGAGCAGCGCGAGCGCCGCGAGACCGCCCCCGAGCCACAGCACGTCCGTGGTCCCGAGGCCGTCCGCCACCAGGCCGCCGGTCAGCGCGCCCAGGGCGATCGCCGCGTTGAACACCCCGGCGAAGAGTGCCGACGCCGCCTCCCGGGCGTGGGGCGCGGCGGCCAGGACCCACTGCTGCGCGGAGACGGAGACCCCGCCGTAGGCCAGGCCCCACGCGACGAGGAGCGCCACCGAAACGGGGAGCGAGCCGCCCGCGGGTCCGAGCAGCAGGACCACGGCGGCAAGACCCGCGGAGATGGCGAGCAGCGCCCGGCGCGGGTCGCGGGCCGCGAGCGCGCCGCCCGCGAAGTTGCCGACGATGCCCGCGATCCCGTAGACGAGGAGCAGTCCGCTGATCAGCCCGGCGCCCAGGTCGGGCACCCGCTCCAGTACGGGTCGTACGTAGGTGTAAGCGGCGAAGTGCCCGGTCACCAGGGACAGCACCACGAGGAGTCCCGCCCGCAGCCGCGCGCCGCGCAGCAGCCCGGGGAACGTGCCGAGCCGTACCGCCGCCGTCGCGGGCAGTCGCGGAAGCACCGCGGCGAGCAGCCCGGCGACCGCGAGCGCGAACACCCCCATCACCGCGAACGCCCAGCGCCAGCCCGCGAGTTCGCCGAGAAACGTTCCGGCGGGCACGCCGAGCACGGACGCCACCGCGATCCCGCTGAAGATCACCGTGGTGGCCCGCCCCGCTGACTCCTCGCGCACCAGCCGTACGCCCAGCCCGGCCGCGATGGCCCACACGCCCCCGATGCAGACCCCCACGAGCAGCCGGGCGGCGAGCAGCATGCCGAAGGCGGGCGCGAGCGCGGACAGGAGGTTGGCTGCGGCGAGCAGGACCATCAGCGCGCACAGCACCGTCCGCCGGTCGGCGCGCCGCACGGCGACGGGCAGCAGCAGGGCGGCGAGCGCGGCGACCACGCCCGGCAGCGTGACGGTCAGGCCCGCGGTCCCGTCGGAAACGCCGAGCCCCGAGGAGAGCGAGGTGAGGAGGCCGACCGGCAGCATCTCCGTGGTGACGATGGAGAAGGTGGCGGCGCCGACGGTGAGGACGGAGAGCGGCAGTGAGCGTCGCGAATCGGTGCGTTCCAACGGTGTGCCCTGGGTGGTGTGCATGAGGACAAGCCTTCGTCGGGCGGCCGCGGGGAACAACGGCGAAGATCTCATCCTTCAATGAGCGAGGCTCATGGATGAGGGTCATGGACGAGGGGGCGCCGGTGCTTGAGATACGGGAGCTGGAGTGCTTCATCGCGCTCGCCGACGAGTTGCACTTCGGCCGCGCGGGCGAGCGGCTCTATGTGTCGCAGAGCCGGGTCAGTCAGCTGCTCCGGGACCTGGAGCGGCGGATCGGCACACGGCTCGTGGAGCGGTCGAGCCGACGGGTGCGGCTGACTCCGGCGGGCGAGCGGTTCCTCGCCGAACTACGCCCCGCCTACGAGAGGTTGAGCGCCACGGTGGACGCGGCGCGGGAGTCGGCGCGGGGGGTCACGGGGCGGCTGCGGATCGGCTTCCAGGGGACGGCGGACGCGCGGCTGATGCGGGCGATCGCCGACTTCCAGGAGCGGCATCCGGGTTGCGTGACGGAGATCGTGGAGGTGCCGTTCGCGGATCCGTTCGGGGCGGTGCGGCACGGGGACGTCGACGCGGCGATCGTGCTGCTGCCCGTCGAGGAGCCGGATCTGGTGCTCGGCCCGCTCTTCTCCCGCCAGCAGCAGACGGTCGCGGTGTCGGTACGCCATCCTTTCGCGGGCCGCGCGTCGCTGCGAGCCGCCGAGCTGACCGAGACCCCGCTGATCTCGGCGACGGCTCCGGCACCCGCCTACTGGCGTGCGGCGCAGGCCCCGTCGGCCGTGCCCGGGCCGGAGGTGCGCACCCTCCAGGAGGGGCTGACGCTGGTGGCGGCCGAGCGCGGGGCGATGCTGCTGTGCCGTCCCACCGCGGAGTATCACGGGCGGCGTGACGTCACGTTCGTGCCGGTGGAGGGGGTGCCGGATTCGGTGCTCGGGATGGTGTGGCGCCGGGACGCGGAGACGGAGCGGGTGCGGGCGTTCGCGCGGGCGGTGGGCGGTCCCTGGGGCCCTAGGGGCGGCGGACCTCGAAGTGGAAGCAGCCGTACTCGACGGCCCTGACGTGCACGAGGGCGACCTCCGGGTCGGCGAAGGCCTCCGCGAGGGCGGTGTCGAAACCCTGCGTCGCGGGGTCCGGGATCTCCATCAGGCGGCCACCGACGATGTGGCCCTCGGCGTTGTAGCGGCGCAGGGTACGCAGGGCTCCCGGCCGGGCGAAAGGGTACGCGTCACCGCCGGCCGCCGGTCCCTCGCAGTCCTGCGCGTGGATGAACACGGGGCCCTGCTCGTCGTAGGCACCGGGGGCGGCGCCGGTCTGCTCGGCCCAGCGGCGCAGGGGTGCGTACGAGACGAGGGCGACGCGTTCGCCGGGGGTGACGGGGCGCAGGCAGCAGCGGAGGGGGCTGCCGCCTTCCGTGTCCACGTAGGGGTGGGTGGGGCGGCCTGCGTCGTCGGTGATGCGGAGTTGTTTGAGGGCGGTGGGGGATATGGGGCGAGGGTCGTAGGTCATGGGGTAAGGGTCACGCGTGCGGGTGGGTGGGGCTGGCGGATTTCAGACGTCACATTCCCCAACCCCGCCCCTTCCCGAAACTCGCTGCGCGAGGGCGTCCTCAGACGCCGGACGGCTGAAAGATTTCCCCGGACCGGCGGGAATTCCAGCCCGTCCGGCGTTTGAGGACGAACTCGGCGGAGCCGGTGATGACGGCACCCAAGGCCAAGGGCCCCCACGCCGAGTGGGTTTTCGGGAAGGGGCGGGGTTGGGGAAAAGGAAGCCCTACCAACAGCCCCGCATCCTGCGATACCCCTCCCCCAACTCCGCCAGCTCCTCCCCCGTCAGCACATCCTCCACCCGCGAGAACCCCTCCGGCGCCCGCTCGGCCACAGCCCGCAGCACCTCGTCCACCGGCATCGCCCGATTGGCCAGGGCCACGGCATTGGCGGGGCCCCACCGCTCCGCCTCGTAGGCACGCAACCCGCTCACCCGGTCCGCCCCGGCGAGGGCCACGCACCGCGCGAGCGCCCGCGCGTCGAGCACCGCCTCCGAGCCGCCGCTCGACCCCACGGGGTACATCGGATGGGCCGCGTCACCCAGCAGGGTCACGGGACCGCGCCCCCACCACGGCAGCGGGTCACGGTCCACCATCGGGTACTCGAGGATGCGCGCCCTCGACCCGGTCGCCGCAAGGAGCGCGGGCACGTCCAGGTCCCCGATCCGCCACCCGGAGAAGTGCGGCAGGACGTCGGAGAGGCGCCCCGAGCGGTTCCAGTCCACCGGGCCGGGCGACCCGTGGTGATGGACCGGAAACCGCACCTCCGCCACCCAGTTGAGCAGCGCGCGCCCCCGCGTCTCCGCCTCCCGCGAGATCGGGTAGACGACGAACTTCGCGGTGGCGTTGCTGCCCGCGAACGCCATCGCACGGCCGCCGAGCACCGGCTCCCACTCGGTGACCCCGCGCCACATCCGGATGCCGTTCCACAGCGGCGGCCCCTCTCCGGGGTGCAGCCGGGCCCGCACCGCCGAGTACAGGCCGTCGGCGCCGACCAGGGCCCGCACCGGCACCGCGAACTCGCGTCCGCCCCGTACGTCCCGCAGGGTCACCCGCAGCGCCCCCGACCCCTCCGGCTCGGCGTACCGCACGAACGCGGTACCGGTCTGGACGGCGTTCTCGCCGAGACGGTCGCGCACCGCGTCGAGGAGGATCAGCTGCAGCGCGCCGCGGTGCAGGGAGTACTGCGGCCAGTGGTGACCGCGCGCCAGGCCCAGCGGTTCGGCCCAGATGTAGTTGCCGTGCCGGTCGAAGTGGACCGTCTCGGCGGTCGGCACGGCCGTGGCCGCCAGCTCGGCGCCGAGCCCGAGCTCCGTCAACTCCCGTACGGCGTGCGGAAGGAGGTTGATGCCGACCCCGACGGGCCGCAGCGCGTCCACCGCGTCGATGACCCGTACCCCGATGCCCGCCGCGTGCAGGCTGAGCGCGGCGGTGAGCCCGCCGATCCCCGCTCCCGCGACGAGTACGTCGATCATGCGGCGCACCCCGCACCGCGTAATCGCGCCGATCGCGATGACCGTCGAATTCCCATGGACGCTCCCCCCGGGGCGTGAGTCGACGCGCGGATGCTAGCGGCACCCCGGCCATCGAACAATGCCGCGTGGCGGTCCATGGACCATGCCCGGACACGTCCGCGGACCCACGTGGAAGGATGGCCGGAAACGCCACAAGTCGTACCTGACGTACCTGAGGAGATGACCGCGTGCCCGGCACCAATCTGACCCGCGAAGAGGCGCAGCAGCGGGCGAAGCTGCTCACCGTTGACTCGTACGAGATCGACCTCGACCTCTCCGGCGCGCAAGAGGGCGGCACCTACCGGTCGGTGACCACGGTGCGCTTCGAGTCCGCGGAGGCGGGCGCCGAGACGTTCATCGACCTGGTCGCTCCGGCGGTCCACGAGGTGGTCCTGAACGGACGCTCGCTGGACGTCGCCGCCGTCTTCCGTGACGCGCGCATCGCGCTGAAGCACCTGGAGGCGGGGCCCAACGAGCTCAAGGTGGTCGCCGACTGCGACTACACCAACACGGGTGAGGGCCTGCACCGGTTCGTCGACCCGGTCGACGAACAGGCCTACCTCTACACGCAGTTCGAGGTGCCTGACGCGCGCCGCGTCTTCGCGTCGTTCGAGCAGCCCGACCTGAAAGCGACGTTCCAGTTCACCGTGAAGGCACCGTCCGGCTGGACGGTCATCTCGAATTCGCCGACCCCGGAGCCCAGCGGTGACGTCTGGGTCTTCGAGCCGACGCCGCGCATGTCGACGTACATCACGGCGCTCATCGTCGGTCCGTATCACTCGGTCCACAGCTCGTACGAGGGTCCTGGCGGCCAGTCGGTTCCGCTCGGCATCTACTGCCGCCCCTCGCTCGCCGAGTTCCTCGACTCGGACGCGATCTTCGAGGTCACCCGGCAGGGCTTCGAGTGGTTCCAGGAGAAGTTCGACTACGCGTACCCCTTCGCCAAGTACGACCAGCTCTTCGTGCCGGAGTTCAACGCGGGCGCGATGGAGAACGCGGGCGCGGTGACCATCCGCGACCAGTACGTGTTCCGTTCGAAGGTGACGGACGCGGCGTACGAGACGCGCGCGGAGACCATCCTCCACGAGCTGGCCCACATGTGGTTCGGCGACCTGGTGACGATGGAATGGTGGAACGACCTCTGGCTGAACGAGTCGTTCGCCACGTACACCTCCATCGCCTGCCAGGCGTACGCGGAGAACTCGCGCTGGCCGCACTCCTGGACGACGTTCGCCAACTCCATGAAGACGTGGGCGTACCGCCAGGACCAGCTTCCCTCGACGCACCCGATCATGGCGGACATCCGCGACCTCGACGACGTCCTGGTCAACTTCGACGGCATCACGTACGCGAAGGGCGCGAGCGTCCTGAAGCAGCTCGTCGCGTATGTCGGGGAGGACGAGTTCTTCCGGGGCGTGCAGGCGTACTTCAAGGCGCACGCGTTCGGCAACACGCGCCTGTCCGATCTGCTCGGCGCCCTTGAGGAGACCAGCGGGCGCGACCTCAAGACCTGGTCGAAGAAGTGGCTGGAGACGGCGGGCATCAACGTCCTGCGTCCGGTGGTGGACGTGGACACGTCCGGCAGGATCACGTCGTTCGCGGTCAAGCAGGAGGCGCCGGCGCTCCCCGCGGGCGCGAAGGGCGAGCCGACCCTGCGCCCGCACCGGATCGCGATCGGCCTGTACGACCTGGACGACGAGAGCGGCAAGCTGCTGCGCACCGACCGCGTGGAGCTGGACGTGGACGGCGAACTGACGGCGGTGGACGAGCTGGTGGGCCGCGAGCGCCCGGCGGTGATCCTCCTCAACGACGACGACCTCTCGTACGCGAAGGTGCGCATGGACGCGGAGTCGCTCGCGTTCGTGACGGAGCACATCGGTGACTTCGAGGCGTCGCTGCCGCGTGCGCTGTCGTGGGCGTCGGCGTGGGACATGACGCGGGACGCGGAGCTGCCGACGCGGGATTACCTCTCGCTGGTCCTGTCCGGGATCGCCAAGGAGTCGGACATCGGGGTCGTCCAGTCCCTGCACCGTCAGGTGAAGATGGCCCTTGAGCTGTACGCGGCTCCGGCGCGGCGCGAGGAGGCGCTCGCCCGCTGGACGGAGGCGACGCTCTCGCACCTGCGCGCGGCGGAGCCGGGCAGCGACCACCAGCTGGCGTGGGCGCGGGCGTTCGCCGCGGCGGCGCGTACGGAGGAGCAGCTGACGCTGCTGGAGGAGCTGGTGTCGGGCAAGCAGGCCATCGAGGGCCTGGCGGTGGACACGGAGCTGCGCTGGGCCTTCGTGCACCGGCTCGCGGCGACGGGGCGGCTCGACGAGGCCGGGATCACGGCGGAGCTGGACCGTGACAAGACGGCCGCGGGCGAGCGGCACGCGGCCTCGGCGCGGGCGGCGCGGCCCACCGCGGAGGCGAAGGCGGAGGCGTGGGCCTCGGTCGTGGAGTCCGACAAGCTCCCGAACGCGATCCAGGAGTCCGTGATCGGCGGCTTCGTCCAGACGGACCAGCGTGAACTCCTCGCGCCGTACACGGAGAAGTTCTTCGCGGCGGTCAAGGGTGCGTGGGACTCCCGTTCGCACGAGATGGCGCAGCAGATCGCGGTGGGCCTGTACCCGTCGCTCCAGGTGTCCCAGGCCACGCTGGACGCGACGGACGCGTGGCTGGCATCGGCGGCCCCGTCGGCGGCGCTGCGCCGCTTGATCACGGAGTCCCGAGCGGGGGTGGAGCGGGCCCTGCGGGCGCAGGCGGCGGACGCGTAGCTCTCTTTGGCGGGTCGGGGGGGCGGGGGCTCCTCCCCCCTCCGGCCGGCGGGGGGGGCTCATCCCCAGCCACCCCAGGACCGTGGTGAACCCCCGGCCGGAGGGGGAGCCCCCTAACCCGCCTCCGCCCCCCGCAGGGAAACCGCCCCCCGAAGCGCCGACAAGACCCTGCTGACGCCCGCCCCGCCCGCCGCCCCGCGGCGAACCGCCGCCACCACATGGCGGCGAGGGCGGTCCGCGGACAGGGCCCGCATCACCACCCCGTCACGCCGGACCGCCGCCATCCGCGGGACGAGGGCGACCCCCATCCCCGCCTCCACCATCGCGAGGATCGACGTCCAGCCGGAGGCGGAATGCGCCTGCTCCGGCGTGAACCCCGCCCCCTCGCACGCCGCCCGCGTGATCTCGGACCAGGGACCGCTGCCCCCGAAGATCCACGGCTCCCCGGCCAGGTCGGAGAGGCGGAGCCCCTCCACCGCCGCCAGCGGATGCTCCACGGGAAGCGCCACGTCCAGCGGGTCCGCGAGCAGCGACTCCCGCGTGAAGCGCGTGTCCGCGTCCCCGGCGGCCGGCGCCGTCACCGCCAGGGAGAGCGCCACGTCCACCTCCCCCGCCGCAAGGAGGTCGTACGCCTCCGCCGCCTCCACCTCACGGACCCGCACCGAGATCCCGGGCGCCGCCGCCCGCAGCTCCCGCACCGCGGGCACGACGAGCGCCGGGACCGCGGTCGAGAACGCCCCGACCCTCACCTCCCCCGCCTCGCCCTGCGTGTACGCCGCCAACTCCGCGTCCGCGAGCTCCAGTTGAGCGAAGACGGCCTCCGCGTGGCGCAGGACGAGGTGTGCCGCGTCCGTGAGGCGGACCCGGCGGCCGTGCGCCTCGAGCAGCGGCACCCCCAGCTGCTTGGCGAGGTTGGAGAGCTGCTGGGACACCGCCGACGGCGTCATCCGCAGCGTCCGCGCCGTCGCGGTGACCGTGCCCCGCTCGCTCAACGTACGCAGGATCTGCAGCTTCTTGATGTCCCACTCGCTCATGGAGTCAACGTACCGACTGGTCACCAGAGGTGGTTCCACCGGACGCACCCCCTACTTCGTGCGCGCCGCGCCGAGCACGACCCCGCCCAGGATCAGCCCCATGCACAGCACCTGCAGCCATCCCATCGCCTCGCCGAGCACCGCGAAGGAGAGCAGGGCGACGCACACCGGCTGGAGATAGTAGATGACCCCGGCGCGGGCGGCGCCGATGATGGAGATCGCCTTGTTCCAGGCGAAGAAGGCGATCGCGGACGAGACGACGCCGACGTACAGGAGCGGGGAGACCGTCCCGACAGTCGGCTGGAAACCGCCCTGCAGCACCAAACTGACCACGAACACCGGAAGCAGCATCAGCGCGCCGAGCACGAACGTCGCGAAGAGGAACGGCAGTCCGCCGATCTCCGCGGGCTTCCGCTTGAGCAGCGCGCTGTACGACCCGAACGACACCGCCCCCGCGATCACCCAGAGGTCACCCGCCGCGAAGTCCATGGAGAGCGATCCCCCGGAGACCAGGACCAGGACGCCCGCGCAGGCGATCAGCATGCCCGTCACCCGGCGCGCCCCGAGCCTCGCGCCACCGAGGCGTTCGTACACCGCCATCAGGACCGGCGACGCCGCCATGATCATGCCCATGTTGCCCGCGGTGGTGGTGACGCCCGCCTGGTTGACCAGCGTGTTGTAGATGGTGACGCCGAGGAGCGAGGCGAGGAGCAGGAAGCGCAGGTGCTTGCGGAGCAGGGCCCGCTGCCGCCACGCCTGGCGCGCGGCGAAGGGCGTCACCGCCGCGATCGCGATGATCCACCGCCAGAACGCGTGCTGGATGGGCGGCACGCTGTCGGCGAGGGCACGCGAGGTGACGAAGCTGCCCGACCAGACGACGGTGGCGAGCGCCGCGAGGGCGAGACCGAGGCCGATGGGGCCCGCGGCCCGCTGCGCCTTGCTCTTCGCCGTCGGGCCCGACGCGGTGTGAGTGGGGGTCGTCCGGGTCGTCCGGTCCAGGACAGTCACTGATATCCCTTGTCTTCCTCCCGGTTCGCCCGGGAACGCACGAACCCCGCCGAGGTGGGCACCACCCGGCGGGGATCTTTTGGCCGATCCTTTTGCTGATCTCTTGGCTGATCGCTTGGCTGGTTGCGGGACTACACTCACACCCCCGCACCCATCAGGTCCATCGAATCTTTTCGAGACCTCTTTACAGTTCTACTGAACGGTCTCAGCGGCAGCCTCCGCACCCGCGGCCACCGCACCCCACTCCACCAGCGCCGCCCGCACCTCCCCCGCCTCCGCCTCGTCCGCCGCCCACGCCACGTACCCGTCGGGGCGGACCAGGACGGTCGTACGTCGGCCACTCGCCCAGTGCGTCACGACCGCGCGCCCCTCCCCCTCGCACCCCGCGCCCTCCGGGGCGATCAGCACGAACCTGCCCTCGCGCAGAGCCTCGTAGAGCCGACCCTCCTTGAGCGCGACGTCCGGCGCGCGGTGTCCGGTCAGGCGGTGGGCACCCTTCGGGGCCCCGTAGCGGTAGCCGATGCCGGTGATCTGGCCGATCGCCTTGTCGCGGACCGGGGGCATGACGTTGATGAAGGAGGCGAGGACGGCGCGGGCCGCGCGCGACCACGGACGCTTGGCCATCGCGAGCCGCACGATCCCGCCGCTGCTGCGCAGGACCGCCTTGCCGATGGGGTGCCGCTCGGACTGGTAGGTGTCCAGCAAACCCTCGGAGGCACGGCCCTCGACCGCCGCCACCAGCTTCCAGCTCAGGTTCACGGCGTCCTGCAGGCCGGTGTTCATGCCCTGCCCGCCCGCCGGGGTGTGGACGTGCGCGGCGTCCCCGGCGAGGAAGACGCGGCCGACCCGGTACGCGGGCGCCTGACGCTCGTCGCTGTGGAAGCGGGACATCCAGCGGGCGTCGTGCATGCCGTAGTCATGGCCGAGCGCGAGCCGGGTGATCTCCTTGACCTCTTCGAGGTCGAGGGGCTCGCTGTCGGGGACGTTGTGCGCGCGGTTCCAGCCGATGACGCGGTGATAGCCGTCGGCGAAGGGCGCGATGAAGGCGAAGGCGTCACCGGAGGCGTTCACCGTGAGGACCGACGCGGGCTTCTCGGCGAGCTTCACGTCGGCGAGCACGAGCGAGCGGATGGCGGACTTTCCGGGGAAGGGCAGGCCGATGGCCTTGCGGACCGGGCTGTGGAGTCCGTCGGCGCCGACGACGTACGCGGCCCGGACCTCGGCGAACTCCCCTCCAGGGCCGCGGACTTCGACGCTCACGCCGTCCGCGTCCTGGGTGACCCCGGTGACCTCGCACTCGTAACGGAAGTCGACACCGGCGGCGATCGCCCGCCGCTCCAGGACCCGTTCCACCTCGTACTGCGGCAGGACCAGGAGGTGGTTGAAGCGCGAGGGCAGCTTGTCCAGGCCCACGTCGAGGCGGGCGAAGAGGCGCAGGCGGTCGAGCGTCTGCCCTTTGGCCTCCAGTTCGTCGGCGAGACCGCGCGCGTCGAGCTGTTCGAGGGTGCGGGCGTGCAGCACCAGGGCGCGCGAGAGATTGCTGATCTCGTGCGGCCGCTTTTCGAGCAGCGTGACGGGGACGCCGGCGGCGGCCAGATCCCCGGCGAGCAGCAACCCGGTGGGGCCCGAGCCGACGACGATCACTGTAGGGCTCGCTGTGCCGGTCGTGTCCTGGCTTCCGTTCATGACGGCCTCCTTGTGCCAACGACTGTTGGTCAACGCTTGTTGACTAACGTAGGACCGCCCTCATGGACTGTCAACACATGTTGGCCTACGCTTGTTGGCATGAATGAAAGTGCACCCGATCCAGTGACCGAGACGGCCGGGACGACGGGGACGACGGGGAGGACGGGGACGACCGAGACCACCGGCTCAGTGCCCGAGGCGGCCCCGGCATCGCCCCGCCGCTCCGACGCCACCCGCGGCGCGATCCTCGCCGCCGCCCGTGAGCGGTTCGCCGCCGACGGCTATGAACGGGCCACCATCCGCGCCATCGCCAAGGACGCGCGGATCGACCCGTCGATGGTGATGCGCTACTACGGCAACAAGGAGGGCCTGTTCGCCGCGGCCTGCGCCATCGATCTGCGCCTGCCCGATCTCACCGCGGTGCCGCGCGATGCCGTCGGACGGGCCCTGGTGACGCACTTCCTGCACGTCTGGGAGAAGGACGAGGTCCTGACGGCGATGCTCCGCGTCGGCATCACGAACACGGCGGGCGCCGAGCGGATGCAGGGCATCTTCAAGGACCAGCTGCTGCCGGTCGCGCGCCGCGTCTGCCCCGATCCCGCCGAGGCCCCGACGCGGGCCGGCCTCTGCGCCTCACAGATCCTCGGCATGGCGCTGACCCGCTATGTGCTGCGGTTCCCGCCCGCGGTCGCGCTGTCCGGCGAGGAGATGGCGGACTGGCTCGGGCCGACGGTGCAGCGGTATCTCACGGCCGAGCGACCGTGACCTCCGAGCTCCGGACATACGTGCGGGGCACCTCATACGTGAGGGGCTCCTCGTCGACGTACGCGTGTGTACGCGCACAGCGACGAGGAGCCCCTCACGTGAAGTCCCCTACGCGGGGACTCGCTGAACGAAGTGGCGTCAGCCCTTCTTCACCGGCTTGCGGGACTTGTCACCGACCATGACGAGGCCCGCGATCACCAGGAACAGCACGATGGGCGCCACGACATAGAGGCCGAGCGTGTCGATCACGCTCAGGCCCGGACCCGGGTCGTCGCCGTCGTCGCGCGTGAGCGCGAGCGCGGGGGACGACATGAGCAGCATCATCAGCGTCGTACCGGAAGCCAGGGCGCCGGCGCGCAGGGCATTCTTCTTGTCCACGGTGCCAACGTAGCGAACAGCTAAACGGGCCGCGCGCCCGGGGGTGCCGTACGGGGTCTTTCGCGGGTACGGAACACGTCCATGAACGCGTGGACGCGTGGTGATGCGGCGAGCTCCTCCAGGGTGACGGGGCGGCCCTCGGCGTCGGCGATCGGCAGCCGCCAGTTCGGATACTGGTCCCAGGTGCCGGGGAGGTTCTGCGGGCGGCGGTCGCCGACCGCGTCGGGCAGCCATACGCCGACCATGCGGGCCGGGGTGGCGAGCAGGAAGCGGTGGACGGCGCGGATCTCCTCCTGCTCGTGTCCGCCGCCGCCGGGCAGCATGCCGAGGCAGGAGAGCAGCGCGAGCCACTCCGACACGTCCGCCGTCGCCTCGGCCTGCTCGATGACCGCGGGGCGGGTCAAGAGACCGAGCCTGTCCCGGAGTTGGACGTGCTCGCCGGTGATGCGGGCCGCGGTGGACGGCAGGTCGTGGGTGGTGGCGGTGGCCAGGCAGTCCGCTCGCCACCGCTCGGGCGGCAGCGGCCGTCCCGTGCCGGCCCAGTCCCGCTCGAACCAGAGCACGGAGGTGCCGAGCACACCGCGTCGCTGGAGGGTCTCGCGGACGCCGGCCTCGACGGTGCCGAGGTCCTCGCCGATGACGAGGGCGCCCGCGCGGTGGGCCTCCAGGGCGAGGACGGCGAGCATCGCGTCGGCGTCGTACTGGACGTACGTTCCCTCGGTGGGCGCGCGGCCCTCCGGGACCCACCAGAGCCGGAAGAGCCCCATGACGTGGTCGATGCGGACCGCGCCCGCGTGGCGGAGCAGCCCGCGCAGGAGGGCGCGGTAGGGGGCGTATCCGGACTCGGCGAGGCGGTCCGGGCGCCAGGGCGGCAGGCCCCAGTCCTGGCCGCGCGCGTTGAACGCGTCCGGCGGCGCGCCGGTCGACATGCCCGCGGCGAAGTGCCGCCGCCGCGCCCACGCGTCGGCACCGGCCGGGTGCACGCCGACCGCGAGGTCGTGCACGAGGCCGATGTCCATGCCCGCGTCCCGCGCGGAGCGCTGCGCGGCGGCGAGCTGGGCGTCGGTGAGCCAGACGAGACGGCAGTGGAAGTCCACGCGGTCCATCAACTCGCGGCGGGCGCGGGCGGCTTCGGGGGACGCCGGGTCACGCAGGGGCGCGGGCCAGGCGTGCCAGTCCGGGCCGTACCGCTCGGCGAGCGCGCACCACGTGGCGTGGTCCTCCAGGTCGTCCCCGTGCTCGGCGAGGAAGTCGTTGTAGGCGGCGCGCCGACCGGGGCCCAGCGGGACCTCGCGGATCAGCTCCAGGGCCTGCGCCTTGAGCTCCCAGACCGCGTCCCGGTCGATCAACTGACCCTGCTGGAGGACGGATTCGCGGAGCGCGGCGGCCCGCCGCGTGAGATCGGCGGCCAGGTCGCGGGCCTCGCCGTCCAGATGGGCGTACTCGGGAATGTCCTCGACACGGAGGTGGACGGGGTCGGGGAAGCGGCGCGACGAGGGGCGGTACGGGGAGGGGTCGGACGGCCCGTCCGAAGGCTTTGGAACCGCCGCGTGCAAGGGGTTGACCTGCACGAATCCCGCACCCAGGGTCCGCCCGGACCAGGCTGCGAGTTCGGCGAGGTCACCGAGGTCGCCCATGCCCCAGGAGCGGCGGGAGAGGAGGGAGTAGAGCTGGACGAGAATTCCGTACGTCTTCTCGCGCGGGGGCGGCAGGCGGTGCGGGGCGACGACCACGTGGGCGGTGGCTGTGCGGTTGTCCGGGGTCTCGGCTCGCAGCCGGTGGACGCCAAGTGGCAGGGCCGGCGCCACCCGTGGCTCTGTCTTCTCGCCGCTGCGAGGCGATGTCTCCCGCCCGTCCGTCCGCTCACCCCGCGGCGATGTCTCCCGCCCGTCCGTCCGCTCACCCCGCGGCGCGTCAGGGAGGTCGCGGGAACCCTCGTCCGACTCCGGCAACGGCGTCTCCCACTCCAGCCGCTCCCCGCGCTCCGTCCGCACGCGCACCCGCGTGCCCGGCGGCAGCCCGGCCCAGGGTGAAGGCGCCTCGGGGTCGCCCTGCCACACCACCACCGTCGGGGGCAGCAGGCGGGCGCTCAGCTCGGCCTCGCGGGCCGTGAGGGCGCGCCGCACCGCCTCGGGGGTGCTCGCGTCCACGTCCAGGGCGGCCAGGGCCGCGATCACCGCGGCGTCGGTGGCCGGAACCGTGCGGTCCGGGGACGGGGAGTAAGAAGTCGCCACGCCGTACAAGGCGACAAGGCGGGAAAGTCCGGCGGGATCGGCGGGCCCCGTGGTGGGTCCGGTCGCTCCGGATGGGGCCATCTAGACCCCCATGTAGGCCAGGCCCGACGCGGTGCCGGTTGAGGTGGGCTCGCTGGTCAGCGGGGCGGCGTCGGCGAGCGGAGGCTCGCTGGTCAGGGGTGCTGCGTCGGCCAGCGGGGGCTCGCTGGTCAGGGGCGGCTCGAGGCAGCCGCAGGAGCAGGATCCGTCGAGCCCCGAGTCGGGGCCGGAGACCTGTTTGGAGAGAGCGGAGAGGAGGAGATTCGCGGAAGCGGGCACGTAGGGCTCCATTGTCAGGGGGCAGGACGGGTCTTCGGCAGCAGCCCTACCCAGTGCGCGGGATCGCAGACATATCCGTTGTATGAACGTGCGCGTACTCACATTCGTTTCTCTATGTGGGGGTCCAGACGCAAGATCTTCCTTTTCCCCGGTTCCGATCGTGCCCAAAACCGGAGCAAGCATTTCAGCCCCGCCCCCGATCAACCACGAACCCCGCCGATGTCACAGGGAAGAAAACCCCCACAACACCCACGCCCGTTGACACCCCCACCCCACGAGTGGTGGGCTCAGTGACACCCTGAGACAACTGACGCACCACATGTGATCACCGGTTTGAAGGACGCGAGGAGAGGGCCGTGCAACTGCGGCGCAGGAAAGGCGCGGCGGCCATCGCCGTCGCCGTCATCGCGGGCGCCCTCGGCGGCGCCCCCGGCGCCGTCGCCGCCCCCGGCCTCCCCGGAAAGCCCGGCGCCCCCGCCACCTCCCCGGACGACGACCGGGAGAGCGACGGCGCCCTTCCCCCGGTCTGGCCCCGCCCCCAGACGATGACCTCGGCCGGGGCCCCGGTCACCATCACCGACAAGGTCGTGCTCGCCACCGGCGAGAACCCCGATCCGTACGCCATGGACGCCCTGCGCGACCTCCTCCGTGACGCGGGCGCCCGTGAGATCACCGAGGTCACCGACATCAAGGCGGGCGACCGGCTCCCCGGCGGCGGGAACCTCGTCATCCGCGCCGAAGGCGCCGACGCCGACCAGGCGTTGCGCGCGCTCGGCGCCCGTGCCCGCGGCGACCTCCCGTCCGGCGGCTACCGCCTCGCGGTGGGCCGGATCGGCGGCCGGGACACCATCGCCCTCGCGGGCGCCGGTGACGACGGTCTCTTCCACGGGGTGCAGACCCTGCGCCAGCTGCTCACCAAGAGCACCGGCACCACCACCGTCCCCGGAGTCCAGATCCGCGACTGGCCCGGCACCGCGGTCCGCGGCATGACGGAGGGCTTCTACGGCACCCCGTGGACCCGCGAACAGCGCCTCGCCCAGCTGGACTTCATGGGGCGCACGAAGCAGAACCGCTACCTCTACGCCCCCGGCGACGACCTCTACCGCCAGGCGCGCTGGCGCGAGCCGTACCCCGCCGACCAGCGCGCCGACTTCCGCGCTCTCGCGGAGCGGGCGAAGCGCAATCACGTGACGCTCGCCTGGGCCGTCGCCCCCGGCCAGGCGATGTGCATGTCGTCCGACAAGGACATCAAGGCCCTGAACCGCAAGATCGACGCGATGTGGGCCCTCGGGGTACGCGCGTTCCAGTTGCAGTTCCAGGACGTCAGCTACAGCGAGTGGCACTGCGCCGCGGACGCCGATGCCTTCGGTTCGGGGCCCGAGGCCGCCGCGAAGGCCCAGTCACGCGTCGCCAACGCCGTCTCCGCGCACCTGGCCGAGCGCCACCCCGGCGCGAAGCCGCTCTCGCTGATGCCCACGGAGTACTTCCAGGACGGCTCCACGAAGTACCGCGACGCCATCGCCGCCCGCCTTGACCAGCGCGTCGAGGTGGCGTGGACGGGCGTCGGCGTGGTGCCCAAGACCATCACCGGGCGTGAACTGGCGGGTGCCCGCGAGGCGTTCGGCTCGCACCCACTCGTGACGATGGACAACTACCCCGTCAACGACTTCGCGCAGGACCGTATCTTCCTCGGCCCCTACACCGGCCGGGAGCCCGCGGTCGCCACCGGCTCGGCGGCGCTGCTCGGCAACGCCATGGAGCAGCCCTCCGCGTCCCGCATCCCCCTGTTCACGGCAGCCGACTACGCGTGGAACCCCCGCGCCTACCGCCCGCACGAGTCGTGGCTCGCCGCGATCGACGACCTCTCCGGCGGTGACGCGAAGAAGCGGGGCGCCCTGCGCGCCCTCGCGGGCAATGACGCCTCGTCCGTCCTCGGCGCCGACGAGTCGGCGTATCTGCGTCCGCTGATGGACGACTTCTGGCGGGCACGCACGACGACGGACACCGCCCGCATCGAGAAGACCGCACAGGACCTGCGGGACGCCTTCACCGTCATGAAGGAGGCTCCGCGGCGCCTGGCCGGCAGCGACCTCGACGCCGAAGTGGGGCCCTGGGTCGATCAGTTGGCGCGCTATGGGGAGGCCGGCGAGACGGCGGTCGACATGCTGCGCGCGCAGTCCACCGGTGACGGCGCGGTCGCCTGGCGCGCCTCGCGCACCCTGACGGGGCTCCAGAAGGAGCTGAAGGCTTCGCAAGCCACCGTCGGCAAGGGCGTCCTCGCCCCCTTCCTGACGCGGTCGCAGAAGGCGTACAGGTCATGGGCGGGGCTCGACAGCGAGCAGGCGTCGGACCGCGCGACGGTCCGTGTCCCGAGCGCCCGCCCCCTCACGGCGGTGACGGCGCTGACCGACCCCGGCACCAAGGGCAGCATCGAGGCCCACGTCCCCGGCGAGGGCTGGCGCCGCATCGGCGCCCTGTCCGGCACGGGTTTCACCGAGGCCAAGCCCTCCACACCCAAGGACGCCGCCCCCCGTGCCGACGCCGTCCGCGTCACGGTCACCGAGGGCGCCGTCCGCCATGTCGTCCCCTGGTACGCCGACTCCCCCGCCGCCCGCTTCTCCCTGGCCCGCACCGAGGCCGACGTGGAGATCGGCGGCGGCCCGCAGCGGGTCACCGCGAAGCTGACGTCCCTGCGCCCCGGCGACGTACAGGGCAAGGTCACGGCGAAGGCACCCGACGGCGTTCAGGTGCGCACCCCGGAGAAGTCGACGCTGCCGCGCGGCACGCGGGTCGACGTCCCGGTCGACGTCACCGTCCCCGCCGGCACGCGCGCGGGGACGTACGAGATCCCGGTCACCTTCGAGGGCCAGACCCGCACCCTCTCGATCCGCGCCTATCCCCGCACGGCCGGTCCCGACCTGGCGCGCGGCGCGAAGGCCTCCTCGTCGGGCGACGAGACGAAGGACTTCCCGGCGTCCGGCGCGAACGACGGCGACCCCACGACCCGCTGGTCGTCGCCGGTCGAGGACGGCGCCTGGTGGCAGATGGAGCTCGCGGAGCCGGTCAGGCTCGGCCAGGTCGTCCTGCGCTGGCAGGACGCGTACGCGGCGGGCTACCGCGTGCAGACCTCCGCCGACGGCAGGACCTGGCGCACGGCGGCCACCGTCAAGGACGGCAAGGGCGGCCGGGAGGCGGTCCGCATGGACGCCCGCGACACCCGCTACATCCGCGTCCAGGGCGACAAACGGGCCACACGCTTCGGTTACTCGCTCTGGTCGGTGGAGGCGTACGCGGTGGCTGACGCCTCGTAAGCGGGCCGAGTGTGTCAACAAGGTGGCTGTGGAGCTTGCCAGTTGAGCGGTCGCAGGCGCGATGATGGGGCAAGGACTCGTCGGGGGGAGGATCGGCATGCGGTTAGGGGCGCACCGGCCGGACCCGCGCGCCTCGTGTGCGGTTCTGCTGTACGAGGGCCACGGCGGCCACGAGGGCGGAGCCGACCGGCCTGACCCGTACGGGAACGACCCTTACGACGACGGGTACGACCCGTATACCGGCATGCCGCACGAGCGGGGCCGGCGGGCATCCGGACGGGCGCCGTCCGGGCCTCCACCCGCCACGCGAGCCGTCCGGGACGCCCTGACCCGCTGGCGCGACAGCCTCTTCCACACCGAGCCGGGCCGTGTCGCCGTGCGTGCCAGCGACTCCTCGCAAGGCGCGTACTCGCTCCAGTCCGCCGTCGGCGACGCGCACGATCTGCTTCTCGTCCACTACGCGGGCACCCTGGACGCCGATGACCCCTACGGTCGCCCCCACGGCCGGGGAGGCCTGCCCCTCACCGGGTTGTTCCATCTCATCGAGGGGGCCCCGGCCCGGCACATCGTCGTGGTCCTGGAACCGGACCGGCCGACCGAGACCCACCTAGGGGAGGCACTCCACCATCGGTACGAGTACTTGGTACGGCACTTCCAGGGCCGTCTCACGCTGATCGTCGCCGACCCGGTCCCCCGGTCTCCTCGCCCGTTCCTGGCCGACGCGCTCGGCGGCGACGGCCCGCTCTCCGTACACGCCCTCGCCGCCCATCCGCGGGCCCAGGTACTGACGCAGGCGAAAGGCCCCGACGTACTGCTGGCCCGGTCCGGCCGGCGCGGCGGCCGGGAGCCGGTGCTCACGAACCGCGGCCGGGCACTCGGGCACCGCGGCCGGGCACTGGGGCGCCGCACCCGCTCGGCCCTGACCACAGCGGGCGAGGCCACCGCGTCCGCGCTCTCCGCGGTCGCGCCGTTCGCCCTCGTCCTGCTGGCCCTCGCGGCGATCACGGTCGGCCTCTTCGCGCTGCTGCGGGCGTTGCCCCCGATGCGGGGAACGTGGGGCGCCGCGACGCTGCTCGGCCTGTGGGCGGTGCTCGCCGTCATCGGGATCGTCGCCGCGCGGCTGCGGACGCCGCCCGCCCGCGCCCGCCCGCCCGGCAGCGCGCCCCCGGAGCCCCGCGGCCGCGCCTTCATGGACGGCATGTACGCGGCGTGGGGATTCTCCGGCCCGTTGCCGGACCCCGCCGGGCGCCCCCGGCAGCCCGTCCTCCCACGCCCCACCCGTGAGGAGAGCCGGGCCGCGGTCGAGCGCTCCCTGAACGCCCTGTACGCCCGGCTGCCCGTCCCTCAGATGCGGGCGCCGGACCCGCCCCCGTCCCCGGCATCACCCTCATCCCCTTCGCCCGACGACAACGGGACCACTCCATGACCGCCCCCGTCCCGCCCCGATCGCCGGAACCGGGCAACCCGCCGGTGCCGGAGACGTCACCGGAGCCCGCGGCACCGCCCGCGACCGGTGAGTACCGCGAGCTGCCGTCCGGCGAGCAGATGCGGATCTGGAACGAGCTGGTGTCCGACTCGGCCGAGCGGATGCTGTCGCTCGTCGAGCAGGAATTCCAGATGAAGAACAAGCTCGTCGACCAGCGGGTCCAGGACGCCGAGCACAACCGCCGCCTCGACCTGGTCAACGTGTGGTTCCGGGCGGCGGGCCTGGTGACCGGCGTGGCCTTGGGCGCGGGCGGGATCGTCGGCTACCTCTGGATCGCCAAGTACTGCGTCGACCACGGCGCGGCGGGCGCCGGCGCCGGGCTGCTCGGCGGCGGGGTCGCGGCGCTCGCGGCCGTGGTCACGGCCGTGCAGCGCCGTAACGGCCAGTGACGGAGGCCGGAGCGAGCGAGCCCGCCCCGGCCACGCATCACCACACACAAAAGCCCGGATCGATTTCTAGGCAGAAATGCCATCGATCCGGGCCATCGCGTCGTCCGCGCCGAAGGGCTGCAAGTACGGCAGCCAGCGCGGATCCCTGTGCCCGGTCCCGATGATGCGCCACGCGAGGCCCGAGGGCGGCGCGGGCTTGTGACGCAGGCGCCACCCCAGCTCCATGAGGTGACGGTCCGCCTTGGTGTGGTTGCAGCGGCGGCAGGAGGCCACCACATTCTCCCAGGCGTGCTGACCGCCACGGCTCTTCGGAATGACGTGGTCGACGCTGGTTGCGACGCCACCGCAGTACATGCACCGACCGCCGTCGCGGGCGAAGAGCGCCCGCCTGGTCAGAGGAACGGGCCCCCTGTAAGGGACCCGGACGAACCGCTTGAGGCGGACCACGCTGGGTGCGGGGACAGTGCGCGTTGCGCTGTGCATGAAGGCGCCGGATTCCTCGAGGCAGAGAGCCTTGTTCTCCAGGACGAGGACGAGCGCGCGGCGGAGCGGTACGACGCCGAGGGGCTCGTACGACGCGTTGAGGACCAGGACGTGCGGCACGGATGCCTCCTATTACGCCGGCGGCGCGTGGCTCGCGCCGGGACGATCTGTAGCCAGTCTCCCCTCATGCCTGGTCCAAGCGCCACCATGTGCCGGTAACGGGCTCGGAGTGTTTTCGACCACACATGTACGTCACTCTTGTCTTCCCCAGGTCAGCACTGTCTCTCCCTCGAACATCACAACGATCCACACACAATGCCCCGTTAGTGTGGTCTCTCTGCCCGGCGCATCTCCTGGGCAGGCCGCTATGCCTGGAGGTACCTGCCGTGTTCCTGTCCGTCCTGTCAACAGCCGGAACGGACCCGGACGACAAGCCGACGCCGAAGCCCCCGACCCTGGAAGACGCCCAGGAGCACGCGACGAACGCCGCGAGCTGGGTCGAGCAGAACTGGTCGGCGTGGCTGGGCATCGGGCTCCGCATCCTGTTGATCATCGCGGTCGCCGTGGTCCTGCGCGTGGTCGTCCGGCGCTCGATCACCAAGTTCGTGGACCGCATGAACCGAACGTCGCAGTCCGCCAGCGGCACAGCGCTCGGCGGCCTCCTCGTGAACGTGGAGCGGCGCCGCCAGCGCTCGCAGGCGATCGGTTCGGTGCTGCGCTCGGTGGCGTCGTTCCTGATCCTGGGCACGGCCGCGCTGATGGTCCTCGGCGCGTTCCAGATCAACCTCGCCCCACTGCTCGCCTCGGCGGGTGTGGCGGGCGTGGCGATCGGCTTCGGTGCCCGCAACCTGGTCACGGACTTCCTCTCCGGCGTCTTCATGATCCTGGAGGACCAGTACGGCGTGGGCGACTCGATCGACGCGGGCGTGGCGTCGGGCGAGGTCATCGAGGTCGGCCTGCGCGTGACGAAGCTCCGCGGCGACAACGGCGAGATCTGGTACGTCCGCAACGGCGAGGTCAAGCGCATCGGCAACCTCAGCCAGGGCTGGTCCACGGCGGGCGTCGACGTGACGGTCCGCCCGGACGAGGACCTCGACAAGGTGAAGGCGACCCTGGCGGAGGTCGGCGAGACCATGGCCAAGGACGAACCGTGGAACGAGCGCCTGTGGGGCTCGGTCGAGGTCCTCGGCCTGGACAGCGTGCTGCTCGACTCGATGGTCGTACGGGTTGCCGCGAAGACGATGCCGGGCAACGCCCTCGGCGTGGAGCGAGAGCTGCGCTGGCGCATCAAGCAGGCGTTCGACGAGGCGGGCATCCGCATCGTGGGCGGCCTCCCGCTCCAGGCGACGGAGGAAACGGCAGCGGACCCGTCGGCGGCCGTAGCGGCCCCGTCCGCATACGCCTCGGCAACGTCCCCACAGTCCCTGGCGGCCTCACCGATACCGCCGCCGCCGAACCTGGCGAAGTAGTTCTGGTCGCAAAGTGGGTGGGGCGCCTGGGTCTTTCCGGGCGCCCTGCTGATGTATCGGGGCGGGGGGGTTGGTGGGGCGGGGGCTTCGCTGAACCTGCGGTGGTGTTGGTGCCGGGGCCGTCCGGTTGTCCCGAGTCCGCGACAGGCGGCCATCGGCAGTGGATTGCAGGAAAATCCCACGACACGCCATGCCGTACAGGCCAGAGGTGGAACTTTCTTGCAATCCACACCTCCGGACGCCGGTATGCCCCACTTTGCGATAGTGGGCGTGCGGGATGAACACCACGGCAGCCACACCACTCACCGCCGCGACTCCCGACGCCGCCACCACCCGCGCTCACAGCCACGACGGCCACACGCGATGGACAGATGGGCAGACGGACAGATCTCCGACCGTGATCGGGCGCCCGCCCCGGCACCGCTCACTCATCCCCCGGCGGCCACCCCGAAAGATCCGGCCGGCAGACGCCTGACGAGTCCGGCGCCCTTCCCCGGACCCGCCCGGTGCACCTCACCTCCTGCGGCCACCCCGGAAGATCCGGTCGACAGTCGCTTGACGTGACCGGCACCCCTCCCCGGAGCGGCCGCGCGCCCTTCCCCCCTCGGGGCGCCCTGCGACGAACAAGTCCGCACCCGACAGTGAAGCCGGGTGAGTAGCCGGCCCTGGTCGAGAGTCCCGCCCCTTGGGCCGTCCGGTCGTCTTCCCTCGCGCGGTGGAGGGGCGGGTGTCAAGGGTGGAGCGCAGCGCAATCGGCGCAGCCGACGCGACGCAGGAGCGCCCTTGACGCCCGGCCCGGAACCGCCAACCTCGGGACCACCGGACGGCCCCGGCACCAACCAAAGCCGCCGACCAACCAAAGCCCCCGCCCCAGCAACTCCACCCCGCAGCCCAACACCACCCCCGCCCTCCCCACTCCCCCCAGCCGCACCCCCTGCAACGCCGCACCCCCGCAGGTAACGACTTGGTTGCCGCAGGGGCGTCGTCTATTGACGCCTTATTCACGCCAGCCGTACGGTCCTCACGAATTGGAAAGTTTCCTAACAGTCGCTGACGGGCGGTGTCTTCATGGCAGCAGGCAGCACTCCGGGGACCCCAGGGATTCCGGGGATCCCGGGAACCCCGGGCACGCCGAGCGTCCTGCGTGCCATGAACGATCGGGCGGTCCTCGACCTCCTGGTCGCGCACGGGCCCCTCACCCGCACCCGCATCGGTGAGCTGACCGGGCTGTCCAAGCCCACCACCTCGCAGCTCCTCGGGCGGCTGGAGGCGGCCGGGCTCGTGCACACCACCGGCAGCCTCAGCGGGCGGCCGGGGCCCAACGCCCTGCTGTACGAGATCGACCCGGGCGCCGGCCACGTAGCCGCGCTGTCCGCCGACCCCACCGGGATCACCGCGCTCGTCGCCGACATCACCGGCACCGTCCTCGGGAAGCAGCGCGTGGAGGCCGAAGCCGTCGCCGAGGACGTGCGCCACCGCACCGCCCAGCTCGTCGCCGAGGCCGTCGACGGCGCCCTGCGCCAAGCGGGACTCGGCCATGACGACCTGCGGGCCGCCGTCATCGGCACCCCCGGAGCCATCGACCCGCACACCGGACAACTGCGCTACGCCCCGCACCTGCCCGGCTGGCACTCCCGCACCCTGCGCGACGACCTCGCCGCAGTGCTCGGCACCCCGGTCGAGATCGAGAACGACGTGAACCTGGCCGCCGTCGCCGAGCAGTACGAGGGCGCCGCCCAGGACAACGACAACTACGTGCTGGCCTGGCTCGACGAAGGCGTCGGCGCCGCCATCGTGCTCGGCGGCACCCTGCTGCGCGGCGCGACCGGCGGCGCGGGCGAGATCGGCTACATGCCGCTGCCCGGCGCCCCCTTGGCGCACGGCGGCCCCGAGGCGACGCGCGGCCCGGACGGGGGCGGCGGCTTCCAGAGCCTGGTCTCCGCGCCGGTGATCCGTGAACTTGCGGGCAGCGGCGCCACGTTGGCCCAGGCGCTCGGCGACGACACGATCGTCGCCGAGGTCGCACGGCGTATCGCCACCGGCATCGCCGCCGTCGTCGCCGTCGTCGACCCCGAACTCGTCGTGCTCTCCGGCTCGGTGGCCCAGGCGGGCGGCGACAAGCTGCGCGTCAGGGTCGAGGAGGAGCTGACCGGTCTCGCGCTGCCCCGCCCGCAGATCCGCATCAGCGAACTCGACGGCGACCCGATCCTCACCGGCGCCCTGCGCTCGGCCCTCACCCAGGCCCGCGACCAGGTCTTCGACACGGCCTGAGCCCCCCCCCCACAAGCCCCACCCCACACAAGCCCCACCCTCGTAGCCCCACAAGCTCCGCCACCCCTTCCCGCTCCCGCCCCCCTTCCCCGTACTCCGTACTCCGTAAAGGAAGTCCGCCATGCCGCGATGGCGCATGCCCACCTGCGCGTCCGCGGCGCTCGCCGCAGCCGGTCTCCTGCTCTCCGGCTGCGCCAACCCGAGCGTCGGCAGCGCGAACGACGACCCGACCGAGCCGGTCACCCTGAAGTTCTGGCACGGCTGGTCGACGCCCGGCGAGGTCAAGGCCGTCGACGACAGCATCGACCGGTTCGAGAAGCTGCATCCGAACATCAAGGTGAAGGCCACCGGCAACGTTTCCGACGCGACCGTCAACCAGGCCCTGCGGGCGGGTGGCGACAAGGCGCCGGACGTGGTGTCCTCCTTCACCACCAACAACGTGGGCCAGTACTGCGACTCCGGGATGTGGGCGGACCTGGATCCGTTCATGAAGAAGTCCGGTCTCGACAAGCGCAAGACGTTCCCCAAGACGCTTCTCGACTACACCAGTTACCGCGGAAACCAGTGCGCCCTGCCGCTGCTCGCGGACGCCTTCGGCATGTACTACAACAAGGACGCCTACAAGAAGGCGGGCATCGAGCGCCCTCCGCGCACGATGTCCGAGTTCGAGAAGGTCAGCAAGAAGCTCACCGTCCGCGGCGGCAAGAACTCGTACAAGCAGGTCGGGTTCCTGCCCAACTTCCGCTTCTACCAGAACAGCCCGGACCGCCTCTTCGCGCAGTGGGGGCCCCAGTACTTCGACGCCGAGGGCCGGTCGCGCCTCGCCGATGAGCCGAAGACGTACGAGTTCTTCAAGACCGCTCGTCAACTCGCTGAAGCACAGGGCGGTTTCCGAGACCTTGAGCGGTTCCGGCTGACCTTCGGTGACGAGATGTCCAGCCAGAACGCCTTCCTCACCGGCAAGGTGGCGATGCATCTGGACGGCGAGTGGCGCGGCCTGATGCTGGACGAGGCGAAGGCGGAGTTCGACTGGGGCGTGGCGCCGCTGCCGGTCCCCGACGACCAGGCCGACACGTACGGGCGCGGCTTCATCACCGGCACCGTCGCCGGGATCGCGCACAGCAGCAAGCACCAGAACGCGGCGTGGGAGCTGGTGAGGTTCCTGACCGCGGACACCGACCAGGTCGTGAACTTCGCGAACGCCATCCACAACGTGCCCTCCACGTTCGCGGCGCTCAAGTCGCCCCGCCTGGACGCCGATCCGACCTTCCGCGCCTTCTTCGACATCCTGGAGAACAAACACAGCGAGGCCCTGCCGCCCTCCGTCAACGGCGGCGCCTACGTCGTCTCGCTGATGGACTTCGCGTACTCCGTAGAGGCCGGGCGCGTCCCCGATCTGCGCAAGGGCCTGAAGAAGCTCGACGAGCAGATCGACGCCGACACCCTCCAGTCGAAGAGCTGAAGAGCTGAGGACCCCCGCCATGGCAATGACCCTCTCCAACCCCGCGCGCCGCAGACTGCGCACGCTCGGTTTCCTCTCTCCCTGGCTGGTCGGCTTCAGCGTCTTCTTCGCCTATCCGCTGATCGCGACCGTCTACTTCTCGTTCATGCACTACAACCAGATCAAGGAGCCTTCGTTCGTCGGCCTCCGGAACTGGAAGTACGTGTTCGAGCAGATGCCCCTGTTCGGTCCCGCCCTGTGGAACACCCTCTGGCTGGTCGTGATCATGGTGGCCCTGCGGGTGGTCTTCGGGCTCTCGCTCGGGCTGCTCATCACGAAGATCAAGACGGGACCCGGGCTCTTCCGTACCGCCTTCTACCTTCCGTATCTCGCCCCGCCGGTGGCCGCCACCGTCGCCTTCGTCTTCCTGCTCAACCCGGGCACGGGCCCGGTGAACGAGATCCTCGGCGCGGTCGGGATCTCCGGGCCCAACTGGTTCAACGACCCGGACACCGCCAAACCCTCGCTCGTGCTGCTCTCCCTGTGGGGCATCGGCGACCTGATGGTCATCTTCATGGCGGCCCTGCTCGACGTGCCGAAGGAGCAGTACGAGGCCGCCGATCTGGACGGCGCCGGGACGTTCGCCAAGTTCCGCTACGTCACCTGGCCCGCGATCACACCGATCGTGATGTTCGCGGTGGTCACGGGCGTCGTGCAGACGATGCAGTACTACACGCAGGCCCTGGTCGCGGGGAAGGTCGCGTCCGGCGTCAACATCGGCCCCGGCTCGGTGATCCAGCCCGGCTATCCGGACCACTCGACCCTCACGGTCCCCCAGCTCGTCTACTCGATGGGTTTCCAGAACTTCAACACCGGTGCCGCGTGCGTGCTCTCGCTCGTGCTCTTCGCCATCGCCATGGCCGTCACGCTGCTCCTGATGCGCAAACGCTCCGGGCTGCTCGCGGCCGAGGACTGAGGACTGAGGACTTCCGATGACTTCGACCACCACGACCGTCCCCGCGCCCGCCGCGCCCGTCCCCGCCGCGTCGAAACAGCGCGGCCCGGCCGCCGCCCGCGCCCGCCGCAAGCGGATCCTGCACTGGATCGCCGTGCACAGCGTGGCGATAGCCGTCGCGCTCCTCTTCGTCCTGCCGTTCGTCTTCGTCTTCCTGACGTCGGTGATGAGCGACTCGCAGGCCATGAGCGGCGACCTGTGGCCCGACTCCTGGCACTGGTCGAACTACCAGGCCGTGTTCGAGACGCCCGGCTTCCTGGACTGGTGGCGCAACTCGCTCATGTACGCGGGGCTCGGCACCCTGTTCACGGTCTGCTCGGCGATCCCCGTGGCGTACGCGCTCGCCAAGTTCCGCTTCCGCGGGCGGCGCACCGCGATGCTGCTCGTCATCTCGACGATGATGCTCCCGCCGCAGGTCATCGTCATTCCGATGTACTTGGTGTGGGCGCAGCAGTTCCATCTGTCGGGCACCCTGTGGCCGCTGATCATTCCGATGGCGTTCGGCGACGCGTACTCGATCTTCCTGCTGAGGCAGTTCCTCCTCACCATCCCCAAGGAGTACATCGAGTCGGCCAAGGTCGACGGCTGCGGTGAGTTCCGTACGATGATCAAGATCGTCGTGCCGATGGCCAAGCCCGGCATCGCCGCCATCGCGCTCTTCCAGTTCTTCTACTGCTGGAACGACTACTTCGGGCCGCAGATCTACGCGGCCCAGAACCCCGGCGCCTGGACGCTCAGTTACGGCCTGGAATCCTTCAAGAGTGCCCACAGCGTCAACTGGAACATGACCATGGCCGCGACCCTGCTCGTCATGGCGCCGGTCATCATCATCTTCTTCTTCGCACAGAAGGCCTTCGTCGAAGGCGTCACCCTCACCGGAGTAAAGGGCTGAGAACCGATATGAAGCTCGCAGTGGTCGGCGGAGGGTCGACCTACACACCCGAACTCATCGACGGGTTCGCGCGGTTGAGGGATTCACTGCCGATCGAGGAACTCGTCCTCGTGGACCCCGCGGCGGACCGTCTCGAACTCGTCGGGGGCCTGGCGCGGCGCATCTTCGCCAAGCAGGGGCACCCCGGCCGCATCGTCACCACCTCCGACGTGGACGCGGGCGTCGCGGACGCCGACGCGGTCCTGCTCCAGCTGCGCGTCGGCGGGCAGGCGGCACGCCGGCAGGACGAGACGTGGCCGCTGGAGTGCGGCTGCGTCGGCCAGGAGACCACCGGTGCGGGCGGCCTGGCGAAGGCCCTGCGCACGGTCCCGGTCGTCCTCGACATCGCCGAGCGCGTACGGCGTACGAATCCGAACGCCTGGATCATCGACTTCACCAACCCGGTGGGCATCGTCACGCGGGCGCTGCTCCAGGCCGGGCACAAGGCCGTCGGCCTGTGCAATGTCGCGATCGGCTTCCAGCGGAAGTTCGCGAAGCTGCTGGATGTCGCGCCGGGCGAGGTGCACCTCGATCACGTGGGGCTCAACCACCTGACGTGGGAGACGGGCGTACGTCTCGGAGGCCCGGGTGGCGAGGACGTCCTGCCCAAGCTGCTCGCCGAGCACGGGGACGCGGTCGCCGCCGACCTGCGCATGCCGCGCGAGATCGTAGACCGGCTCGGTGTCGTGCCCTCGTACTACCTGCGCTACTTCTACCAGCACGACGCCGTGGTGGAGGAGCTGAGGACCAAGCCGTCGCGCGCCGCCGAAGTGGCCGCGATGGAGCGGGAGTTGCTGGCCATGTACGGCGACCCGACGCTCGACGAGAAGCCGGAGCTGCTCGCCAAGCGCGGCGGTGCCTTCTACTCGGAGGCGGCCGTGGACCTGGCGGCCTCGCTGCTCGGCAACGGGGGCAGCCCCCACCAGGTGGTGAACACCGTCAACAACGGCACGCTGCCGTTCCTGCCGGACGACGCCGTGATCGAGGTGCAGGCCACGGTCGACGGCACGGGCGCCGAGCCGCTGGCCGTGCCGAAGCTCGACCCGCTGTACGCCGGGCTCATCGCGAACGTCACCGGCTACGAGGACCTGGCCCTCCAGGCCGCGCTGCACGGGGGCCGCGACCGCGTCTTCAAGGCGCTGCTCGCCCACCCGCTGGTCGGTCAGTACGCGTACGCGGAGCAGCTCACCGACAGCCTCATCGCGCACAACCGGGAGCACCTGGCGTGGGCGTAGGCATGAGCGTGCTCGCGATCGACGCGGGCAACAGCAAGACCGACGTCGCGGTGGTCGCGGCCGACGGCACGATCGTCGGCGCGGCCCGCGGCGGCGGGTTCCAGCCGCCGCAGGTCGGCGTCGAGGCCGCGGTGGACGTCCTCCAGGAGGCGGTGGAGCGGGCCCTGGCCGAGGCGGGGACCGACTCCGTGGGGCACGTGTCCGCCTGCCTGGCCAATGCCGACCTTCCCGTGGAGGAGCGGGAGTTGGCGGCGGCGCTGCGCCGCCGCGCGTGGGGCCCTTCCGTGGACGTACGCAACGACACCTTCGCCATCCTGCGCGCCGGGCTCCTGGAGGACGCCGAGCCGCGGGGCGTCGCCGTGGTGTGCGGGGCGGGCATCAACTGCGTGGGCATGCTGCCCGACGGGCGCACGGCGCGCTTCCCCGCCATCGGCCGGATCTCCGGCGACTGGGGCGGCGGTGGCGGCCTGGCCGAGGAGGCGCTCTGGTTCGCGGCGCGGGCCGCGGACGGCCGCGGCGACGCCACCGCGCTGCGCGAGACGCTGCCCGCGCACTTCGGCCTGCCCTCCATGTACGCGCTCATCGAGGCCCTTCACCTGGGCTCCATCGCCCCCGTACGGCGGCACGAGCTGACGCCGGTGCTCTTCGCGACGGCGGCGGCCGGCGACGCGGTGGCGCGCTCGCTGGTGGACCGGATGGCCGACGAGGTGGTCGCCATGTCGACCGTGGCGCTGGACCGTCTCGGTCTGCTCGGCGAGGTGACCCCGGTGCTGCTCGGCGGCAGCATCCTCGCCGCCCGGCACCCCCAACTGGATGACCGGGTCCGGGCGTTGCTGGCCGAGCGGGCGCCCAAAGCGGTGGTCAGGGTGGTCGTCGCCCGCCCCGTGCTCGGCGCGGCGCTGCTGGGTCTCGACCAGGTGGGGGCGCCCACCGAGGTGCACGCGCGCGTGCGGCGGCACTACGAGGGCGGTCCGGGAGCCTGAAGCGGCCGAGTTCACCGGCTCGGAGTTTCTCGGCTCGGAGTGCCCCGGGCCGGAGTTCCTCGGCCCGGGAGGGAACCGATCCGCACTGGATCGCGTATTCAAGGGCAGGGGTGGTGTGCGATCTTCACATGATCCGGACATCCGGACGGGCTTCGCATGATCCGAAGAGGTCTCCGGGGGCGGTGAAGAGGTCTCCGGGCGCGGTGATCAGAACAAGATCCAGTCAAGACCTGTGCGGATGTCCGTCCCTGCGGCGATACTTGCCGCCGTGCACTTCTTCCCGCACCGCGCACGCCGGGCGGAAGTGAACGTCCGATGACCAAGGGGGAGGTCGAGGTCGAGGTGACATACCCGCCGAACGGCAGCGCCGCGCCGCCGGGACAGGCCGCGCCGACGATGCCCGCCGTCCCGCCACAGGCAGGACCGGACTCCGTGTCGTCCGCGCAGGCCGTGCCGGGCGCCGCGCCCCGCCGGCCCGCGTGGGTCGAGGGCCGGGACCGGCTGCGTGCGGCGGCGACGACGGAGCCGGGGAAGCTGCGGATCATCGGTGCCGTCCTCGCGCTCCTCGTCGTGGCGTTCGGCGCGGTCACCACCTGGCAGATGTCCGACCGTTCGGCCGCCGCGGACAGCGTCCTGAACCGCAGCCAGCCGCTGAGCGACGACGCGGCGGCGATCTACCGCTCCCTCGCCGACGCCAACACGGCCGCGTCCAGCGGCTTCCTGGCGGGCGGTCAGGAACCGGCCGAGGTACGCGACCGGTACAAGGCCGACATCGAGCGGGCCTCCGAGAAGCTGGCGAACGCCGCGTCGAACGCGGGCTCGGGCTCGTCGGCCGCCGCGTCGGTGAGCAAGCTGAACAAGCTGCTCCCGGAGTACACCGGCCTGATCGAGCGGGCCCGCGCGAGCAACCGCCAGGGCCTGCCCCTGGGCGGCGCCTATCTGCGGTACGCGAACGACAAGATGCAGACCCAGATGCTGCCGGCCGCCGAGCAGCTCTACACCGCGGAGAAGGAACGGCTGAACGCGGACTACGACGACGCGAAGCCGTACCCCTGGTTCGCCATCGCCCTCGGCCTGCTCGCGCTCGGAGCCCTGTTCTGGGCCCAGCGCCGCAACTACCACCGCACGAACCGGGTCTTCAACCACGGCCTGGTCGCCGCGACCGCCGCGGCCACGGTGGTCCTGCTCTGGCTCGTCGCCGGGCACACCCTCGCGCGCTCGGGGCTCAACGAATCGTACGACCACGGCGTGGAGTCCCTGAACGTCCTGAACGACGCCCGCATCAGCTCCCTCAAGGCGCGCAGCAACGAAAACCTCACTCTGGTCAGCCGGGGCGCGGAGACCGTCGAGGTAGGTGCGGAGAAGGAGATCAAGGACAAGTTCGACGTCGCGTACCAGACGCAGATGAAGCAGCTCGGCAGCGCCGACAGCGGTCTGCTCGGCCAGGCCGTCGACATCGCCGACGACGCGTCGGGCAAGAACCCCGTCGAGGCCGCCGCGAAGAACGTCTCGGTCTGGAAGGACCGGCACAAGACCGCACGGGACAGCGACGACGCGGGTGACTACAAGGGCGCGCTCGCCAAGGTCGTCGGCGACAAGAGCGACGAGCCCACCGGCGAGTGCTTCGACAATGTCGACGACGCGCTGGACGACGCGCTGAAGCACGAGCGCAGCGAGTTCGAGCTGGCGGCGAAGGACGGCAAGGGAGCGATGAGCGGGCTCCCGGAGGGCGCCGCCGTGCTCGCGGTGCTCGCCGCGGCGGGCGCCGTGCTCGGCGTCGGGCGCAGGCTGTCGGAGTACAGGTGAGAGGGGGCGAGCGGACGATGCGTACGCGAGGACTGGCGAGGATGCGCGGCTGGGGCGGGGCTGCCGCCATGGCGGTGGCCTGCGCGCTCACGGGCTCCCTGGTGCTCGTGCTGCCGGAGGCCGGCGGCGCGGCAGGGACCGGCAAGGGCGAAGGCCAGGTCGCGTCCCGGGGCTCCTCCGCGGCCTCTCCCGCGCGCGCCGAGGAGTGCGAGACCCCGGAGGAGAGCCTCTCGCCGGACGACAAGGACGGCCCGACGATCGACGCCATCCGGGACCGCAAGAAGCTCATCGTCGGCGTCGACCAGAACAGCTACCGCTGGGGCTACCGCGACCCGAACAAGAAGACGGGGACGCTCGAAGGCTTCGACATCGACCTCGCACACAAGATCGCCGAGGAGATCCTCGGCGACCGCGACGCCGTGCTCTTCCGCGCCGTCCCCACCAACCAGCGCGTCAAGGCGATACAGAGCGGCCAGGTCGACATGGTCGTGCGGACCATGACGATCACCTGCGACCGCGAGAAGGAAGTCTCCTTCTCCACCGCGTACTTCAAGACCGGCCAGCAGGTCCTCGCCCCCAGGTCGTCGAAGATCACCGGATTCGACGACACGCTGGACGGCAAGAAGGTCTGCTCCGCGAAGGGTTCCACGGCACTCACCAAGCTGCAGGAGCTCAAGAAGAAGGGCCTCGATGCCGACATCGGAACTACGGTGCCGAACCAACTCGACTGCCTGGTAAGGCTCCAGCTCGGTGAGGTGGACGCCGTCGTGACCGACAGCGCGCTCGCCGCGAGCCAGGCAGCACAGGACCCGACGGTCGAGCTCAAGGGCGACGCACCGCTCAACACGGAGTACTACGGCGTGGCGATGAAGAAGCCGGAGAAGGGCGAGGACGACCTGGTGCGGCGGGTCAACCAAGTACTCGAGGACTACCGCGAGAGCGGCTGGCAGAAGAGTTACGACCACTGGCTGAAGCCGGCCCTCGGCGAATCGGCGGGACCGCCCGCACCGAAGTACAGCGACTGAGCGCCGGACGTGCACAGCAACGCAGAGCGGAGAGGTGATCGATGAGCGTCGCGGGACCCCCCGGTCCTGTGATGGACCGGGACGAGGTGGACCGTGCGCTGGCGCGGCTCGACGCAGAGCACGAGGCGATCGAGACCTCGCTCCTCGCCCTTCAGGATCACGCGGGCCGTCGACTCCTCGAAGGTGCCGTTCTCACCGGCACCACACAGGAGCGCTGGCAGTCCACAGAGCAGCAGATCACCCTCCTGTGGGCGTACTTCGACGCGTACGCCGCCGCCCTGCGCGCGGCGCACGAGGTACGGGCCCGCAGACGCTGGCCCAACAGAGACGACCTGGTGGAGCTGACCGAGCTGCTGCGCGGTGAGAGCGTCACCGTCGCCGGCGGCGCCGCCCCCGCGCCGTCGGCCTCGATCACCGGACCGGCCAAGCTCACCGAACGCTTCACGCTCATCGACCTCGTCTCGCGGATGAACGACCTGTACGCGCACTCGCTGGACATGGTCGTCGCCGCCGACGCGGTCTGGTCCGCGCTGCCCGCCCGGATCGACCTCCTCGCCGCCGAGCTGAACCGCACCCGCCAGCTCGCCCACTCCGTGGGGGTACGCCCCGGCGAGCACCCGGCGGGCGACGACCTGGAGCGGATCACGGCCGAGCTGACGCTCCTTCGCGAGCAGGTGATCTCCGACCCGCTTGCCTTCTGGCAGCCCGCGCAGGGCAGTTCGGCCCCCGGCGGCGGCCGTCCGCACACCGAGCGCTACGACCGCGAGGCCCGCGCCCTGGAGGACGTACGCCGCGAGATCGACGCGGTGCTCACCGTCCGGCAGGACGCGGAGCTGCGGCTCGGCAGGCTGCGTGACGTGCTCTCGCGCGCGGACCGCACCCTGGCCGAGGCACGCTCGGCGCGCGGCGAGGTCCTCGCGAAGATCGCGGCGTCCGAGGTGCCCGCCGTCAGCGGCCCGTCGACGGCGCTCCAGGAGCAGCTGGCGATGGCGTCCGACTACCGCAGGTATGCCCAGTGGCACCGGCTCTCCCCGCTCCTTGAGTCCCTCGAGGAGAAGGCCGAGGACGAACTGCTGCGGGCCCGCGAGTCCTTGACGGCCGTCACCCAGCCCCTCGCGGTCCGCGCGGAGCTGCGCGGCCGCCTGGACGCGTACAAGGCGAAGGTCGCCCGCCTGGGCCACGCGGAGGACCCGCTCCTGATCGAGCGGTACGACGCGGCGCGCCGGATGCTGTGGAGCGCGCCCTGCGATCTGCGCGTCGCCGAACAGGCGGTGCTCCGTTTTCAGCAGGCTGCCGCCGAAGTCCTTGCATCGAGGGTCCCCCAACAGGGCGGTCCCACCGACCGGAGGGGGGAAGCATGAGCGAGCAGCAGAAGTGCCAGCGACCCGGATGCACGGGGTCGTACGAGGACGTGGGCGGCGGCGAGCTGTACTGCGACACCTGCGGCCTGGCCCCGGTCGTCTCGCCGACGGGCCTGGTGTCCTCTCCCCCGACCGGCATCACCGGCGGCGGCAAGGGCTCGGGCAGCAGCAGCTCCCGGTCGAGCTCGCGCGCCTCGTCCCGCTCGTCGCGGTCCCAGTCCTCGCGCAGATCGGTGTCGGGGCGGCTCTCCCGCTCGCTGTCCGGCAGCTCCACGTCCCGCTCGGTCTCGGTGCGCAGCTCCGGCTCGGGGGCCGGTTCGTCGGCCCGCAGCAGGCTGGGCGTGGGCCTGGTGCTCGTACCCGAGGTGCCGCGCCCCGATCCGCGCCAGGCCGTGCAGAAGAACCCTGAGGTTCCCGAGCGCAAGCGGTTCTGCTCCCGCTCCGACTGCGGGGCACCGGTGGGCCGGGCGCGAGGGGATCGGCCCGGCCGCACGGAGGGGTTCTGCACCAAGTGCGGCCATCCGTACTCGTTCGTGCCGAAGCTGAACGCCGGTGACATCGTGCACGGTCAGTACGAGGTCGTGGGCTGTCTGGCGCACGGTGGCCTCGGCTGGGTCTATCTCGCCGTCGACCGCGCGGTCTCCGACCGCTGGGTGGTCCTCAAGGGCCTGCTCGACACGGGTGACCAGGACGCGATGGCCGCCGCGATCTCCGAGCGCCGCTTCCTCGCCGAGATCGAGCACAGCAACATCGTCCGCATCTACAACTTCGTGGAGCACCTCGACCAGCGCACGGGCTCCATGGACGGCTACATCGTCATGGAGTACGTCGGCGGCAAGTCCCTGAAGGAGATCGCCAACGAACGCCGCACGGCGCAGGGCAAACGCGACCCGCTGCCGGTGGAGCAGGCCTGCGCGTTCGGCATCGAGGCGCTTGAGGCCCTCGGGCATCTGCACAGCCGCAATCTCCTGTACTGCGACTTCAAGGTGGACAACGCGATCCAGACCGAGGACCAGCTCAAGCTGATCGACATGGGCGCGGTCCGCCGCATGGACGACGAAGAGTCCGCGATCTACGGCACGGTCGGCTACCAAGGCCCCGAAGTCGCCGAGCTCGGCCCTTCGGTGGCCTCCGACCTGTACACGGTGGCGCGCACGCTGGCCGTGCTCACCTTTGACTTCCAGGGCTACACGAACGTCTTCGTGGACTCCCTGCCGGACCCCGACAACATCGAGGTCTTCCGTACGTACGAGTCGTTCTACCGCCTGTTGGTGCGTGCCACGGACCCGGACCCGGCCCGCAGGTTCGCCTCGGCGCAGGAGATGGCGGAGCAGCTCACGGGTGTCCTGAGGGAGGTCGTGGCCCTCCAGACGGGGCGGCCGCGGCCCGCGCTCTCGACGCTGTTCGGGCCCGAGGTGAAGGTCACGGACACGGAGTTGTTCGCCGAGCTGACCGGCGACGTCTCGCACTTCGGGGCGCGTGCGCTGCCCGCGGGGCGCAAGGGGCGGGCCGAACTGACGGGGGGCAACGGCCGGGGCGAGGCCAACGGCACTCCGGCGATCGCCGCGGCGCCCGTGCCGCCCGCCGCGCCGCCGACCCGGATCGTCCGGTCGCTCGACGCCCCCGCGACGGCGCTCGCGCTGCCGGTGCCGCGCGTCGATCCGGGCGACCCGAACGCCGGTTTCCTCGCCGGGCTCATGGCCTCCGCGCCCGCCGAGCTGATCACGGCGCTGCGGGCCGCGCCCACCGACTCGGTGGAGCTGCGCCTTCGCGCGCTCCGTGCCCGGCTCGCCATGGGTGAATCCACGGCCGCGGCCCAGGCTCTGACCGAGCTCGAAATACAGCATCCGGACGACTGGCGGGTGGTCTGGTACCGCGGCGTCGCCTCACTGGCCACCGGCGACCACGAGAGCGCGGCGCTGTCCTTCGACGCGGTGTACGACGCGTTCCCCGGCGAGCCCGCGCCCAAGCTGGCCCTCGGCGTCTGCGCGGAGGTCCTCGAACAGCTGGACAACGCGGCCGAGTACTACCGCCTCGTGTGGGCCACCGACCCGAGCTATGTCAGCGCGGCGTTCGGCCTGGCCCGGGTACAGCTCGCCGCGGACGACCGGCGCGCTGCCGTGCGCACCCTGGAGTCGATGCCCGAGGCCTCGATCCACTACACCGCGGCCCGCGTTGCGGCCGTGCGGGCGAGGCTGCGGCACCGTATGACGTTGGACACCGCGCCGTCCTCCGGCGGCCGGTTGCTCGACTTCCTCGACGATCTGACGGCCGCGGCGGGCCAGGTGGAGGCCCTCGCGGGCTTCGGACTTGACGCGGTGCGCCGCGAGCGGCTCTCCACCGAGGTCCTTGGCACCGCGTTGGACTGGGTACTCTCCGGTAGGCACTCTGGTCACGCCTCCGCCCCGCCGGCAGCACTGGCTGCACCGGCAGGCGGATCGCGGACCGTGCTGCTCGGCAGCGACCTGGACGAGCGCGGCCTCCGGTTCGGACTGGAGCGCTCGTACCGAACGCTTGCCCGGCTCGCACAGGGTGGCGAGGAAAGGATCGAACTGGTGGAGCGGGCCAACCGTTTCCGCCCTCGGACGTGGGTGTGAAGATGTCGCAGATGCACCAGCAGACTGCCGGGGCAGGTTCCACGTGCCCCGGCTGCGAAGAGCCGCTGGAGGCGGGTGACCTGTTCTGCGGCGCGTGCGGGTACGACCTGTCGGCGCAGCCGGCCGGGTCGGACGACCGCCCCACCGTCGCGATGAACGGCTCGTCGCCGGCGCCGCAGCCCGGCGCGTCGTCGCAGTGGCCCGTCGCCCCGGACGTGGACAGCTCCGACATGCCGGTGCCCGCGCACCTGCCCACCGATCTGCCGGTCACGGAGTCGTCGGGCGGCGAACTCTCCCCGAACGCGAACGCGAACGTGAGCCCGAACCCGGCGGAGCCACGAGGCGCGGAAGACGTGCGCACGGACGCCCCCTCACCCCGCCCCGCCGAACCGGACGAGTACCCCCTGCCCGCCCCCGGCGCCCCGCCGGAGCCCGAGCCCGCCGACCCCCGCACGGCCCTGCCCGACCCGACGCCGCCCGCGGGCACCAAGCTCTGCGTGGCGTGCCGTTCGGGCCGCGTGGACCCGGACGGCTACTGCGAGAACTGCGGGCACGCCCAGCCGCGCGAGCGCGACCACATGGAGCAGGAGCTCGACGCGGTCGCCGCGGTCAGCGACCGGGGCCTGCGCCACCACCGCAACGAGGACGCGTTCGCCATCTCGTCGGCCGCGCTGCCGGACGGATCCCCCGCCGTCGTCGCGATCGTCTGCGACGGTGTCTCGTCCGCGACCCGCCCCGACGAGGCCTCGCTCGCCGCGTCACGCGCGGCGAACGAATCGCTGCTCGCCGCCCTGCCGCGCGGCACGCACCCGCAGCAGGCCATGCACGACGCGATCCTCTCCGCGGCCGACGCGGTCAACGCCCTTGCCGCGGAGCCCACTCAGGCCAGAGAGCACTCCCCGCACCAGAACGCGCCCGCGTGCACGCTGGTCGGCTCGATCATCGCCGGTGGCCTCCTGGTCGTCGGCTGGGTCGGCGACAGCCGTGCGTACTGGGTGCCCGACGACCGCAGCGGCCCGACGGTCCGCCTCACCGAGGACGACTCGTGGGCGGCGCAGATGGTGGCCGCGGGTCTGATGAACGAGGCGGAGGCGTACGCGGATGAGCGCGCGCACGCCATCACGGGCTGGCTCGGCGCCGACGCGTACGAACTGGAGCCGCACACCGCTTCCTTCAAGCCGGACCGTGCGGGTGTAGTGGTCGTATGCACGGACGGGCTCTGGAACTACGCGGAAGCGGTGGAGGACATGGCACGGGCCGTGCCCGTCGATTCCGCCCTGCGCCCGCTGCACAGCGCCCAGGTCCTGGTCGGTCACGCGCTGGACGGCGGGGGCCACGACAACGTAACAGTGGCGATTCTGCCGTTCCGTGTCGTGCCGCAAGGGGCAGGATCGGCCTAGCGGCGGCCCCTGGCGACGGGGCCGATCATGCGCACTCGTCACCCACCGGCTTGGGGAAGCCGGTGGGAATGTTTAGGGGGAGCAGGGATCCATGGCCAATTTCTCGAAGTCGAACGTGCCGCAGTTCTCGGTCGACGTGTATCAGAACGAGTACCTCCCGGAGGGCGGCCGCGAGGTCAACGCGATCGCCACGGTCACCTCGACGGGCGGTGGCACGGTGGGGTCCGCGGTGAGCGCCCCGCACCTCTACTCGGCGGGGCAGACCCCGGACGCGGCCGTGGCGATCATGGTCGACTGTTCCGGCTCGATGGACTACCCGCCGACGAAGATGCGCGGCGCCCGTGATGCCACGGCCGCCGCGATCGACGCCGTACGTGACGGAGTCCACTTCGCGGTGATCGGCGGCACCCACGTCGCCAAGGAGGTCTATCCGGGCGGCGGCCGCCTCGCGGTCGCGGACGCGGGGACCCGGGAGCAGGCCAAGCAGGCCCTGCGCAAGCTCAGCGCGGGCGGCGGCACGGCGATCGGCACCTGGCTGCGCCTGGCCGACCGGCTCCTGGCCTCGGCCGATGTCTCGATCCGGCACGGAATCGTGCTGACCGACGGCCGCAATGAACACGAGTCACCCGAGGACCTGCAGGCTTCCCTCGACGCCTGCGCGGGCCGCTTCACCTGCGACGCCCGCGGTGTGGGCACCGACTGGGAGGTCAAGGAGGTCACCGGCATCGCCTCCGCGCTGCTCGGCACCGCCGACATCGTCGCCGACCCCTCGGGCCTGTCCGCCGACTTCACGCAGATGATGGAGGCGGCGATGGGCAAGGAGGTCGCCGACGTCAGCCTGCGGCTCTGGACGCCGCTGGGCGCGGAGATCAAGTTCGTCAAGCAAGTGGCGCCGACGGTCGAGGAGTTGACGGGCCGCCGTACGGAGGCGGGGCCGCGCGCCGGCGACTATCCCACCGGGTCCTGGGGCGACGAGTCCCGCGATTACCACATATGTGTCGAGGTGCCGAACGCCGAGCTGGGCCAGGAGATGCTCGCCGCCCGTGTCTCGCTGATCGTGCCGCAGCCGGACGGCAGCGCCCAGACGCTCTCGCAGGGCCTGGTGCGGGCCGTGTGGACGGACGACATGACCGCATCGACATCGATCAATCCGCAGGTGGCGCACTACACGGGCCAGGCGGAACTGGCCCAGGTGATCCAGCAGGGCCTCGACGCGCGCAAGTCGGGAGATATGGACGGAGCGACGGCCAAACTGGGTCGTGCCGTTCAGCTCGCCAGCGCCTCGGGCAACGAGGACACCGCGAAGCTGCTTTCGAAGGTGGTCGACGTGGTCGACGCGGTGGCAGGTACTGTTCGATTGAAGGCGCGAGTGGCCGAGGCCGACGAGATGACTCTCGAGACACGGTCGACGAAGACTGTTCGCGTGAAGAAGTAACAGCGTGAAGAAGTAGCAGCGTGACGAAGTAGCACCACTCATACTCGTCAGTAGCACAGCAGACTCATCAGTAGCCCCACAGCAGCACGTACGGCCCACTGGGCCGGAGAAGGAGAGGGGGAAGCGCCGACATGCCGACCTGCCCGAACGGACACCAGTCGGGTTCCGACGACTGGTGCGAGGTCTGCGGTCACCGCATGGCCGGTGCCGTACCGCCGCCTCCCCCGCCGCCCCCGGGCGCGCCGGGCTACGGCTATCCGCCGCCCGGCCCCGGCCAGGGCTCCGGATACGGATATCCCCAGCAGGCCCCGGGACGACCGCACCTGTCGGCCGTGCCGGACCAGGCCGCCGAGCCCGAGCTCTGCCCGCAGTGCCGCACGCCCCGCGAGGCGAACGCGCCGTTCTGCGAGGAGTGCCGCTGGAACTTCCTGACGAACACGGCGACCTCGTACACCCCGGCCGCCCCGCACCCGCCGACACCGAACCCGGCGCAGCAGTTCCAGCAGCCGCCCGGTGCGCAGCAGCCCCCCGGGCCGCCCGGCACCCAGCCCGGCCAGGACCCGTTCGGCTACCAGGGCTCGCGGCCCTCGCAGATGAACCGGCCGGCCGAGCCGATCCCGCCGTTCGGCAACGGCAACCCGTCCGGTCAGACACCTCCGCAGTACAGCGGCGAGGCGCCTCCGCAGTACGGCGGCGAGGCGCCCCCGCCGCCCTACAGCGGTGACCCGTCGGGCCGGCCCCCGCAGGCGTTCCAGCAGCAGGGTCCGCCGGCTCCCCCCGCGTTCCCGCAGGAGACGGGGACCCCGCCGCCTCCCGGTCCGGGTCCTTCGGGTCCTGGCGGCCCCTCCTTCGGTGGCGGCAGCGACGACTGGGTGCTCCCGCCGCCCTCGTCGTCCACTCCGGGCCCCGGCGCTCCCGAGCAGGGCGAATGGGGTCAGCAGCAGCCTCAGCAGACGCAGGCGCCGCAGGGCCCTCCCGGTTTCCAGGCGGTGCCGGGGCCCAGCACCGGCACGGTCTCCTGGTCGGCGACGATCGGCCCCGACCGCGAGTACTTCATGGCGATGATGCACCGCAGCGGTCCCGAGGCGTCGGGCCTGAACCTGCCCGCGTACTCGCCGGAGCAGCAGCGCCCGCTGGCCGGCAACCAGATCACCATCGGCCGCCGCCGCCACTCCACCGGCGACACCCCCGACATCGACCTGTCGGTGCCGCCGGAGGACCCGGGCGTCTCGCACCAGCACGCGGTCCTGGTCCAGCAGCCGGACGGCAGCTGGGCGGTCGTCGACCAGAACTCGACCAACGGCACCACGGTCAACAACGGCGAGGAGCCCATCCAGCCGTTCGTCCCCGTGCCGCTCCAGGACGGCGACCGGGTGCACGTGGGCGCCTGGACGACGATCACGATCCGGCACAGCTGAGCCTCTGAGTCCCATAGCCACTGAGCCCCTGAACCCCTGAGCCGAGCACCGAGGCGCAGGGACTCAGGGGCTCACGTGAGTGGCCAGACGTACGGCCCTTCGGGGTCGTCCAGCCAGGCCCACTCGTGCGGCCCGCTGACGGTGACCCCGAACCGCTCGCGCACCGGCCGGTCCTCGCGCTGCCACAGGGCGAGGGCCTCATAGGGGTCGAGACTGCCCGCGGTCAGCTCCAGCAGGAAACGGAAGAGCTCGTTCTGCAGGGCCCTGCGCGGCAGCCCCCCGAGGTGCTGCTCGTGCGGGGCCCTTCTGCTGCCGCCCCGCAGCGGCACGAAGTACGCGGGGGTGTGCAGGAAGCGGCCTTCGGCGTGCTCGGCGTCCCGTACCGTCAGCGCGATCAGGCCGGTGGCCAGCGGAGCCAGGATGCGGGCCCCGGGCCGGCACTGCGCCAGCCAGGGCCGCGGCACTGAGGCCAGAGTGCAGGTGGCGATGATCCGGTCGTACGGAGCGCGCTCGGGGCATCCCGCGCTGCCGTCGCCGGTGACGACGGCCGGGTGATATCCGGCGGCCGTCAGATGCCGCCGCGCGGACTCGGTGATCTCCGGGTCCAGATCGACCGTGGTCACGTGCTCCTCGCCGAGCCGGTGGGCGAGCAGGGCCGCGTTGTAGCCGGTGCCCGCTCCGATCTCCAGTACGTCGCAGCAGTCCCCGTCGCGCAGGTCCAGCTCGTCCAGCATCTTCGCCATCAGGGAGGGCTGGCTGCTGGAGGAGAGCAGATCTCCGTCGCGTACGCGGGTGGCGAGCGGGGCGTCCGCGTAGGCGCCTTGCAGCCAGCGTGCCCGGCGTGCGGGGTCGGGGTCCTCGCCCCAGAGGCGTTCGTAGCCGCCGCCCGAGGACGGGACGTAGTAGTACGGCACGAACAGGTGCCGCGGGACGTGCTCGAAGGCCGCGCGCAGGCCGGGGTCCCGCGTCCAGGCACCGCTCGCCTCTATCTCCCGCACCAGGGCGGACGCGGCGTCCGCGGCGAGAAGAGGGTCGACTGTGGGTCCCATATAGCCACTGTGCTGCGGTAAGGCCCGCGATGCGAGCGGCAGGACGTACCGATCCGGAGGAGATCGGTCCCGCTCCGGGGGAGACCGGCCCCGATCCGGGGTCCGTGAGCCTGCGTCCGGGGGGCGACGAGTCCCGATCCCTGGGGGCGACGAGTCCCGATCCGGATGCCATGAGCCCGTTCCGGAAGGCGTCGGTCCTAAGCCTTCCGTCCTCGGTCGGCGCGTCTGAGACCATGGACGGTGTGATAGAGATCCCGCGCGGCACGCTTCAGGAGCAGACCTTCTATGAACAGGTCGGCGGCGAGGAGACCTTCCGGCGCCTGGTGCACTTCTTCTACCAGGGGGTCGCGGAGGACCCGCTGCTGCGACCGATGTACCCGGAGGAGGACCTGGGACCGGCCGAGGAGCGCCTCGCGCTGTTCCTGATGCAGTACTGGGGCGGCCCCCGCACGTACAGCGACAACCGCGGCCACCCCCGGCTGCGGATGCGCCACGCCCCGTTCACCGTCGACAAGGCCGCGCACGACGCCTGGCTGAAGCACATGCGTGCCGCCGTCGAGGAGCTGAAGCTCTCCGAGGAGCACGAGCGGACGCTGTGGAACTACCTGACGTACGCGGCGGCGTCCATGGTCAACTCCGAGGGCTGACGCCTCTCGGCGCTCTCGGTGCTCTCAGCACTCTCGGCGCACTCTTTCGGTGACGTCGGCCGCAGGCTAGGCCGGCGTCACCGAAAGGCCACCGACGCCCGCGCGGCGCACGGCGATCGACCCGTAGTTCGTGCGCAACCGCAGCCACGCCCCGGAGGACAGCAGGTCGAGCGTGTCTCCCCGCAGGAACCCCAGGGCCTGGGCGGCGTGCGCGGCCCGCACGGGCAGGCCCGTGTCTCCGATGGTCCTCGACCAGATCTCCCGGCCCAGCTCGTCGAGCTCGGCCCGGACCCGCCGCTCCTGCGGCAACTCCTCGACCCGGGACTTGAACTCGGCGACCGCGGCCGCGACGAGCCCCCGCACCGCGTCCGCCGGCGGGAGCCCACGCTCGGGCTGCCAGCCGCCGCGCGGCGGAAGAACTCCGGCCCACGGCGGCCCGGTCACGGCCTGCGGCACCGAGACCACGCCCGCCGACTCGACGGACTCGGCCGACTCCCCCACGGCTTCGAGGAGTTCACCGGCGGAGACGGTGACATCGAGGGAGGAGTCGAGCCCGTGCTCGTACGGCTTCGCGAGCCGCGCCGTACGGATGGCGAGCACTTCGAACGACGGCGGCCTGCCGAACACGGCGAGCGTGTCGCCCGCCGCCTGCAGGCGGACCGCGGCGGCCTTGTCGTAGTGGATGAGCCGGGCCAGGAAGGCGGCGAGATCGCCCGCCTCCCCGGCGTCGGTCAGGTGCAGCTGCGCCGTCATGCGACGAGCGCCTCCGAACTTCCGGCGTCATCGTCGTCGTCCATGTACGTCAGGAGAACGGCCTTCTCCTCGGCGGTGATCCGCCGCGGGCGCTGCGCCTCCAGGTTGAACGGGACGACGATCGTCGAGGCCCGCACGTACACCTGGTCGGGGTCCTTGACCTCGTAGGAGATGGTGAGCGAGGCCGCGCCGATCTTCGTCACCCACGACTCGATGGTCACCGGCGAGTGCCGGTGGACCAACGGCCGTACGTAGTCGATCTCATGGCGGGCCACGACGGACCCGCCCGAGAACGACGGACTGCCGTCCCCCGGTGCGAGCCGGAACATGAAGTCGATCCGCGCCTCTTCCAAGTACCGCAGGAAGACGGCGTTGTTGACGTGCCCGAAGGCATCCATGTCCGACCACCGGAGGGGGCAGCTGTAGATATGCCGACTCATGTCAGCCTCAGCCTCGGGTGAGCTTCTTGTAGGTGGCACGGTGCGGGCGGGCCGCGTCGGCGCCGAGACGCTCGATCTTGTTCTTCTCGTACGACTCGAAGTTGCCCTCGAACCAGTACCACTTGGAGTCACCCTCGTAGGCGAGGATGTGCGTGGCGACTCGGTCGAGGAACCAACGGTCGTGGGAGATCACGACAGCGGCGCCCGGGAACTCCAGGAGCGCGTTCTCCAGGGAGGACAGGGTCTCGACGTCGAGGTCGTTCGTCGGCTCGTCGAGGAGGAGCAGGTTGCCGCCCTCCTTGAGGGTCAGCGCCAGGTTGAGGCGGTTGCGCTCACCACCGGAGAGCACCCCGGCCGGCTTCTGCTGGTCCGGCCCCTTGAACCCGAACGCGCTCACGTACGCGCGCGAGGGCATCTCGACCTGACCGACGTTGATGTAGTCGAGCTCGTCGGAGACGACGGCCCACAGCGTCTTCTTCGGGTCGATGTTGGCGCGGCCCTGGTCGACGTAACTGACCTTGACCGTGTCGCCGACCTTGATGGAGCCGGAGTCCGGCTCCTCGAGGCCCTGGATCATCTTGAACAGCGTGGTCTTGCCCGCGCCGTTCGGGCCGATGATGCCGACGATGCCGTTGCGCGGCAGCGAGAAGCTGAGGTCGTCGACGAGCACCTTGTCGCCGAAGGCCTTCGACAGATTCTCGACCTCGACGACGATCGAACCCAGCCGCGGGCCCGGCGGAATCTGGATCTCCTCGAAGTCCAGCTTCCGCATCTTGTCCGCCTCGGCGGCCATCTCCTCGTAGCGCGCCAGACGCGCCTTGGACTTGGCCTGACGCCCCTTGGCGTTGGACCGCACCCACTCGAGCTCTTCCTTGAGCCGCTTGGCGCGCTTCTCGTCCTTGCGGCCCTCGACCTTGAGACGGGTCTGCTTCTTCTCCAGGTACGTGGAGTAGTTGCCCTCGTACGGGTGGGCGCGACCGCGGTCGAGCTCAAGGATCCACTCGGCGACGTTGTCCAGGAAGTACCGGTCGTGAGTGACCGCGACAACGGCGCCGGCGTACTTGGAGAGGTGCTGCTCCAGCCAGTTCACCGACTCGGCGTCGAGGTGGTTGGTGGGCTCGTCGAGGAGCAGCAGGTCGGGCGCCTCGATGAGCAGCTTGCAGAGCGCGACGCGGCGCTTCTCACCACCGGAGAGGGTGGTGACGGGCCAGTCGCCGGGCGGGCAGCCGAGCGCGTCCATGGCCTGCTCGAGCTGGGCGTCGAGGTCCCAGGCGTTGGCGTGGTCCAGGTCCTCCTGGAGCTTGCCCATCTCTTCCATGAGCGCGTCGGAGTAGTCGGTGGCCATGAGCTCGGCGACCTCGTTGAAGCGCCTGAGCTTGCCCATGATCTCGGCGGCGCCGTCCTGGACGTTCTCCAGGACCGTCTTCGACTCGTCGAGCTCCGGCTCCTGCATGAGGATGCCGACGCTGTAACCGGGCGAGAGGAACGCGTCACCGTTGGACGGCTGCTCAAGACCGGCCATGATTTTCAGCACCGTGGACTTACCGGCGCCGTTGGGGCCCACGACACCGATCTTCGCGCCAGGGAGGAAGCTCAAGGTGACGTCATCGAGAATCACCTTGTCGCCGTGCGCCTTGCGCGTCTTGCGCATGGTGTAGATGTACTCAGCCAAGAGAAACCGTCCGGCAATCAGTGAGTGGGCAGATACACCCCATCTTGCCTGACAGCCACCTCCCGGAGGAAACCAGTATGGGCAGGGGGCCATGACCTGGACGTTCGATGGTCGGTTGGGTGGTTGGGGCGTTACGGGGTGTCACCCCCGGGTGTCGCTTGTCGCTCAGGGGATGCAGGCGTCCGGTAGCCGGGTGCCACCGGACGCTCGCCCTTCGGTGCGTTTCTCGGGCGCCCCGTCCTGCTGTCCGCTCCCCTGGCTCCTGCTCAGTCCTCCGTCGGCGTCTCCGTGCCTGTCGGGTCCTTCTTCTTGCGGAGGAGGAACATGGCCGCCGCGCCCAGTACGACCATCAGGACCGCTATTCCGGCGATCATCGGTGTCGCGCTGGAGCCGCCCGTCTCCGCGAGGTCGCCGCCGCCCGTGCTGGTGCCGCCTGCCGACGCGGGGCTCGGGTCGGAGACCGGCTCCGTCTTGGTGCCGATCGCGCTGGCCTCGGTCTGGCAGTCGAGCACGCCCTTGAACCGCTTCTCGTAGCCGTTCGGACCCTTGATCGTGAAGTCGTAGGCCTGGTCCTCCTGCAGCGGGATCGTCACCGTCCGCGACGTACCGGCCTCGATGGTGTGCTTGAGCCCCATGAGCCGGAAGGTGAACGGCCGGTCGCCCTTGTTGCTCGCCGTGATGTCCACGCCGCCCTTGGCGCAGTTCTTCTCCGCGGACAGCGCCGGTATCGCGCCCTCCTTGGCCCAGGTGGCGCTCGCCGTCGCGGAGACCGTGGACTCGCTGGAGCCCGCGAGAATCTGCGTCTGGCTCCGGGTCTCGGAGGCGAAGGCCCGGCCGACCGGAATCGTGGTCGACGCCTGCACGGCGAGCGCCGCCGAGCCGTCCGGGGCGTCATCGGGGATGTCGAAGAAGAGCCGGCTGCCGTTGGCCGCGGAGGTGACGGGCTTGCCGTCCTTGCCGACGACCTTCACTCCGCTCGCCGCCGAGTCCGCGGGCGGGGTCACGGACACGCTGTCCGCGTCCGTCCGCACGGTGACCGGACCGACCCGCTCCCCCGCGCGTCCGGAGACCGCGGGCGGGTCGAGGGTCAGCGAGGCCTTGGGCTCTGCCGTGCCACGGGCGCTCTTGTAGAGGTAGTCCGCGAGCTTCTCGGCCTGCGGGTCGACCGCGTCCACCTCGGCGCCGTCCGAGTAACGCCAGATCGCCACCTGCGTGCCGGCGGCCGCCTCCTGCTCGGTGAGCGCCCGCGCGCCCGCCTTGTGGGCCAGCGCGGCGAGGTCGTTCACCTGCGGGTAGGAGTTCTGCAGGATCCAGCGGATCCTGCCCGCGTCCTTGTTGCTGTTCAGCGAAGTGCCGCTCCAGGAGGTCTCCTGGTACTTCGCGTCCTTCTGCGTGGGGTTCTGGATGTCGACGCAGTACGTCTGCAGGGTGCCGCCGCCGTCCACGGACATCTCGAAGAGCCCGGCGGGCACCTGCTGGCTCGTCCCGTTGTCTCGGATGACGGCCTGGTCGTACGTCTGGAGCCCGCCCAGCGTCGCGACGGCTCCGCCCTGGTGCTGCGGAACCTCTTCCGCGGCGGCGGGACCCGCGGTGGCTATCGCGCCCGCCGCCAGGACCCCGGTCGCCAGCGTCACCGCCGCAAGGCGCACGGCGCCCCGTCTCCCCCCGGACGGGGCAGGGCAGGCACGTCCACCGGAGAACGACGAAGACGCCGAGAACGCCGAGAACGCGGAAACCACAGATCGTGCAAAGAACACAGAATTCCCCTCCGGGCGGGACCCGTTCACATCGAGGGGGGTGGTCCCGCCAGCAGATTGAAGGGGCAGAATCACCTGCCACCTGCGTGGCATCCACTACCAACTGCCCCGTGAGCTACTTTCGGCATCCTAGGGACGCGGCACAGCACGGTCCCCCGTCCTACCGTTCGATAACCGATCCGACTCGGAATCGTTATCGCCAACAACCTTTCAGAACTGGGCTTATCGACAAATCAATGGCACCCATTCGCCGATATGCCGCACATCGGTCGCCGCCCCTGACGAGTCATCACCCCACCGGCTCGGGCATCGGCTCAGGATCGGGATCGAGCACCCGCTCACGCGCCGCCACCGGATCCGTCAGTGCCGCATTGCCCTTGAGCACGCGCCGGAACGCCGCCGTCCCGCGCGAGAGGTCGTGGCCGATGGCGATCGCGTCGATGTCCGCCGACGTCCAGTGCTGACCGCCCCGTTCCTCGTCGCGCACCTTCAACTTGCCCTGCACGATGACGGGTTCGCCGATCGTCAGCGAGCCCTGCACGTTCGAGCCGAGCGATCGCCTCGCCCACACCGTGAAGAAGTTGGTGTGTCCGTCCGCCCATACGTTCTGCACCGCGTCGTAGTGCCGCGCCGTCACCGCGAGCCGGAACCGCGCCACCGGCCCGGAGGGCAGCTCCCGGAACACCGGCGTCGTCGCGACGTTCCCCACCACCGTCACCAAGGTCTCGTTCATGTCGAACCCCTCCCTCGTCCACTCCGCTTCCGTCGCCGCGACGGTCGGTCCCGCGGCTTCGATCTCAGAGTGGACCGGTCGGGGCGATCTCGCTGAGCCCTGTGGTCTACCGGGCCGTTGTGGAAAACTCCGTCACCCGGAAGGGGTTCAGCCGACCGTCGCCCCCGTCACCCGCACGTACTGCTCCCGGACCTCCAGGTACCGCAGCAGCTCCGCCGCCACCGGATCCAGGACCCTCGCGCGCCCGCACCCGGCGGCCGCCTCCCGCAACCGCCTTTCCGCGTCCAGGCCGTAGCGTCGCGCCGGCCCCCGTGCCGCCATCCTGCTCCCCCACTCCACGCAGGGACCGCCCACGATGCCCGCCAGCATCAGCAGCACCGGCACGCCCAGATTCGGCACCGCGACCCCGATGATCTGGGCCACCAGCCATAGCCCGCCGATGACCTGGAGCAACGTCATCGCCGCCTGGGCGAAGACCGCGGCCGGCCACCACCCGGGCCGCGGCGGCTTTCCCTCCGGCACCCCGACCGACGCCGTCAGTTGGTCGAGCGCCTCGGGCAGCCCCTCCGCGCCGCGCACCGCGGCCTCCCGCACCGCCTGCCCCCAGGGCTGCGGCAACCCGGCAGCAGCCTCGTCGGCCACCGTGCGCACCGCGTGCTCGACGCGCTGCCGAGCCGTGGCCTCCTCGTCCGCCGGCGCCTGCGCCACGGGCCAGCCGACGCCCCGCGGCGAGCGCTGGGCCTCGTACCAACGCCACAGCCGCAGCCATGGCGTACCGCACGCCTTGCCCGCGTTGCGCTGCCAGGCCCGTTCCGCGGCCTGCCCCGCCGCCGCCGCGCCCACCGCGTCCGCGAGCCGGTCGGTGAACTCCTCCCGCGCTTCTTCGCTGAGCCCGATCCACGACCTGCCCCGGCCTCCATGCCACCCCGCCCCGGCCGCGTACACCGGCCACAGCTGGTCGGCGGTGGCGTCCAGGTCGGCTGCGATCCGCCGGGCGGCGGCGCCTCGCTCCTTGGTGAACTGGCCGACGGACTCCCGCAGTTCATCGACTCCCTCGCCGGTCAGGGCGGACAGCGCGAGCACGGTGGCGCCGGGTTCGCCGTGCTCGCCGAGGGCGATGCCGTCCTCGTCGAGCAGCCGTCGCAGATCGTCGAGCACCTGGTCGGCGGCGTCGCCCGGAAGCCGGTCCACCTGGTTGAGCACGACGAACATGACCTCGGCGTGCCCCGCCATGGGTCGCAGATAGCGCTCGTGGAGCATCGCGTCGGCGTACTTCTCGGGGTCGACGACCCAGATGACCGCGTCGACGAGCGCGAGGATCCGGTCCACGTGGGCGCGGTGCTCCCCGACCGCCGAGTCGTGGTCGGGCAGGTCGATCAGGACGAGCCCCTCCAGGGTGTCCAGGTCAGGGCCCTGGAGCGGACGTCTGCGCAGCCGCCCAGGGATGCCGAGCCGGTCCAGGAGCCCCGCTGCGCCGTCGGTCCAGCTGCACCCGATGGGGGCGGCCGTGGTGGGCCTGCGGACGCCCGTGTCCGAGATCGTCACTCCGGCCAGGGCGTTGAAGAGCGTCGACTTGCCGCTCCCCGTGGCGCCGGCGATGGCGACGACGGTGTGCCGGCCGGAGAGCCTGCGCCGGGCCGCGGCCTCGTCGAGGACCCTGCCCGCCTCGGCGAGCGTGGCGCTGTCCAGCCGGGTGCGGGAGAGCCCGATGAGTTCCCGCAGGGCGTCGAGCCGGGCGCGCAGCGGCCCTTCGTAGGCGGTCGAAATGCCGGACGAGGTACCGGATGGCGTACGCGAACGAGCACCGGATGGCGTAGCGGACGGCGCACTGGACGGCGCTGGGGGCAAGGTCTCCGCGGGGGCGTACGCGTCGGCGCCGCCTCCTGTCCCCTGAGCGGCGCCACCTCCTGCCCCCTGGGCGGAGCCGCTGCGCGTGGTACCGCCGCGCCGCGCGATCAGCCCGTCGTCCCAGACGGCTTCGGAGTCACCACGACCCTCCCCGGCAGCGCCTTCGGGGCTCGTCGGCTCCTCGGGGGGCTCGTCGCGCTCACGGTCGCGCTCGGTGTGATCAGTGACGGCAGTCACCGCGGTCACCTCTCCTTCTGCAGTACGGACAGCGCGGCGATCAGGTCGGCCTGGGGTTCGGGGTTCACGTCGAGGCGGTCGAGAGGGGCGAGGCGTCGCTCGCGCTCCGCGTCCAGGACGTTGTCCAGGTAGGTGGTGAGCAGACGTCCGCCCCGGTCGCGCAGCCGGAGCGCTCCCTGGGCGCCGATGCGCTCGGCGAGCGTCTCGCCCGCCGAACGTCCGCGGCCGCCGCCGAGCAGGGCCGTGGCGAGCAGGGCGGCCACCATCTCGGGGTCGGGCACGAGGTTCTTCTCGACCCGGTCGAGCCCGCGGACCTCGTCCTCCGCGTACTCCTCCAGGATGCGTCGCCAGCGCCGTACGGCCATCCCGATGCGGTGCTCGGCGCTCTCCGCCTCCCGGATCCGGTCGTCGAGCCCGGGGGCGGTGGCGGCCGGCTCGCGCCGCCACGCCTCGTCGATGCGCTCGTCGGCGGCGGTCACCGCGCACAGCAGCAGCGCCTCCAGGCTCTCGGCGACGGAGTCCAGGAGCTCGACGGCGCCGCAGTCCAGCGGATAGCTGCGCCACCGCTTCAGCGCGTCGCCCGCCAGGACGGCGCCCGACTGCAGACGCTCCCGCACGCGCGCGTGCTCGTGTCCGTACGCCTCTTCGACGGCCGAGGTGAGCCGCAGAGCGGCCGCGTACTGGAGGGCGACGGCGCCCGCGAGCTCCGGGACCCGCACGTTGAGGGACTGGATGACGCCGTGTGCCGTGCGCGCGATGGCCTGCGCGCGGGCCGTGGGCTCCTGGGAGCGATGGGTGAGCCAGGCCCGGAGCGGCGCGACGGCGGTGGCGGGCAGCAGCCCGCCACCGCCCGTGGACTCGGGCAGCTCGGGCACGGTGAAGCGCGGCACGTCGCCCAGGCCCGCCTTGAGGAGCAGCGCCCCGTACTGCCGCGACACCTCGGCCACCAGTTGATGCGGCACCCGGTCGAGGACGGTGACGAGGGTCGCGTCGTACTCCTTGGCGGTACGCAGCAGATGCCAGGGCACGGCGTCCGCGTACCGGGACGCGGTGGTCACCATGACCCAGACGTCGGCCGCGGAGATCAGCTCGGCGGCGAGGATGCGGTTGTCGGAGATGAGCGAGTCGACGTCGGGGGCGTCCAGGAGCGCGAGTCCCTGGGGCAGGGTGTCGGCGGTCTCGATGCGCAGCGCGCGCTCGCCGTCGGGCGCGGGCGGCAGCAGGTCGTCGCCGCCGTCGTCGTCCTCGTCCCGCGCGGCCGAGGGTTCCGGGCGCGGCACCCATACGCGCGTGAGATCGGGCAGTACGCGCATACCGGCGAACCAGTGATGATCCCCCGGATGGCACACAAGGACCGGTGTCCGGGTCGTCGGCCGCAGCACCCCGGCCTCGCTGACCTGCCGTCCGACGAGGGAATTCACCAGGGTCGACTTGCCGGCACCGGTGGAACCCCCGATCACGGCGAGGAGCGGAGCTTCGGGGGCCCGCAGGCGGGGCACCAGATAGTCGTCGAGCTGCGCAAGGAGCTCGTCGCGGTTGGCACGCGCGCGTGGCGCCCCCGCCAAGGGGAGCGGAAAGCGTGCGGCGGCGACACGCTCGCGCAGGGCGGAGAGTGCGTCGAGCAGTTGAGGCCGTACGTCCAAGGTCACCACATGCGAAGAATGCCCAATTTTGGCGGCTTTCTGAAGCATATGGGCACCCCTGCGCGCCGATCGGACACATGGGATGGAAGGGGCGACTGGGGCGCAGGCATAACGAGTGCACAACACCCGGGGCGCGAGACGGCAAAAGCGGTGCGAGATTCGCACCTGCCTGCGATTATCAGGACCGCTTCACTGAACCTCCACATGCAGCCCCGGAGGCGAAGCACCAGGGACAAGGACCCGGGAGCCCTATCCTTGTCCCCGGCAAGGTCACGGCTCGTCCCCACCCGGGCTCCAGGCCTCCGGCCACCATCCGGCCCCCGTAGCTCAGTGGATAGAGCAGGCGCCTTCTAAGCGCTTGGCCGCAGGTTCGAGTCCTGCCGGGGGCGCAAACCACCTTTGACCAGCGGAAACGCTGGTCAATTTCTGTTTCGGGGCGGCTCCCCGTACAGCGCCTCGATCTCGGCTGCGTACGCCGTCGTCACCGCATGCCGTTTGATCTTCAGGGACGGGGTGAGCAGGCCGTTGTCCTCGGTGAACTCGCCCTCGACGAGGGTGAACCTGCGGATCGACTCGGCCCGTGAGACCGCCGTGTTGGCGTAGTCCACGGCCTTCTGGATCTCCGCGATCATCTGCGGGTCCCGGCAGAGTTCGGTGAGCGGGGTGTCCTCCGGGCGCTTGCGCACGGCGAGCCAGTGCTCCACGGCCTCCGGGTCCAGCGTGACGAGCGCCGCCACGTACGAACGGTTGTCCCCGACGACGATGCACTGCCCGACCAGGGCCCTGCCGCGCAGCCGGTCCTCCAGGATCGCCGGGGAGACGTTCTTGCCCCCGGACGTGACGATGATGTCCTTCTTGCGGCCGGTGATCGTGAGATAGCCGTCGTCGTCGAGCGCCCCGAGATCACCCGTCGCGAACCACTCGTCCCGCAGCACGGCATCCGTCGCGGCCGGGTTGTTCCAGTACGAGCCGAAGACGATGCCGCCCTTGATGAGCACCTCGCCGTCGTCCGCGATGCGCACGGCGGTGCCGGGCACCGGCAGACCCACCGTGCCGGGGCGGGGCTTCAGCGGCGGCGTGATGGTCGCGGCGGCCGTGGTCTCCGTCAGGCCGTACCCCTCGTAGATGATGATCCCGGCGGCGTAGAAGAAGAGGTTGAGGCGCCGGTCGAGGGGTGAGCCGCCGCTGATCGCATAGCGCAGCCTGCCGCCGACCTCCTTGCGGATGCGGCGGTAGACCAGCAGCTCGTACAGCGCCCAGCCGAGGTGGAGGCCGACAGAGGGGCCGGGGTTGCTCTTGTCGAGGAACTTGTTCAGGTACGCCTCCCCGAACCGGACCGCGATCCCCTCGGCCCGGTCGAAGGACGCGCCGCGCCCGATCTTCTCCGCGGTCGCGCGTCCCGTGTCGTGGATCTTCTCAAAGAGGTACGGGACACCGACGACGAACGTGGGCCGGAACTCCCGTAGTTCGGGACGCAGTTCGTCCGGCTTGATGCTCGGGCAGTGGCCGAGTTCGATGCGGGCGAGCATGCAGGCGATCTGGATGGTGCGGCCCAGGATGTGGGCGAGCGGCAGGAAGAGGAGCGTGGAGGCGACCTGGCCGGTGATCTCCTTGAAGACGGGATGCAGCAGGTCCACCGTGTTCGCGGCCTCGGCATGCAGGTTGCCGTGGGTCAGGACGCAGCCCTTGGGCTTTCCGGTCGTGCCCGACGTGTAGCAGATGGTGGCGATGGAGTCCGGGGTGAGGGCGGACCTCCGCTTGGTCACCTCCTCGTCCGACAGCGCCGCTCCCATGGCGGTGAGTTCGGCCATGGCGCCGTCGTCGACACAGAGGACGCGCGGCGGCTCGGTCAGGCCTGTGACCGCCGCCTCGACCGTCGCTACGTTCTCCGCCGTCTCCGCGATCAGCAGCGTCGCGCCGGAGTCCCGCACGATCCACTCGATCTGCTGCGCCGCCGATGTGGCGTACACGGGCACGGTCTGCCCGCCCGCCGCCCAGATCGCGAAGTCCAGTACGGCCCACTCGTACCGCGTACGGGACATCAGCGCGACCCGGCCGCCCGGCTGGAGCCCGGCCGCGATCAACCCCTTGGCCGCGGCGGTGACTTCGCGCGCGAAGGCCGCCGCGGTGACCGGACGCCACTGGCCGCCCTGCTTGCGGCGCAGGACGACCGCACCGGGCGCCTCGGCGGCGTTGGTGTAGGGGATATCGGCGGTGCTGCCCGCGGTGGCCTTCGCCGCGAGGGGGGCGGTGCGCGCCTCGCGCACGACGCCGTGCTCGTCCCGGACGATCTCCACCTTGGCGCGCTCCGCCAGCTCGCTGTGACGTTGCGCCCGTTTCAGGTCCTTGCGTACGCCCATGACGGCTCCCGGGTCCCGGCTACCAGCTGACGTGCGGAGTCATGCGGTGGTGCTGCGCAGGTGCTGCGGTGCGTACTTACTGGGTGGTCAACTTACTCACGCGTAGGGAAAGTTCAATGGGTTGGGCGGCGGAAAAACCGGCGAGCGGTCCGCACCACGGTGACAAGAGCGCTCACCTCGTGGGGTCGGCGCGCGGCACCCACACCTCCCCCTCGAGCACCCGCCCCATCCCCACCCACACCATGTTCATCAGCCGCAGGGTGACCCCCTCCGGCGACTGGCCCGGATGGGCGCCCATCCAGTCGGTGAGCGAGTCCGCCGCGCCGACCAGCGCGTGGGCCACGAAGTCGGCGTCCTCGTCGCCGAGCCGGGAGTCGCCGGGGCTCTCCGCGATGCCGTCCCAGACCAGGCCCGCGACCTGCGCCATCACCGCACGGCGCGCGTCGGCGACGGCGGACGCGATCGCCTCGCTCAGCTCCGAGGCCTGGCGGTGCAGCACGACCCAGCTGTCACGGTGCTCGGTGACGAAGGCGAAGAACGCCGAAAGGCCCGCGTACAGGCGCAGTTCGGGCGCACTGCCTCCGGCCCGCGCCGCGCTCTGGAAGGCGGCGACCAGGCGGTCGGCCTCGCGCCGCAGGCAGGCGAGGAAGAGTCCCTCCTTGGAGTCGAGATAGAGATAGACCATCGGCTTGGAGATGCCGGCCAGTTCGGCGATCTCGTCCACGGACGCGGCGTGATAGCCGCGCTTGGCGAAGACCGTCACCGCCACATCGATGATCTGCTGCTCGCGCTCCTGGCGCGGAACACGCCGACGCCGTCCCTCAGTTCTCCCGTTGACCGTCACCCTTGCAGCCTCCCAGACTCGGAGCTACCTTACCCTTTAGTAAGTTTACTGTTGAGTAAGGAGATTGTCATGGCGGACGGCATCGGCGGCCCCGAGGACGTGGCCGGCCTCGACTTCGCGAGCGTCACCCCGGACGAGTTCGCGAAGATCGTGAAAGGTCTCTCCGGCAAGGAGATCACCGCGATCGCCCAGGACGCCGAGGTGCGTGCCCGCGTTCTCCAGGAGGTGTTCGGGCGGATGGGCCGGCAGTTCAAGCCGGAGGCCGCGGGCGCCGTCGAGGCGCTGATCCGCTGGAAGATCACGGGGGTCGACGAGGCGGTCTACGAGACGGAGATCTCCGAGGGCAGCTGCACCGTCCGTGAGGGCCGCTCGAACGCCGAGCCGCGCGTCACGCTCGTGATGGCCGACGCCGAGTTCCTCAAGCTGGTCTCCGGCAACGCGAGCCCCGTGACGATGTTCATGATGCGCAAGCTCAAGATCGTGGGCGACGTGGCGTTCGCCGCCGGTCTGACCCGCTACTTCGACATCCCGAAGGCTTGATTCCGCAAGCCCCGCAAGCCTCGCAAGTCCCGCAAGTCCCGCACGCCATACAAGTCCTGCAAGTCCCAGAAGCTGAACCGACTTCCGGAAGGAACTCACCATGGCCTTCTCGCTCGAACTGACCGAGGAACAGCGGGACCTGCGCGGCTGGGTGCACGGCTTCGCCGCCGACGTGGTGCGGCCGGCGGCCGCCGAGTGGGACGAGCGCGAGGAGACGCCCTGGCCCGTCATCCAGGAAGCCGCGAAGATCGGTCTGTACGGGTTCGAGTCCCTGGCCGACCTGTTCGGTGACCCCACCGGTCTCTCACTGCAGATCGCCAACGAAGAGCTGTTCTGGGGTGACGCGGGCATCGGGATGGCCCTGTTCGGCACGTCGCTCGCGGTGGCGGGGATCTTCTCCGCGGGCACGCCCGACCAGCTCGCCGAGTGGGTGCCGCAGTGCTTCGGGGACGAGGACGATCCCAAGGTCGCGGCGTTCTGCGTCTCCGAGCCCGACGCGGGCTCGGACGTGTCGGCGATGCGGACGCGCGCGACGTACGACGAGGCGCGCGAGGAGTGGTCGCTGTCGGGCCAGAAGGCGTGGATCACGAACGGCGGCATCGCGAACGTCCATGTCGTCGTCGCCTCCGTCGATCCCGCCCTCGGCTCGCGAGGGCAGGCGGCCTTCATCGTGCCGCCCGGCACACGCGGCCTCGAAGGCGCCAAGAAGATCAAGAAGTTGGGGTTGCGGGCCTCGCACACCGCGGATGTCTTCCTGGACGACGTACGTGTGCCCGGGCACTGCCTGCTCGGCGGCAAGGAGCGCCTCGACGCCCGGCTCGCGCGGGCGCGTGAGGCGGCGAGGGCGGGCTCCGGGGGCGGTACGAAGGCGGGCTCCGGTGGCCGCGCGCAGGCCGCCATGGCGACCTTCGAGGTGAGCCGCCCGACCGTGGGGGCGCAGGCCCTCGGCATCGCGCGGGCGGCGTACGAGTACGCGCTCGACTACGCGGGCTCCCGAGTCGCCTTCGGCCGCCCCATCATCGAGAACCAGTCCATCGCCTTCGCGCTCGCCGACCTGCGGACCGAGATCGAGGCCGTCCGGCTGCTGATCTGGCAGGCGTCGTGGATGGCGCGCAACGACAAGGCGTTCGACGCGGGGCAGGGGTCGATGTCCAAGCTGCGCGCCGGGGAGCTTGCCGTGGCGGCCACGGAGAAGGCGGTGCAGGTGCTGGGGGGCGCGGGCTACAGCAGGGAGCATCCGGTGGAGCGGATGTACCGGGACGCGAAGATCTACACGATCTTCGAGGGGACGAGCGAGATCCAGCGCCTGGTGATCGCCCGGGCGATCTCCGGGCGGCAGATCCGTTAGGCGTCCGGCGCGAACGGCTCGACCGGACCACCGCCCCGAACGTCCCGATCGATCCGACCTGCTCGACCGGCCCGACCGGCGCGAACGGCCCGAACGGGCCCGACTGGCCCCACCGCCCTGACCGGCCCGACCGCCCCGACTGACCCGAACGGCTCGACCGCCCCGCCCGGCTCGACTGGCCCACCGCCCCGAACGACCCGAGCGGCTCCACCGCCCCGAGCGGCTCCACCGCCCCGACCTGCCCGACCGCCCCGCCTGACCCGAACGGCTCGACCGCCCCGCCCGGTCCGCCTGGCCCGACTGACCCGACCGGCCCCACCGCCCCGACCGCCCCGACCGCCCCGACCGGCCATTGACGCAAACCCCGCCTAAAGCCCCCATTTACCGGCGCCGATGAAAAGATCATGACGTCGACGCAACTCTCCCTCCGCGAGCCCGACGCCGTCCTCGGGCTGATCAACAGCCGACGCGACACCGGGCGCAGGCTCCGGCGCGGCGTCCTGTGTCTGCTGCCGGCCTGTGCCATCGCGTTCGCCGGGTTCCAGCGGCGCTGGATGTCCGACGACGGGCACATCTACGTCCGTACGGTCCGGCAGATCCTGGCCGGCAACGGCCCCGTCTTCAATGCGGGCGAACGCGCCGAGTCCTCCACCGGCACCCTCTGGCAGTGGCTGCTCGTGCTCGCGGGACTGCCGGGGGCCGACATCGCGAGGGCCGCGATGTACGGCGGGCTGTTGCTGACCGCGGCCGGGTTCGCGCTCGCCTCGCTCGGGGCGCTGCGGCTGTACGCAGACAACGCAGTCGGCGCAGCCAGCGGAGACAACGCAGCCAAGGCGGTGCTCCCCCTCGGCTGCCTCGTCCTGCTCGCTCTGCCGCCCGTCTGGGACTTCGCCACCTCCGGCCTGGAGACCGGGCTCGCGACCTGCTGGATCGCGGGCGCCTGGTTGCTCCTCGTGACCCGGTCGGGGTCGCTCGCCACGTGCGTGGTCCTCGGCCTCGGGCCCCTCGTACGGCCCGACCTGGCGCTCGTGTCCGCCGTCTTCCTCGTCGCGCAGTGGGTGATGGCGCGGCCCTCGCGGCGGGCCACGTTCGGCGGCCTCGGTGCCGCCCTCGCGCTGCCGGGCGCGTACGAGATCTTCCGGATCGGGTACTACGGGCAGTTGATGCCGCTGCCCGGCGTGACCAAGGAGGCCTCGCGGAGCCTGTGGGGGCGCGGCTTCGACTACCTCACGGACTTCACCGGGCCCTATCTCCTCTGGATGCCCGCGCTGTTCCTGCTCGCCGCGCTGCTGCCCACGAAGGCGATCCGGCGGGACGCCGTCCCCGTCGCCCCCTACTTCGCCCCCTACCTCGTTCCCGCGCTCGCGCCCGTCGTCGCGGGACTCCTCTGCTGGGCCTACGTCATCAAGGTGGGCGGCGACTTCATGCACGGCCGGATGTTCCTGCCGGGTCTGCTGCTCATGCTCCTGCCGGTCTTCCTGGTGCCGGTCACGCGCGCGTGGACCATCGCCACGGTGGGCGTCGGGCTGTGGGCCGTGGCCTGCGCGAGCCTGCTGCGGGTTCCGTACGAGGGGCGGATCGGGCCCGGCGGGGTGGCGGACGAGCGCGGTGTGTACGTCCGGCAGAACGCGGCGGCCCACCCCCTCCACCACGACTTCGCGGGTTACCCGGGCACCGTCGCGTACGCACGTCTCGTACGCGAGGCCGATCGTGCGAACACACCCAGCCTGCTCCTCGCCAGGACCCCCGCCACCGCCGATTCCCCGACCGTCACCGGCGTCTACAGCACGCTCGGCTTCAACGGCACCGTGGTGCCCCTGGACGGCGCCGCTCTCGACCCGATCGGGCTCGCCTATCCGCTGGCCGCGCACTCCGAGCGCATCGACGGCAGGGTGGGCCACGACAAGCGGCTCCCGGACACCTGGATCTTCGCCGACCGTGGCCGGGGCCCCCTGCCCGACGGCCTCGACCCCGCGGGGGTGGCCGCCGCCCGGCGCGCGCTCGACTGCGGTCCGCTGGCCGAGCTGCGGGCGGCGACGCGGGACCCGATGACGCCCGGCAGGTTCCTGCGCAATGTCACCGGCGTCTGGGAGCGCACCTCGTTCCGCTTCCCCAACGACCCGGTGCGGGCCGAGCGGCAGCTCTGCGGCGGGTAAGAGCCTTCTGAGGGATCTGGAGCCGGACCGGGGAGAGCGTTCGGCGGCTGGATCGCGCCGGTCCTGTGCGGCCCGTCGAACGTCAGATTCCGCTGTGCACCGGGGTCTTGAATGTTGGGCGATCGCGTCCGATGCTGACGTTTCTTGTTGCCTTACGTTCGGAGTTGCAGCATGGGCGCACATCTGCCGAGCCGCCGTTCCTTCCTCGCCACCGGCACCGCCCTCGTGGGCTGGGCCGCCTTCTCGGCGCAGAAACAGGCCTTCGCGGCGGAGGCGAAGACGGCGGGCACCCCCGAGTGGAACGCCGACCCGCGTGTCTTCCAGGTCAACAGGGAAGCGGCCCGGGCGAGACTCGTCCCCTACGCCTCCATAGCCGACGCCCTGCGCGGTGAGCTCACCAAGTCGCCGTACTACCGCTCGCTGAACGGACGTTGGCGCTTCCATTGGGCGAAGAATCCCGAGCTGCGCCCCACCGGCTTCGAGGCCGACGACTACGACGTCAGCGGCTGGGACCACATCCCCGTGCCCTCCAACTGGGAGATAGAGGGCTATCCGGAGCCGATCTACCTCAACATCAAGTATCCGTGGGAGGGCTACGAGAAGCCCGACTTCCCGGACGTACCCAAGGACTTCAACCCCGTCGGCTCCTACCGCCGGACCTTCACCGTCCCGGACGACTGGTCCGGGCGGCGCACCCTGATCTCCTTCCAAGGCGTGAAGTCGGCCTTCTTCGTCTGGGTCAATGGCAAGAAGGTCGGCTACAGCGAGGACAGTTACACCCCGGCCGAGTTCGACATCAGCCCCTACTTGCGGCCCGGCACCAACTCCCTGTCGGTGGAGGTCTACCGCTGGTCCGACGGCAGCTGGCTCGAGGACCAGGACATGATCGACCTGTCCGGGATCTTCCGGGACGTGTACCTCTACGCGATCCCCCTCGTGCATGTGCACGACGTCTTCGTACGGACAGATCTGGACTCGGCGTTCCGCGACGCGACGCTGTCCGTCACCACCGTCGTACGCGACCGGACCGGCAAGGCGCGCGCGGGCGAGCATCGCGTCACGGCCCGGCTGCACGATGCCGATGGCCGCCCCGTGCCGGGCACGAAACTGACCGGTGAGCCCGTCTTCGACGAGCCGCTCACCCTCAAGGCCGACGTCAAGGCCCCCGCCCTGTGGTCCGCCGAGGACCCGAACCTCTACACGCTCGTCGTCACGCTCACCGACGCCAAGGGCCGTACGACCGACATCCAGCGGACCCGGATCGGCTTCCGCCAGGTCGACTTCGGCCCCGGCAAGTGGACGGTCAACGGCAAACACGTCATGCTCCACGGCACCAACCGGCACGAGTCGACCCCCGAGCACGGGCAGGCCGTACCGGAGTCCGTGATGGTCGAGGACGTCCTGCTGATGAAGCGGCACAACATCAACGCCGTCCGGACCTCGCACTACCCCAACCACCCCCGCTGGCTCGAACTGTGCGACGAGTACGGCCTGTACGCCATCGACGAGACCAACCTGGAGACGCACGGGGTGCGCGACCGGCTCCCCGCCTCGCTGCCCGAGTGGACCGACGCCTGTGTGGACCGGATCCGCTCGATGGTCGAGCGCGACAAGAACCACGCCTGCGTGGTGGCCTGGTCACTGGGGAACGAGGCCGGTCAGGGTGACAACTTCAAGGTGATGGCGGACTGGGTGCGCGCCCGTGACGACTCCCGGCCCGTGCACTACGAGGGCATGAACTCCGTCGCCGACGTGCACAGCGAGATGTACACGAAGCCCGCCGGCGTCGAGAAGTACGGCGCGTCCGGCAACCCCAAGCCGTACATGCTCTGCGAGTACACACACGCCATGGGCAACAGCAACGGCAACCTCCCCGAGTACTGGGAGATCTTCGAGAAGTACCCCAATCTGCACGGCGGTTTCGTCTGGGACTGGGTGGACCAGAACATCCGCCGCCCCATTCCCGGCGACCGCAGGCACAGCTACCTCTCGTACGGCGGCGACTGGCACGACGGCTACCCGACGGACGGCAACTTCAGCTGCAACGGCCTGGTGGCATCGACCCGTGCGCCCCACCCCGGCCTCATGGAGATCAAGAAGGTCTACCAGCCGCTGGCCGTCACGGCCGACGACCTCGAGGCGGGGACCGTCGAGGTTCGCAACAAGCACCTCTTCAGCGGCCTGGACGCGTACGAGCTGCGCTGGAGCGTGACGCGCGACGGCGAGCGGATCCAGCACGGCACGCTCCGCGCACCCGATGTGGCCCCCGGTACCGCCAAGGCCGTACGCATCCCGTACAAGAAGCCGGGCAGCCTCGAACCCGGCGCCGAGTACTGGCTCGACGTCACCTTCGCCCTGCGCCACAAGAACCGCTGGGCCCCGGCCGGCCACACCGTCGCCGCCGAGCAACTCCCCCTGGACTGGCGAGCCCCGGCCGCCGACGAACCGGCCCCCGGCTCGCTGCCCTCCCTGGAGCTCACCGAGAGCGACACCGAGGTGAGGATCACGGGGCGGCGCGTCGAGGTCGTCCTGTCCAAGGCGTCCGGCACGCTCTCCTCGTACAAGGTCAAGGGGAAGCTGCTCCTGGCGGGCGGCCCCGTGCCCAACTTCTGGCGCGGTCCCACCGACAACGACATCGGCCGCAAATACCACGAGCAGGCGGCCACTTGGCGTGACGCGGGCGCCAAGGCGAAGGTCACCGAGGTCAAGGCCGCGCAGCCGTCGCCCGGCGAGGTCACCGTCGAGGTGACCGCCACGCTGCCGACCTCGCCGTCACCGTCCTCCTGGCACACGGTGTTCACGGTGCGCGGCGACGGCGAGGTGCGGGTCAGGCACACCCTGAAGGCGGCGAAGGGGCTGCCCGATCTGCCCGTGGTGGGCACCCTGCTGACCGTGCCCGCCGGGTTCGAGCGGATCGACTGGTACGGGCGAGGGCCGCACGAGAACTACCAGGACCGCAAGTCGGCCGCGTTCGTGGGCCGCTACCGCTCCACGGTCGACGATCAGGTCGCTCCGTACGTCCGCCCGCAGCAGACGGGCAACATGACGGACGTACGGCGCTTCTCGCTCACCGACCGCTCGGGCGACGGCCTGACCGTGCTCGCCGACCCGGCCGGTGGCGAGCCGCTGCTCGAAACCAGCGCGCTGCACCACTTCCCCGCCGATCTGGACGGGCCGAGACACCCGCACGAGGTGAAGCGGCGCGACGAGACGATCCTCGGGGTCAACCACCGGCAGATGGGCGTCGGCGGAAACGACTCCTGGGGCGCGCCTCCGCTGGAGGCGTACCTGCTGCACTCCGGGCGGACCTACACGTACGCCTACCGGCTGCGGGCGCTCAACCGGGCTTGATCTCCCCTTCGCCACTGTCTCCGCCGCTGCCTTCGCCGCTGCCTCCTGTGAGGCGGTCCGCCTGGCGGACGGCAGTGGCGAGGTCACGCAGGGCGGTGTCTTCGCCGTCCCCCAACTCCGCGGCGCGCCGCGCCAGTTCGGGCAGCTTGGGCGCGCCGGGGAGAGGCTGCCAGGTGGAGTGGTCGCTGGTGGACATCGGCTCGGGGGCGGTGGTCGCCGTCGTGCCGGTGTCGGGCCGCACGGCAGGGTCGCCGGGCTCGGTCCGCGCGGAGGACCCGTGCCGCAGCGCGTCCGCGAAGTACGCGGCCACCGCCGCGGTCCGCAGCCCACGGTCCGCGTTCCACAGGCCACCCTCCAAGTCACCCGACTCGATCTGGTTCGACTCCTCGTGCGGGACACGGTTGTCGGGGTCGAGCCAGCGGACGTGGGCGGTCGCCACATGGCCGCTCGCGCCTGGCCTCATCCGGACGGCATACAGCGCGGTCACGGTATGCCCAGGACCGACCTCTCCCCCGTCCACGCCGTCGTCACGGAAGTCGTCGTCGGCGACCGCGCGGTTGTCGTAGCCGATGAGCCGGAACTGCTTGACGGTCTGCGGGTCGAAGGCGACCTGCGCCTTCGCGTCGCGGGCCCGCAGCTCGATGTTGGCCGGGAGCTGCTCGCAGAAGACCTTCTGGGCCTCCTCGCTGTCCGACACGTAGGTGGTGTGGCCGTCGCCCTTGTCGGCGAGGCGTTCCATCAAGGCGTCCCCGTAGTCGCTGCCGACGCCCACCCCGAAGAGGGTGATGCCGTGTTCGCGGCGGGCGTCGGAGATGCGCTCCAGGATGCCGTCGGCGCTGGTCTCACCGGTATTGGCGAGGGCGTCGGAGAGGAGCACGACGCGGTTGGTCGCGCCGTCGCGCCGGCCGCCCACCGCGGTGTCGTACCCGGTGCGGACGCCCGCCTCCAGGTTGGTGGACTGGGTGGGCTCCATGGCGCTGATGGCCGAATGCACCTTGCCACGGTGGTCACCGAGGCGCGTCATGGGCAGCACGGTCTCGGCGCTGTCGCTGAAGGTGACGAGCGCGACGGAGTCGTCGTCGCGCAGCTCGTCGGTCATGATCGCGAGCGATTCCTTGACCAGGTCGAGACGGCCGGGCTCCGCCATCGAACCGGAGACGTCGATCACGAAGGTGAGGGCGGCGGGCGGGCGTTCGCCGTCCGATGTGTCGCCGCGGGTGGCGAGACCCACCCGCAGCAGGGACCAGTCGTCATCGTCGGTCCGGGCACCGTCCACGTTCACCGAGAAACCGTCGCCCTCGGGGCGCGGGTAGTCCTGGCGGAAGCTGTTGACGAACTCTTCGGGGCGTACGGTCGCCGGGTCCGGGAGGCGGCCTTCGGCCAGGGTCCGGCGGGCGAAGCCGTAGGAGGCGGTGTCCACGTCCAGGGCGAAGGTGGAGAGGTAGTCGGGCGGTGGGGCGAAGTCGCGCTCCTTGCCGTCCTGTTCCTCACCGGGGGTCGCCGCGTCGCCGGTGCCGGGCGATGCGGGGCCCGGCGCGGGCAGCGGCGTGGTGCCGCTCCGGTCCCGCTTGCCGCTGTCGGTGGTCCGGCTCGTGTCGTGGTCGCCGGAAGTGCATCCGGTGAGCAGCAGCCCGCTCGCCACGGCCGCGGCGAGCACCCCGCGCCGTATTCTCCAGGTCCGCATCCTGGCCCCCTCGCGTCGTCGGTTCACATGACTGTGACGCGCGGGGCACCACGAACGCTCGCTCGAAACCGTTGCGGAAGAGTCTCGATGCGGGAACGGGCCCCTGGGCCTTGAGCGGGGGCGGTCACCGGCTTCGCCTCGTTCGTCCTCAAACGCCGGACGGGCTGAAATGTTGCCGGCCTCCTACGACACCACGTCCTTTCGCGCGAACCCCCGGAACGCGAGCGCGAACAGCACCAGCGCGTACGTCACCGAGACGGCGGAACCCTGGATCATGCCGCCCCACTCCATTTTCGGCTGGATCGCGTCCGCCCAGGCGAACTGCCAGTGCGCCGGCAGGAAGTCGCGCCAGCCGCCCAGTGCCGTCACCGCGTCCAGGACGTTGCCGATGATGGTCAGGCCGACCGCGCCACCCACCGCCCCCAGAGGCGCGTCGGTCTTCGTCGAGAGCCAGAACGCGAGAGCGGCCGTGACCAGTTGGGAGACGAAGATGTACGCCACGACGATCAGCAGGCGCTGCGCCGCCGTCCCCGCGGGCAGTGCTCCGCCGGTCGGGATCTGCAGCGGGCCCCAGCCGTAGGCCACTGTCCCGACCGCGAGGGCGATCAGCGGGAGCAGCACCATGGCCGCCGCGCTGAGCCCGAGCGCCACGGCCAGCTTCGACCACAGCAGGCGGGCCCGCGGCACCGGGGCGGCGAGCAGATAGCGCAGGGAGGACCAGCTCGCCTCCGAGGCGACCGTGTCCCCGCAGAACAGCGCGACGGGGATGACGAGGAGGAATCCTGCGGAGACGAACAGACACGTCGCCGCGAAGTTCCCGCCGGAAGCCGTGGCCGTGTCCATCAGCGTCACCCGGCCGCTTCGGGACTCCGGCGAACCGGCGATGGCGAACGCCAGGACCAGCACGAAGGGCAGCAGGACCATCACCCCGGCCATGACCAGGGTCCTGCGCCGCTTCAGCTGGCGGACCGCCTCGACCCGCAGCGGCAGCGTGCGCCCGGGGCGGTATCCGGGGGCCGTGGCGCGTTCCGTGCCCGGCCCGGTGGCTGTGACGCTCATGCGGTGCCTCCGTCGATCAGGGTCAGGAACGCGTCTTCGAGGCGGCGGTGCGGGCCCATGGACTCCACCGGCAGCTCCAGGCGCACCAGTTCGGGCAGCAGCCGTGCGGCGCTCGCGCCGTCCGTGCCGTCGAGGCGGATCAGGAGGCCGCCGTCCGCGCGGGCCGCCGAGGCGACGCCGGGCAGCGCGGCCACCTTGTCGACCATGGGGTCGGCGACGTCTTCCGCGAGTCCCACCAGGAGCGTGTCGCCGGAGCCGACGATCTCGGAGACCGGGCCGGCCTGGATCAGCCGGCCGCGGTCCATGACGACGAGGTGGGTGCAGGTCTGCTCGACCTCGGCGAGGAGGTGGCTCGAGACGATGACCGTGCGGCCGCCCTGCGCGTACCGGATCATCACCTCGCGCATCTCGCGGATCTGTGGCGGGTCGAGGCCGTTCGTCGGCTCGTCGAGGATCAGCAGGTCCGGCATGCCGAGCATCGCCTGGGCGATCGCGAGCCGCTGCCGCATGCCCTGCGAGTACGTGCGCACCGCGCGGGCCAGCGCGTCGCCGAGCCCGGCGATCTCCAACGCCTCGTCCATGCGGGCGTCTTCGGCGGGGCGCCCGGTGGCCTTCCAGTACAGCTCCAGGTTGTCGCGGCCGGAGAGGTGCGGCAGGAAGCCCGCGCCCTCGACGAAAGCGCCGACCCGGGAGAGGACCGGGGCGCCGGGCCGGATCGCCTGGCCGAAGACCCGGATCTCGCCCGCGTCGGGCTGGATCAGGCCCATGAGCATGCGCAGGGTCGTCGTCTTGCCGGCGCCGTTCGGTCCGAGGAGGCCGAGCACCTGGCCCTTGTCGACGCCGAAGGAGAGGTCACGGACCGCGTAACGGTCCGTCGACTTGGCGTACCGCTTGCTCAAGTCCGTGATCCGCAGCGGCACTTCCGCGAGCTGCGGGTCCGGTGCGGGCGCCGAGGTTCGGCGCCGGGCGGTGACCAGGAGCAGCACCGCGATCACCGCTCCGGCCGCGGGGAGCCACCACACCCAGGCGGGCAGCGGGGCCGCCGCGGTCTTCACGCCGGGCGCCGTCGGGACCGACAGGTCGCCCCGTACGGAGACCGTGTACGTGGCGGGCTGTGCCGGAGAGGCATAGCCCAGGTCCGTCGAGGCGAGGACCAGGCGCAGCCGGTGGCCCTTCTGCACGTCGTGGTCGACGGCGGGCAGGGTGACGGTGACGTCCTTGCCTGCCTTCGTGCCCTCCACCCGGATCGGCGAGACCAGCTGCGAGGGCAGCACCTTCTGGCTGCCGTCGGGCCCCACGTCGTACACCTTGCCGAAGAGCACGGCGTCCTCGCTGTCGGACTTGACGTGCACCCGCACCTTCGGCGATCCGGTGATGCGCAGGTCGTCCTTGAGCGGCGCCGACTGGAACGAGGCGTTCTGGCCGGGGAAGTCGAGAGAGACGCCGACGCCCAGCGAGGAGAGCTGGTTGAGTCCGCCGCCACCCGTGCCCGGGAGCGCGGAGATGGCGGGCGGCGAGGCTCCCGCGGGGTTCTGGACGCGCTGCGGCTCGCGCCCGCTGAGGGCGATCTTCCGCTGCCCGTTGTCCAGGCCGGGGTACCGGTCGCCGCTCGCGCCCCGCAGTTGCGCGGCGCCGTCGGTGGAGTCGATGCCTCCGGTGCGGGTGACTCGGAAGGCGGGGCCGGTGTCCGCGTTCTCGTCGTCCTTCAGGTAACGGTCGAACCACGAGCCGATGCGGGCCTCGACCCGCCCCGTCTCGCGGTCGCCGCCGTCGTGGCCGCCCGAGATCCAGTCGACGGAGACGGGCGCGTGGTTGCCCCGGACCGCCTTGGAGATGGCGTCGGCCTGGCCGAGCGGGAAGAGGGAGTCGGTCTGGCCCTGGAAGAGCAGGGTGGGCGCGTCGATGCGGTCGCCGACGGCTTCGGGGCTGCGGGCGGCGAGGAGCTTCTGTGCCGCGGCGTCCGGCTTCCCGGCCTCCGCGACGCGGTTGTACATCTCACACAGCCGCTTCTCGAACCGCTCGCAGCCGCCGCCGGTGTTGATGAAGAGCCCGGCCCAGAGCTTCTTGAAGACACCGTTCGGGAAGAGCGCGTCGCCGAGGTTCCAGTACGTGATCTGGGGGGCGATGGCGTCCACCCGGTCGTCGTACCCCGCGGCCAGGAGGGAGACCGCACCGCCGTACGAGGCACCGGTCATGCCGACGCGGGGGTCGCCCTTCTTGTCCAACTGCACCTCGGGGCGGGTCGCCAGCCAGTCGATCAGCCGGCGGGCGTCGGCGACCTCGCCCTTCGGGTCGTTCAGGCCGATCTTGCCGGTGGACTTGCCGAAGCTCCGGGCGGACCAGGTCAGGACCGCGTACCCCTTTTCGGCCAGGTCCTCGGCCTGGGCGCGCAGGTCGTCCTTGCTGCCGCCGAAGCCGTGGCCGATGAGGACGGCGGGGCGCTTGACGGAGGGGTCTCCCGCGGTGAAGTACGACGTGTCGATCTTCGCGCCGCCCGCGCCCGTCATCCGCATCATGCGGTCCGAGCGGTGCACGGCGGGCCCGTCGTCCGATGCCGCCGCCGTCCAGGTGCCTGCGCCCGCAAGCACCGCGAGGGCAGCCGCCGCGGCGAGCAGTCCGCGCTTGGGCAGCTTCGGCAGTCGTAGATCCATGCGTCAACCGTACGGGTGAGGGCTGCCGTCAGCGGCAACCGGTGGTCTGAACCCGGCTGCCTACCTGGGGAGTAGGCGACAGGGCCCGCGTACCGCGGTCGCGGTACGCGGGCCTCCGTGTGCCCTCAGTGATTGCGCGGAAACCCGAGGTCCACGCCCGCCGGGGTGTCCGACGGGTCCGGCCAGCGGGTCGTGATGACCTTGCCCCGGGTGTAGAAGTGCGTCCCGTCATTTCCGTAGATGTGGTGATCCCCGAAGAGCGAGTCCTTCCAGCCACCGAAGGAGTGGTAGCCGACCGGCACCGGAATCGGGACGTTCACGCCCACCATTCCCGCCTCGACCTCCAGCTGGAAGCGCCGCGCGGCTCCGCCGTCGCGCGTGAAGATCGCGGTGCCGTTGCCGAAGGGCGACGCGTTCATCAGCGCCACGCCCTCCTCGTACGTGTCGACGCGCAGCACGCACAGCACGGGGCCGAAGATCTCGTCCTTGTACGCGTTCGCCGTCACCGGGACGCGGTCCAGGAGCGAGAGCCCGATCCAGTGGCCGTCCTCGAAGCCCTCGACCGTGTGGCCGGTGCCGTCGAGGACGACCTCGCAGCCCTCCGCCGCCGCGCCGGTGACGTACGACGCGACCTTGTCGCGGTGGGCCGCGGTGATCAGCGGGCCCATCTCAGACGTCGGGTCGTTGCCGGGGCCGATCTTGATCTTCTCGGCCCGCTCCTTGATCTTCGCGACCAGCTCGTCCGCGATCGACCCGACCGCGACCACGGCCGAGATGGCCATGCAGCGCTCGCCCGCCGAGCCGTACGCCGCCGAGACGGCCGCGTCGGCCGCCGCGTCGAGGTCCGCGTCCGGCAGGACCAGCATGTGGTTCTTGGCGCCGCCCAGCGCCTGGACACGCTTGCCGTTGGCCGTCGCGGTGGTGTGGATGTACCGCGCGATCGGCGTGGAGCCGACGAAGGAGACGGCGGCCACGTCCGGGTGCTCGAGGAGGCGGTCCACGGCCACCTTGTCGCCGTGCACGACGTTGAAGACGCCGTCCGGGAGTCCGGCCTCGGAGAGCAGCTCGGCGATCTTCATCGCGGCCGAGGGGTCCTTCTCCGAGGGCTTCAGGACGAAGGTGTTGCCGCACGCGATGGCCAGCGGGAACATCCACATCGGCACCATGGCCGGGAAGTTGAACGGCGTGATGCCCGCGACGACGCCCAGCGGCTGGCGGATGGAGGAGACGTCCACGCGCGAGGCCACCTCCGTCGACAGCTCACCCTTGAGCTGGACCGTGATCCCGCAGGCGAGGTCCACGATCTCCAGGCCGCGGGCGACCTCGCCGAGCGCGTCCGAGTGCACCTTGCCGTGCTCGGCGGTGATCAGCTCGGCGATCGCGTCGCGGTTGGCGTCCAGGAGCGCGCGGAAGGCGAAGAGGACCGAGGTGCGCTTGGCGAGCGACGACTTGCCCCACGTGGCGTACGCCTCGCGCGCGGCGGCGACGGCGGCGTCCACCTCGTCCACGTTTGCGAAGGCGACCTGCGTGGTGACGGCGCCGGTCGCGGGGTCGGTCACGGGGCCGTACGTACCCGACGCGCCCTCGACGGACTTCCCGCCGATCCAGTGATTGACGGTCTTCGTCATGACAAGCATCCCTACTCTCACAGGTGGCGGCGTCGGGCTGAGACGTGCCGGTCGTACTCTTTCCTGGCCTTGATCGCGGACGGTCGGTCCGCGGTCTCGGCCACGGGCACATCCCACCACGCCTGCGCCGGGGGCGGGGGCGACACTGTGTCTGCCGTTTCCGTCTCCACGTAGACACATGTGGGACCGTCGGCCGTACGCGCCTCCGCGAGGGCATCGCGCAGGTCAGCCACTGTTTTGGCGCGAATGACACGCATCCCGAGCGAGGCCGCGTTGGCCGCCAGATCGACGGGCAGCGGGGCGCCGGTGTACGTGCCGTCGGGTGCCCGGAAGCGGTAGGCCGTGCCGAACCGCTCGCCGCCGACGGACTCGGAGAGCCCGCCGATGGACGCGTACCCGTGGTTCTGCAGGATCACGACCTTGACCGGGATGTTCTCCTGGACGGCCGTGACGATCTCGGTGGGCATCATCAGATACGTCCCGTCGCCCACCAGCGCCCAGACGGGGCGGCCCGGTGCCGCGAGGGCCACCCCGATCGAGGCGGGGATCTCGTATCCCATGCAGGAGTAGCCGTACTCGACGTGGTACTGCCGGGGCGAGCGCGTCCTCCACAGTTTGTGGAGATCGCCGGGGAGGGAGCCCGCCGCATTGATGAGTACGTCGTCGTCGGTGACCAACTCGTCAAGGAGGCCGAGCACTTGGAGCTGTGTGGGCCGTACGTCGGGTTCGCCGGCCGCGTACGCCGCGTCGACGCGATGCTCCCAGCGCTCCTTGTCCTCGGTGTACTCGGCGACGTACGCGGGTGGCACACGCCACCCCTTCAGGGCTCCGGTCAGCGCCTTAAGGCCCGCGCGCGCGTCCGCGATCAGGGGTGTGCCCGCCATCTTGTGGCCGTCGAAGGCCGTGATGTTGAGGTTCAGGAAGCGGACGGCGGGCTCGGTGAAGAGGGTGCCGGACGCGGTGGTGAAGTCGCTGTAGCGGGTGCCGACGCCGATCACCAGGTCGGCGGTGCGGGCGAGTTCGTCGGCCGTGGCCGTGCCCGTGTGCCCGATGCCGCCGACGTCCGCGGGGTGGTCGAACCGCAGGGAGCCCTTGCCCGCCTGGGTGGAGGCGACGGGGATGCCGGTCGCATCCGCGAGATCCCGCAGCGCCTCCTCGGCGGCGCTGTGGTGGACTCCGCCGCCCGCGACGATCAGCGGGCGCCGCGCCTCGCGCACGGCCCGCGCGGCGGCGTCCAGTTCCCGCGGGTCGGGCGCCTGCCTGCGTACACCCCAGGTCCGCTCCGCGAAGAACTCCTCGGGCCAGTCGTACGCCTCGGCCTGGACGTCCTGCGGGAGCGCGAGGGTGACGGCGCCGGTGTCCGCCGGGTCCGTCAGGACGCGCATCGCGGCGAGCGCGGCCGGGATCAGGGCCTCGGGCCGGGTGATCCGGTCGAAGTACTTCGAGACCGGGCGCAGGCAGTCGTTCACGGACACGTCGCCCGCGTAGGGGAGTTCGAGCTGCTGGAGCACGGGGTCGGCGGGGCGGGTGGCGAAGGTGTCGCCGGGCAGCAGGAGCACCGGGATGTGGTTGATGGTCGCCAGTGCGGCTCCGGTGACGAGGTTGGTCGCGCCGGGGCCGATGGAGGTGGTGACGGCGTGCGTGGCCAGGCGGCCCGACTGGCGGGCGTACCCGACGGCGGCGTGCACCATGGCCTGTTCGTTGCGGCCCTGGTGGAAGGGCATCTCGTCGGCGTACTCGACGAGCGCCTGGCCGATACCCGCCACGTTGCCGTGCCCGAAGATGCCCCAGGTGGCGCCGATGAGCCGCTGCCGCTCACCGTCGCGCTCGGTGAACTGCCGGGACAGGAAACGGACGAGGGCCTGCGCGGTGGTCAGCCTGATCGAGGTCATCGCTTTCCCTCCACTGTCATCGGTATCCCTCCGTGTGATCGGGGTGGAAGCAGATCCGCCACTCCCGTTCCTCGCCGGGGCCCGCCATCACGTTCAGGTAATACATGCTGTGTCCGGGCTGGGCGATCGACGGGCCGTGCCATCCGTCGGGGACGAGCACGGCGTCGCCCGTCCGGACCTCGGCCAGGACGTCGGTGCCGCCGGGGCGCGAGGGGAAGACCCGCTGGTAGCCGAAGCCTTCCTGCCCGTCCTCGCCGGCCTCGATCTCGAAGTAGTAGATCTCTTCGAGCTCGGCCTCGACGCCGGGGCGGTGCTCGTCGTGCTTGTGCGGGGGGTACGAGGACCAGTTGCCGCCGGGTGTGATCACCTCGACGGCGATGAGGCGGTCGCAGTCGAAGGCGTCGGCCGACGCGAAGTTGCGGACCTCGCGGGAGCAGGTGCCGCCGCCGCGGTGTTCGACGGAAACCTCCGGCGCGGAGCCGTAGCGGGCGGGGAGTCGACGCTCGCACTTCGCTCCTGCCAGGGCGAAGCGGCCTCCCGCGCCGGAGGCGATCTGGATGTGGGCGTCACGGGGCACGTAGGCGAAGTCGCTCACTCCGCTGAACACGCTCTGACGGCCAAGCAGTTCAATGATCTCGCCTTCTGCGTGCACCGTACAGCCGCCGGTCAGCGGGAGCACGATCCATTCACTCTCCCCGGTGGCGAAGGAGTGTGTGGTGCCGGGTTCGATGTCGACCACGCGCAGCGCGGAAAAGATCAGACCGGACCGCTTCGGGTCGAGATCGAGTGCGTACGGCCCTTCGGCCGCGCTGCCCTTCGGTACGTACGTCATGTGGCCCTCCTACAGCAGTCCGACTGCGGTGTCGACGGCGCCCGCCACGTCGCCGTCCGCCGGGTAGAGGAGCGTGCGCCCCGCGACGAGGCCGTGCACGGTGGGCAGTTGGAGGGCGCCGCGCCACTTCTCGTACGCCGCGTCACTGTCGTCACCGAGGTCACCTCCGAGGAGTACGGCGGGCAGCGTCGAGGTCTCCATGACCCGCGCCATGTCGTCCGGATTCTCGGTCACGGGGACCTTCAGCCAGGTGTACGCCGATGTCCCGGCGAGCCCCGAGGCGATGGCGATGGACATCGTGACGGCCTGAGCGCTCAGGTCGTTGCGCGGCGGCCCGCCGTCGGACGCGCGGCGGCAGAGGAACGGCTCGACGAAGACGGGCAGCTTCCTGGCCGCCATGGCGTCGATCGCGCGGGCGCTGGAGTGCAGGGTGGCCAGCGAGCCGGGGTCTTCGTAGTCGACCCGAAGCAGGAGCTTCCCCGCGTCGAACCCGAGCCGGTCGATGTCCTCGGCCCGGTACGCCGTGAACCGGTCGTCCAGCTCGAACGAGGCCCCCGCGAGCCCGCCCCGGTTCATCGACCCCATGACGACCTTGCCGTCGAGGGCGCCGAGCAGCAGGAGGTCTTCGACGATGTCGGCGGTGGCGAGCACGCCGTCCACCCGGGGCCGCGAGAGCGCCAGGCAGAGCCGTTCGAGGAGGTCCGCGCGGTTGGCCATGGCCAGCTTGTCCCCGCCGACGGAGAGGGAGCCCCGGGCGGGATGGTCGGCGGCGATGATCATCAGCCGCCCGCTGTCGCCGAGGAGCGGGCGCCGGACGCGCCGGGCGGCCGCCTCGGCGATGGCTTCGGGGTGCTGGGCCCGGACCCGCACCAGCTCGGCGAGGTCAAGCATGCGTCACGGCTCCCGCCGCCAGCGCCGCCTCGACCTCGTCCGGGAACGGCATCGCGGAGGAGCATTCGAGGCGGGATGCGACGATCGCCCCCGCCGCGTTCGCGTACCGCATGATCCGCTCCAACTCCCAGCCCGCGAGCAGCCCGTGGCACAGCGCCCCGCCGAAGGCGTCCCCGGCACCGAGGCCGTTGAGCACCGTCACGGGCAGCGGTGGCACCTCGGCGCGCTCGCCCGCGCGGTTCATCGCGAGCACGCCCTTGGGGCCCTGCTTGACGACGGCGAGTTCGACGCCGGTGTCCAGCAACGCGCGGGCGGCGGCGTCCGGTTCGCGCACGCCCGTGGCGACCTCGACCTCGTCGAGGTTGCCGACCGCGACGGTGGCCTGCGCGAGCGCTTCGGCGTAGCAGCCCCGTGCCTCAGCGGCCCGCTCCCAGAACATCGGCCGCCAGTCGAGGTCGAAGACGGTGAGCCCCGCCTTCGCCCGGTGGCGCAGCGCGGCCAGCGTCGTCGACCGGCTGGGCTCCGTGCAGAGCCCCGTACCCGTCATCCAGAACACCCGTGCGGACGCGATCGCGTCCAGGTCGAGCTCCTTCTCGTACATCTCCAGGTCGGGGGCGCTCGGCTGCCGGTAGAAGTAGAGCGGGAAGTCGTCCGGCGGGAAGACCTCGCAGAAGGTCACCGGGGTCGGCAGGCCGGCGACCGCGCTCACCCACCGGTCGTCGACCCCGAACTGCCGCAGCTCCCGGTGGAGATAGTCCCCGAAGGGGTCCTGACCGGTGCGCGTGATCACCGCCACGCGGCGGCCGAGCCGGGAGGCGGCGACGGCGACGTTCGACGCCGAGCCGCCGAGGAACTTGCCGAAGGTGGTGACGTCGGCGAGAGAGACCCCGGCTTGCAGCGGATAGAGGTCCACCCCGATCCGGCCCATCGTGATCACGTCGTACGGATCGCATGCGTCGTACGGATCGGTCACCCTGCACTCCTCCTCGGCATCCGCCCCTCGGATCCTCCCCCAGGTCTATTCCGCCCCACGAGCCCTGTCAACACATTGTCCTTACATTCGGACTACTCCTTGACACCGTTCCGCGGCGGCCTGAAAGCTGGCGGACATGACGACGCTGTCACGCATCCGGATCGGCTCGGCACCCGACTCGTGGGGTGTGTGGTTCCCCGAGGACCCGGGCCAGGTCCCCTGGAGCCGCTTCCTCGACGAGGTGGCGGACTCCGGATATGAGTGGATCGAACTCGGCCCGTACGGCTACTTGCCCAGCGATCCGGCCGTACTGAGAGCCGAGACGCAGAGGCGCGGCCTGAAGGTCTCGGCCGGAACGGTCTTCACGGGTCTGCACCACGGGCCCTCCGTGTGGGACAAGACCTGGGCCCACGTGGCCGACAACGCCGCGCTCGCGCAGGCGATGGGCGCCGAGCACCTCGTCGTCATCCCCTCCTTCTGGCGCGACGACAAGACCGGCGAGGTCCTTGAGGACCGCACGCTCACCCCGGACCAGTGGCGTCAGCTCACGCTCCAGACCGAGCGGCTGGCGTACGAGGTGCGCGAGCGCTACGGCCTGCGCGTGGTCGTCCACCCCCACGCCGACACCCACATCGACGACGAGAAGAACGTCACGCGCTTCCTCGACGCGACCGACTCCGACCTCGTCTCGCTCTGCCTGGACACGGGCCATTACGCCTACTGCGGCGGCGACAACGTCAAGCTGATCGAGACGTACGGCGAGCGCATCGGCTATCTCCACCTCAAGCAGGTCGACCCGGCCGTCCTGGCCGAGGTGCGCGCGCAGGAGATGCCGTTCGGTCCCGCCGTGGCCCGCGGTGTGATGTGCGAGCCGCCGACCGGCGTGCCCGCGATCGAACCGGTCCTCGCGGCGGCCCAGAAGCTGGGCGTCGACCTGTTCGCCATCGTCGAGCAGGACATGTACCCGTGCCCGCCGGACAAGCCGCTGCCCATCGCCCGCCGCACCCGCTCGTATCTGCGCTCCTGCGGCGCCTGAACGCTCGGACACGATCCCGGACCGGGACGCTGCCCGTCTTCGCATCACACGCGTCACAAAGAACCTCCTTCTGTCACACATGTCCCATGTACGCGGGTCTTGCGTCACAGCCGGTCGACAGCCGCCCCCCTGTGGTCACTCCGCGTCGTTAACCGGGCACAGGCTGAGTGATCGTCAGCGTCGCGCCGCAGCTCCCCCGACGGCTCTCCCGAGCCGCCCCTGCGGCGCCCGCAGGGAGGTGCCATCGATGACCGACCGAAAGCTCTGGTCGTACAAGGAGATCGCCGCACACATCCGGGTGCAGCCCGACACCGTGCGCTCCTATCGCAAGCACGGCTTGCTCCCCGACCCCGACCACGTGGAGTCCGGCAAGCCCTACTGGTACGCGGACACCGTCCGCGCCTGGGTCGCCGCGAGGCCCGGCAATCGCGGGCGCAGAGAGTGACCGCCCCCGTGAGAACCCACCCTCGGGCCTTGGGCGGCCCCCTCGTTGAGGTGTACCCCCTAGGGGTATAGAGTGGTGGGTGTCAGGAGGGCTCCGGGAACACCGGGACCACTCCTGCACATTACGACGCATAAGCAGGCACGCACACACGCCTCACCCTCACCGAGGAGAACGACATGAGCGCCCAGACCGAGCTCCCGCAGGCCGAGACCACCGGCTCCTGCTGCTCCCCCAGCGGTTCCTGCCACTCCGACGGCGCCGCCCAGGCGCCGCAGGGTGCCGTGACGACCGTGTACGAGGTGACCGGCATGACCTGTGGCCACTGCGAGGGCGCCGTCTCCGGCGAGATCTCGGAGATCGCCGGCGTCAGCTCCGTCAAGGCGGTGGCCGCCACCGGCCTGGTGACCGTGGTGTCCGAGGCCCCTCTCGACGAGGCCGCGGTCCGCGCCGCGGTCGACGAGGCGGGCTACGAACTCACCGGTGTCAGCAAGGCCTGACCCGCCCCCTGCCGGGTACCCCGGGCCCTGTGACACCGTCACAGGGCCCGCAGCCGCTTCACCCCAGACGCATGAAAGAGCCATGAACGAAGTCGAACTCGCCGTCGGCGGAATGACCTGCGCCTCCTGCTCCGCCCGCATCGAGAAGAAGCTGAACCGTGTGGAGGGCGTGAGCGCGTCGGTCAATCTCGCCACGGAGAAGGCGAAGGTCTCGTACGCGCCAGGGGTCGAGGTCGCGCAGCTGATCGCGACGGTCGAGAAACTGGGCTACAGCGCGCGGGAGATCGTCCCGGCCCCGCCCGAACCGGAGGCGCCGGCCACCACCGCCGACATCACCGAGCCCGACACCCTGCGTCAGCGGCTCATCGGCTCGGCGCTGCTCTCGCTGCCCGTCGTCCTGCTCGCGATGATCCCGTCCCTCCAGTTCGACAACTGGCAGTGGCTCTCGCTGACGCTGGCCGCGCCTGTCGTCGTCTGGGGCGGATTCCCCTTCCACCGCGCCGCGCTCACGAACCTGCGGCACGGCGCGGCGACCATGGACACCCTGGTGACGGTGGGCACGCTCGCCGCGTTCGGCTGGTCGCTGTGGGCGCTCTTCCTCGGGGACGCCGGAATGCCGGGGATGCGGCACGGCTTCGAGTTCACCGTCTCGCGCGCCGACGCGGCATCGACGCTCTATCTGGAGGTGGCCGCGGGCGTCATCACGTTCATCCTGCTCGGCCGCTGGCTGGAGGCCCGCTCGAAGCGGAAGGCGGGCGCGGCCCTGCGCACGCTTCTCGAACTGGGCGCCAAGGACGCGGCCGTACTGCGCGACGGCGCGGAGGTCCGCACACCGGTCGCGCTTCTCGCGGTCGGCGATCGTTTCGTCGTACGCCCCGGGGAGACCGTCGCGACCGACGGCACCGTCGTCGACGGCGCGTCCGCGGTCGACGTCTCGATGCTGACCGGTGAGTCCGTCCCGGTGGACGTGGCCGCGGGCGACGCGGTGACCGGGGCGACCACGAACGTCTCGGGGCGGCTCGTCGTCGAGGCCACACGGGTCGGCTCCGACACCCGGCTGGCCAGGATCGCGAAGCTCGTCGAGGACGCGCAGACCGGCAAGGCACAGGTGCAGCGCCTGGCCGACCGAATAGCGGGGATCTTCGTTCCGGTGGTCCTGGTGATCGCCACGGCCACGCTCGGCGGCTGGCTCGGCGCCACCGGTGACGTGACGGCCGCCTTCACCGCGGCCGTCGCCGTCCTGATCATCGCCTGCCCGTGTGCCCTCGGCCTCGCGACCCCGACCGCCCTGATGGTCGGCACGGGGCGCGGCGCGCAGCTCGGCATCCTCATCAAGGGCCCCGAAGTCCTCGAATCCACGCGGCGGGTGGACACCATCGTCCTGGACAAGACCGGCACGGTGACGACGGGGCGCATGACGCTGCGGGAGGTGTACGCCGTCGGCGAGACCGAGGAGAAGCAGTTGCTGCGGCTCGCGGGGGCCCTGGAGCACGCCTCCGAGCATCCCGTGGCACGGGCCGTGGCGGCGGGCGCCGCCGCGGAGTCGGGGCTCCCGGTGGGCGCGCTGCCCGCCGTGGAGGGCTTCGAGAACGTCGCGGGGTCGGGCGTGCGCGGCACGGTGGAAGGGCACGTGGTACTCGCGGGCCGTGAGCGGCTGCTCGCGGACGCGGGAGTCGAGGGGCTCGCTTCGGTGGCCGCGCTCAAGGCGGAGGCCGAGGCGGCGGGACGTACGGCCGTCCTGGTGGCCTGGGACGGTGTGGCGCGCGGTGTCCTCACCGTCGCCGACACCGTCAAGGACACCAGCGCCGAGGCGGTGCGCGAGCTGCGCGCCCTGGGCCTGACGCCGGTGCTGCTCACCGGGGACAACCGCGCCGTCGCCCTGGCGGTGGCGAAGAGCGTCGGCATCGGGACGGACGCCGTGTACGCCCAGGTCCTGCCCGAGGACAAGGTCGATGTCGTACGGCGGCTGCGGGACGAGGGGAAGGTCGTCGCGATGGTCGGTGACGGCGTCAACGACGCGGCGGCGCTGGCCACCGCCGATCTGGGCCTCGCGATGGGCACCGGCACGGACGCGGCCATCGAGGCGAGCGATCTGACGCTGGTGCGCGGGGACTTGCGCGGGGCCGCCGACGCCATCAGGCTCTCCCGTAAGACCCTCGCCACGATCAAGGGCAATCTCTTCTGGGCCTTCGGTTACAACGTCGCCGCACTGCCGCTCGCCGCCGCCGGACTCCTGAATCCCATGATCGCCGGAGCCGCGATGGCTTTTTCCTCGGTCTTTGTTGTCACCAACAGCCTCCGCCTCAGGAACTTCACATAAGCTCTTCACATCTTGGTCGCAGCATTCTCACGCCTGAGTCTCGATCGGCATATCGGGCCTCTTGCGCATGTACAGGACATATGCAGGAGACGCAGATCACAGCGATCCCAACGTAACCATTCGGGGGGCTCGCGAGTCTAAGAGGACGATGCCAGAGACGTCTTGGGGGACGTCTCTAGACATCGGGGACATCTTGGGGGATGTTCCTAGGAATGCGTTGGCCGGGGCACGTGCACCGGGGAGCTTTGAGCGGCCCTCCCGACACGTACGCGTCCCGGCAGATCGCAGCACGACTGGCGCGCTGCCACCACAGACGCCCGGCCGGATCCCGTGGGGGGAATCCGCACCGGGAAACAGGAAAGCGCCCCGACCGTCGACCCGTGGGGGGATCGACGGCGGGGCGCTTTTCGCTTGCTGTGTTCCTGAACGCGCCTACGGCGTGCGGATCAGCGGCCCTCGACCGGGACGAAGTCCCGCAGAACCTCACCGGTGTAGATCTGGCGCGGGCGCCCGATGCGGGATCCCGGCTCCTTGATCATCTCGTGCCACTGGGCGATCCAGCCCGGCAGACGACCCAGCGCGAAGAGGACCGTGAACATCTCGGTCGGGAAGCCCATCGCGCGGTAGATGAGACCCGTGTAGAAGTCCACGTTCGGGTAGAGCTTGCGCTCGACGAAGTAGTCGTCGGCCAGCGCGTGCTCTTCGAGCTTGAGCGCGATGTCGAGCAGCTCGTCGTCCTTGCCGAGAGCCGAGAGGACGTCGTGCGCGGCAGCCTTGATGATCTTCGCCCGGGGGTCGAAGTTCTTGTAGACGCGGTGCCCGAAGCCCATGAGCTTCACGCCGTCTTCCTTGTTCTTCACCTTGCGGATGAAGTTGTCGACGTCGCCGCCGTCCTGCTTGATGCCTTCGAGCATCTCCAGGACGGACTGGTTGGCGCCACCGTGCAGCGGGCCCCAGAGGGCCGAGATGCCGGCGGAGATCGAGGCGAACATGTTCGCCTGCGACGAGCCCACCAGACGCACGGTGGAGGTCGAACAGTTCTGCTCGTGGTCCGCGTGCAGGATCAGGAGCTTGTCCAGCGCGGAGACGACGACCGGGTCGAGGTCGTAGTCCGCGGCCGGCACGGAGAAGGTCATGCGCAGGAAGTTCTCGACGTAGCCGAGGTCGTTGCTCGGGTAGACGACCGGGTGGCCCACGGACTTCTTGTAGGCGTACGCCGCGATCGTCGGAAGCTTGGCGAGAAGGCGGATCGTCGAAAGGTGACGCTGCTTCTCGTCGAACGGGTTGTGGCTGTCCTGGTAGAACGTCGACAGCGCGCTGACCACGGACGACAGCATCGCCATCGGGTGGGCGTCACGCGGGAAGCCGTCGTAGAACCGCTTGACGTCCTCGTGCAGCAGCGTGTGCTGCGTGATCTCGTTCTTGAAGCTGGCGAGCTCGTCGACCTTCGGCAGTTCGCCGTTGATCAGCAGGTACGCCACCTCGGTGAAGGTGGAGCGCTCGGCCAGCTGCTCGATCGGATAGCCGCGGTACCGGAGGATTCCCTCTTCGCCGTCGAGGTAGGTGATGGCGGATTTATACGCGGCGGTGTTGCCATAGCCGCTGTCCAGGGTCACCAGACCGGTTTGGGCGCGGAGCTTCCCGATGTCGAAGCCCTTGTCGCCGACGGTCGAATCGATCACCGGGTAGGTGTACTCGCCATCGCCGTACCGCAGTACTACAGAGTTGTCGCTCACGTCATCCCTCACCGACGTTGTGCCTCTTCTTCGAGGTGCCCTGACTGTCTCTACCATCCCCCATTTGGCCCTGGAGAGTGCACTCGGGGTCGACCATTGGGCCTATTGGCGGCACTGAGTGCCGCCAACTTACTCATCCTGCCCCGTGTGCCCCGGTTGCGGAAGTGCTCTGTGACCTTTCCTACTCGTTTGATCGATCAAAATTTCCGGAGGTGGATCTGGGGGGTCCTCCGGCGAGCCGGAAGTCCAGGGCCGTGCAGCGTCTGCCCGCGGAGACCGTGCGTACCGCTTGTCCCAGAGCCTTGCGCGAACCGACCAGGACGACCAGCTTCTTGGCGCGGGTGACCGCCGTGTAGAGCAGATTTCGCTGGAGCATCATCCACGCGCCCGTCGTCACGGGGATCACCACCGCCGGATACTCGCTGCCCTGGGAGCGGTGGATCGTGACCGCGTACGCGTGCGCCAGTTCGTCCAGTTCGTCGAAGTCGTACGGAATCTCCTCGTCCTCGTCCGTCAGGACCGTGAGCCGCTGCTCATCGGAGTCGAGCGAGGTGACTACTCCGACGGTGCCATTGAAGACGCCGTTCTGCCCCTTCTCGTAGTTGTTGCGGATCTGGGTGACCTTGTCTCCGACGCGGAAGACCCGGCCGCCGAAGCGCTTCTCCGGTACGTCGGGTCTGCTGGGGGTGATGGCCTGCTGGAGCAGGCCGTTCAGGTTCCCCGCGCCCGCGGGGCCGCGGTGCATGGGCGCGAGCACCTGGACGTCGCGGCGCGGGTCGAGGCCGAACTTGGCCGGGATGCGGCGCGCCGCCACGTCCACCGTGACCCGGCCCGCGTCCTCGGTCTCGTCCTCCACGAAGAGGAAGAAGTCGTCGAGCCCCTGAGTGATGGGCGGCACCCCGGAGTTGATGCGGTGGGCGTTCGTGACGACGCCGGACTGCTTGGCCTGACGGAAGATGCGGGTGAGCCGGACCGCGGGGACGGGGCTCCGCTCGCTGAGCATGTCCCGCAGGACCTCGCCGGCACCGACGCTCGGCAGCTGGTCCACGTCTCCGACGAACAGGAGGTGGGCGCCGGGCGCGACGGCCTTCACCAGCTTGTTGGCCAGGAGCAGGTCCAGCATGGACGCCTCGTCGACCACGACGAGGTCGGCGTCGAGCGGGCGGTCCTTGTCGTACGCGGCGTCTCCGCCCGGCTTCAGCTCCAGGAGGCGGTGGACGGTGGACGCCTCGGCCCCGGTGAGCTCGGCGAGGCGTTTGGCGGCTCGGCCCGTGGGGGCGGCGAGGACGACCTTGGCCTTCTTGGCGCGGGCCAGCTCCACGATCGACCGGACCGTGAAGGACTTGCCGCAGCCGGGGCCTCCGGTGAGGACGGCCGCCTTCTGCGTCAGCGCGAGCCTGACCGCCTCCTTCTGCTCGGGGGCGAGGTCCGCGCCCGTACGGGTGGCGAGCCAGGAGAGGGCCTTGTCCCAGTCCACGTCCCGGAAGGCCGGCATGCGGTCCTCCTGGGTCCTCAGGAGGCGCAGGAGCTGGGCGGAGAGGGAGAGTTCCGCGCGGTGGAAGGGGACGAGGTAGACGGCCGTGATGTCCTCTTCGCCGTCGGCGCCGCCCGGGACCGTCTCGCGTACGACGCCTTCGTCCTCCGTGGCCAGCTCCGCCAGGCAGTCGATCACCAGACCCGTGTCCACCTGGAGCAGCTTCACCGCGTCGGCGATGAGGCGCTCCTGCGGGAGATAGCAGTTGCCCTGGTCGGTGGATTGGGAGAGTGCGTACTGCAGGCCGGCCTTGACCCGTTCCGGGCTGTCGTGCGGGATGCCGACGGACTGGGCGATGCGGTCCGCGGTGAGGAAGCCGATGCCCCAGACGTCCGCGGCAAGGCGGTAGGGCTCGTTCTTCACCACGGAGATGGAGGCGTCCGCGTACTTCTTGTAGATGCGGACGGCGATGGAGGTGGAGACGCCCACGCCCTGCAGGAAGACCATGACTTCCTTGATGGCCTTCTGTTCCTCCCAGGCCGCGGCGATCATCTTGGTGCGTTTGGGGCCGAGGCCGGGGACTTCTACGAGGCGCTTGGGTTCCTTCTCGATGATGTCGAGGGTGTCCACGCCGAAGTGGGTGGTGATGCGGTCGGCCATGACGGGGCCGATGCCCTTGATGAGGCCCGAGCCCAGGTAGCGGCGGATGCCCTGGATGGTGGCGGGGAGGATGGTGGTGTAGTTCTCCACCGTGAACTGCTTGCCGTACTGGGCATGGGAGCCCCAGCGGCCCTCCATGCGGAGGGACTCTCCCACCTGTGCGCCAAGGAGTGCGCCCACGACGGTGAGGAGATCGCCGCCGCCACGGCCGGTGTCCACGCGGGCGACCGTGTACCCGTTCTCCTCGTTGGCGTAGGTGATCCGCTCCAGGACGCCCTCGACCACAGCGGACGTTGCCGCGGGGGCCGTTGCTGTGGCGGCCGTCGCCGTGGTGGTCGCTGTCGTGGCGGTCGTCGCTTTTGCTGGACTCGACATGGGGCGACGTTATCGCTCGGCGCTGACAGTGCGGAGGGCCTGTGGATAAGGGGCCTGGGTACCGCGTCGTGGTCCGGTCCGCAGCTTCGAGGGGGCCCGGTCTGACGACCGGGCCCCCTCGGGTCTCCCCTCCCCTGTCGGTACTCCGCTGATCCCCCCAGATCCCCCCCACGGGAGTCCCGACGCAAAGTACGACCCGCGTCGGGCGGGAAGGGTTGTACGGGCAGGGCAGCATTCTTTCAGGGTGCCGACCTTCCTTCAGGGTGCCGACGAACCGAGGCGGACGTAGCGTTTCTGGTATGAGCAAGAAATCTGGGGCGTTCGGAGGGCTCGGAGGTCTCGCGGCGGGCGGCGTGGCCACCGGGGTGCTGGCGAGGGTGAGCAGGCCGGTCGCGAAGGCGGTGGCGAAGAAGACGGGGCTGCCGGTCACCACTGTGGCCAGTGGGATCAAGCTGCTGATCCCTGTGGTCATCACTGTGCTGACGAAGCGCGCGCGGAGGCCGCGGAGCTCTTCTCACCGCTAACAGGCGTACCGCAAGTAGCTCCGTGCCGTCTCCGACAGAAGCTCCCGACCGTCCCTGGACCACAGCGTCTCGTTGAAGAGTTCGACCTCGATGGGTCCCCCGTAGCCCGCCTCCTCCACCAAGGACCGCCACGACCGCAGGTCAACCGCCCCCTCCCCCAGCTGCCCGCGCCCGTTCAGCACGCCCTCCGGCAACGGCGTGACCCAGTCCGCCAGTTGGAAGGCGTGCAGGCGCCCTCCCCGCCCCGCGCGGGCGATCTGCGCGGGCGCCTGGTCGTCCCACCACACGTGGTACGTGTCCACGCAGACCCCGACCTGCGAGGCCGGAAACCGCTCCGCCAGGTCCAGGGCCTGCCCCAGCGTGGAGACCACGCAGCGGTCCGACGCGAACATGGGGTGGAGGGGTTCGATGGCCAGGCGGACGCCCCGCGATGCCGCGTAGGGGGCGAGTTCCGCGAGCGCGTCGGCGATCCGCGAACGCGCTCCGTGCAGGTCCTTGCTCCCCGCGGGCAGGCCGCCGGAGACCAGGACCAGCGTGTCCGTGCCGAGCGTGACCGCCTCGTCGATCGCCGCCTTGTTGTCGTCGATGGCCCGCACGCGCGCGTGCGGATCGATCGCCGTCAGGAAGCCGCCCCGGCACAGCGTCGTCACCGTCAGGCCCGCGTCGCGCGTCAGCTTGGCGGTCGCCTCCAGGCCGTACGACTGGACCGGCTCTCGCCAGAGACCGACCCCGGGGACACCCAGGTCCGTGCAGGCGAAGACGAGTTCCGGCAGCGACAGCTGCTTGACCGTCATCTGGTTGACGGAGAAGCGTGCCAAGGCCCCGCTCCCGATCACGCTCATTGCTGGACTCCGTATGTGGTGAGCAGGGATCTCATTCGGGACTCGGCCAGGGCCGGGTCCGGGAACAGGCCGAGCGCGTCCGCCAGTTCGTAGGCGCGGGTCAAGTGCGGCAGGGACCGTGCCGACTGCAGGCCGCCCACCATCGTGAAGTGGGTCTGGTGGCCTGCGAGCCAGGCCAGGAAGACCACGCCGGTCTTGTAGAAGCGGGTGGGGGCCTGGAACAGGTGGCGGGAGAGTTCGACCGTGGGGTCGAGGCAGGCGCGGAACGCCTTCGTGTCGCCGGTGTCCAGGAGCCGCACCGCCCGCGCCGCCAGCGGAGCCAGCGGGTCGAAGATGCCCAGGAGCGCGTGGCTGAAGCCTTGCTCGTCGCCCGCGATCAGTTCGGGGTAGTTGAAGTCGTCGCCGGTGTAGCAGCGGACGCCGTCCGGGAGGCGGCGCCGCAGGGCGATCTCGCGCCCGGGGTCGAGGAGGGAGACCTTGATGCCGTCGACCTTGTCGGGGTGCGCGGCGATGACCTCCAGGAAGGTGTCGGTCGCCGCGTCCAGGTCGTCGCTGCCCCAGTAGCCCGTGAGCGCCGGGTCGAACATCGGGCCGAGCCAGTGCAGGATCACCGGCTCGCTCGCCTGACGCAGGAGGTGTCCGTACGTCTCCAGATAGTCGTCCGGCGTCCTCGCCACCGCCGCCAGCGCCCGGGAGGCCATCAGGATCACCTGGGCGCCGGTCGACTCCACCAGGGTCAGCTGTTCCTCGTACGCGGAGCGGACCGTCGGCAGGTCGGCGGGGCCCGCGAGTTGGTCCGTGCCCGCGCCGCAGGCGATCGCGCCGCCCACCGCCTTCGCCTCCGCGGCGGAACGCGTGATCAGTTCCGCCGCGCCCTTCCAGTCCAGGCCCATCCCCCGCTGCGCCGTGTCCATCGCCTCGGCCACCCCGAGGCCCTGCGCCCACAGGTGGCGGCGGAAGGCGAGGGTCGCGTCCCAGTCGACGGCCGCCGGGGAGTCCGGGGAGATGTCGGCGTAGGGGTCCGCGACGACGTGTGCCGCCGAGAAGACCGTGCGGGAGGTGAGGGCGGGCCCCCCGGGTGCCGCCTGCGCGGGCGTCCGGCGGGGTTCGTACGCGTACGTGGTGCCGTCCACGCGCGGCAGCAGAAGCGTCACTGTGCGATCTCCGGCACCTCGATGCGGCGGCCCTCGGCCGAGGACTTCAGGCCCAGTTCGGCGAGCTGCACGCCGCGCGCGCCCGCATGCAGGTCCCAGTGGTAGGGCGCGTCCGCGTACACGTGCTTCAGGAACAGCTCCCACTGTGCCTTGAAGCCGTTGTCGAACTCCTGGTTGTCGGGGACCTCCTGCCACTGGTCCCGGAAGGAGTGGGTGACGGGCAGGTCAGGGTTCCAGACCGGCTTGGGGGTCGTACCGCGGTGCTGTACGCGGCAGTTGCGCAGGCCCGCGACGGCCGAGCCCTCCGTGCCGTCCACCTGGAACTCCACCAGCTCGTCGCGGTTCACGCGGACCGTCCAGGAGGAGTTGATCTGCGCGATCGCGCCGCCCTCCAGCTCGAAGATGCCGTACGCGGCGTCGTCCGCCGTCGCGTCGTACGGCTTGTCCCGCTCGTCCCAGCGTTGCGGTACGTGCGTCGCGGCGAGTGCCTGGACGCTGCGTACGCGGCCGAACAGCTCGTGCAGGACGTACTCCCAGTGCGGGAACATGTCGACGACGATGCCGCCGCCGTCCTCCGCGCGGTAGTTCCAGGAGGGGCGCTGGGCGCTCTGCCAGTCGCCCTCGAAGACCCAGTAGCCGAACTCGCCCCGAACGGACAGGATCTTGCCGAAGAAGCCGCCGTCGATCAGGCGCTTCAGTTTGAGCAGGCCCGGCAGAAAGAGCTTGTCCTGGACCACGCCGTGCTTGATGCCGGCCGACTGGGCGAGGCGGGCCAGTTCGAGGGCTCCGGCGAGACCTGTCGCGGAGGGCTTCTCGGTGTAGATGTGCTTGCCCGCGGCGATGGCCCGCTTGATGGCTTCCTCGCGCGCGGAGGTGACCTGAGCGTCGAAGTAGATGTCGATGGTGGGGTCGGCGAGGACCGCGTCCAGGTCGGTCGAGACGCTCGTTTCGGCGTCAAGTCCGTGGCGCTCCGCGATCTCCCGCAGTGCGTGCTCTCTGCGGCCCACCAGGACCGGTTCGGGCCACAGCACCGTGTGGTCGGCGTCGCCGAGGGCGAGTCCGCCCTGCTCGCGCAGGGCGAGCAGAGAGCGGACGAGGTGCTGGCGGTAGCCCATCCGTCCCGTCACACCGTTCATGGCGATGCGCACCGTCTTGCGAGTCACAGGGGTCCCTCCGTACGCAGGTAAGCGTATAGCAAGCGCTTTCTATGGAAGAAGAAGCTAGCCTGCCGCACAAGGTTCGGACAAGGGCTTCGGACCAGAGCCGTGACCGGAGGACGACGAGATGACCGTGACCCTGGCCGACGTGGCGGCCCGCGCCCAGGTCTCCCCCGCTACCGTCTCCCGCGTACTGAACGGCAACTACCCCGTGGCCGCCGCCACCCGGGAGCGTGTCCTGCGGGCCGTGAACGACCTCGACTACGTCCTCAACGGGCCGGCGAGCTCACTCGCCGCGGCCACGTCCGACCTGGTCGGCATCCTCGTGAACGACATCGCCGACCCCTTCTTCGGGATCATGGCGGGCGCCGTCCAGTCCGAGATCGGCGGCCCCGGCGGGCGCGCCGGCGGCGAGCGGATGGCCGTGGTCTGCAACACCGGGGGCTCCCCGGAGCGCGAGCTGACCTACCTGACCCTGCTGCAGCGGCAGCGCGCCGCCGCGGTCGTCCTGACCGGCGGCGCCCTGGAGGACCCCGCTCACGCCGCGGCGGTGTCCGCGAAGCTGGCACGCCTCGCGGACGCGGGCACCCGGATCGTGCTCTGCGGACGGCCGCCCCTGGAGGACTCGGACGCGGCGGTGGCCACGCTGACCTTCGACAACCGCAACGGAGGACGGCGGCTCACGGAGCACCTGCTTACGCTGGGGCACCGCAGGATCGGGTATGTGGCGGGCCCGATGGAGCGGACGACGACCCGGCACCGGCTCGAAGGCCACCGGGACGCGCTGGCGGCGTCGGGTGACGGGGGCGCCGACCAGGACGAGCTGACCGTCCACGGCCCCTACACCCGCCGGTCCGGCTACGAGGCCACCCTCGAACTCCTGCGCCGCACCCCGGACCTGACCGCCATCGTCGCCGCCAACGACACCGTCGCCCTCGGCGCGTCAGCCGCCCTGCGCGAGCGCGGCCTGCGCATCCCCGAGGACATCTCGGTGGCGGGCTTCGACGACCTGCCCTTCTCGGTGGACGCCGTCCCCGCCCTGACGACCGTACGACTGCCGCTGTACGAAGCGGGAGCCCGCGCGGGCCGCCTCGCCACGGGCGCGGAGGAGCCGCCGCCCGGGGGCGTGGCGACGATCGGGGCGGAGCTGATGGTGCGGGGGTCTACGGCGCCGCCGTGTCGCTGAGCCCTCGATGTCGTTGACATCACCGGGAAAAGGAGGCTCATATGTCAGTCATGGTCATGGATGCACCCAGCGCCTGGGACGTACTGCACGGCGTCAACCTTCCCCGCGGCTACCGCGTCGAAATCACGGAGGGGAAGATCATCATGACGCCGCAAGGTGAGTACCAGTGGAATGTGATTCTCGAAGCTGCTCCGCAGATCAAGCAGCAGCTTGCCGGGCATGGCGCCATCCTGTCGGACGTCATGGTCGACTTCCCCTCCAGTCAGTACGGCTACGCACCCGACCTGGCAATCGTCGCCCCCGGAGCCGAGCGCAACAGCCGTGGCCGCTTCGAGTGGCACAGCCTGGAGGCGGTCATCGAGGTCGTCTCGCGGAGCAGCCGGGACAACGACTTCGCCAAGAAGTTCCACCTCTACGCGGAGTGCGGCATCCCGGTTTACGTGGTGATCGACCCCGAGGACGGCGTCTGCACCGTCCACCGCGGCCCGACCAGGACCGGGAGCTACGAGGACGAGGCCAAGATCCCCTTCGGCCAGGATCTGGTCCTGCCCCTTCAGGGGCGCGACATCACCATCGCGACCGGCGGCTTCCCGAAGGCCGGGGATCTCGACTGAGCCGGGAGATCCCGTCGCGGTGGGCATAGCCGTGAGGGCCGACGCGGCGTACCGTTGACTCAGTCAAGGGTAATTCGCCTCGATGCCCCCTGGAGTGATCCACGATGCCGCACGCGCCCGCCACGCCCATCCAAGAGATCCGCGCCTTCAACCGCTTCTACACGAACCTGATCGGTGCCCTCGACTACAGCCGCCAGCTGTACGTCCCGTACACCCTCACCGAGGCCCGCGTCCTCTACGAGCTCAACCACGCCCGTCACCTCGACGCGGCCGATCTGCGCTCCGAACTCTCCCTGGACGCCGGGTACTTGAGCCGACTGCTCGGCAAGCTCGAAAAGGCCGGGATCGTCGAGCGTGAGCCCTCCGAGCGTGATCCGCGGCGCCAGCGCATCACACTCACCGCACGGGGGCGCGAGACCGCCGCCCTGCTGGACGAGCGGTCGAGCGAGGCCGTCGGTGCACTGCTCTCGACCGTCCCCGCCCGCGAGCGGCCCCGCCTCGCGGACGCCCTGCGCACCGTCCGGGAGATCCTCTCCGACCGGGACGGAAAGGAGCCCTCGCGCCCTTTCCTGCGCGAGCCCGGCGCCGGTGACCTCGGGTGGATCGTGCAGCGCAACGCCGCCCTGTACGCGGCGGAGTACGGGTTCAACACCGACTACGAGGGTCTTGTCGCCCGGATCATCGCCGACTTCGCGGAGGACCACGACCCGCACCTGGAGCGGGTGTGGATCGCCGAGCTCGAAGGGCGGCCCGTGGGCTGCGTGATGTGCGTACGCGACGACGCGCCGGGTACCGCCCGGCTGCGACTCCTACTCGTCGAACCGGACGCGCGTGGACTCGGCATCGGCGATCAACTCGTGGGCTCCTGCGTCGACTTCGCGCGCGGCGTGGGATACCGCGAGATGGTCCTGTGGACCAATGACGTCCTCGGCGCCGCCCGCGCCATCTACCAGAGGCACGGCTTCGTCCTCGTCGACGAGAAGCCGCACCGCTCCTTCGGCGTCGACCTCGTCGGGCAGGACTGGCATCTGCGCCTAGGGTCTGGGTCATGAAACTCGCCTTCTCCACCCTCGGCGTACCGGGACTCCCCCTCGCCGACGTGCTGAACCTGGCCACCACGCACGGCTACCACGGCATCGAGCTGCGCGCACACCCCGAAGAGCCGGTCCACCCGGGGATCGGCCTCGCCGAACGGGCCGACGTGGCGGCCCAGTTCAAGGCCGCGGGCATCGAGATCCTCACAATCGCCGGGTACGCGCGCGTGGCCCAGCCGGGCGACGACGAGCCCGTCCTCGATGAGATACGGGCTCTGCTCGCCCTCGCCCGCGACCTGGGCGCCCCGTTCATCCGCGTCTTCCCCGGCGGCGGCACCGAGCAGAGCACCGATGAGGCCGACGCGACGGCGGCCCGACGGCTCGGCGGCGCGGCCGAGTTCGCCGCGGACTTCGGCGTACGCATCCTCCTGGAGACCCACGACTCGCACCGCACCGGCGCCGCGGCGACCCGCGTGCTCGGCACGGTCGGCCACCGGCACGCGGGCGCCCTGTGGGACGTGATGCACACCTGGCTCGGCGGCGAGTCCCCCGCCGACAGCCACGCGGCGCTCTCCCCGTACCTCGGCTACGTACAGGTGAAGGACATCGCGTCGGCCGACGACACGACGCCGCTTGGCCTCGGCGAGGGCGTCCTGCCGCTCGCCGAGTGCGTGGACGTGCTGCTCAGCGGGGAGCACCGGGACGGCTGGCTGTGCTGGGAGTACGAGAAGCGGTGGTACGAGGACGCGGCTCCGCTGCCGGAACTCCTGGGCCAGGGACAGGACTTCCTGTCTCGGCTCCTGAACCCGCAGGGTCACCAGGGCCGCCGGAACCACGCCTGACGCCCGCCAGGGACGTCAGGCTCACCCCGCCGACCAGGAGGGCCGCCGCGAGCCACCCCAGGGCGCTCACCGACTCGCCAAGGACGAGGCCGGCGGCGGACATTCCGAACACCGGGACCAGGAGCGAGAAGGGCGCGACGGTCGAAGCGGGGTGGCGGCGCAGCAAGTAGCCCCAGGCTCCGAAGCCGAAGACCGTCGTGATCCACGCGACGTAGACGATGATGCCCGCGCCCTGCCAGTCCAGTGAGGCCAGGGCGTCGAGGTCCGCCGTCGGGCCCTCGAACAGCAGCGAGAGCCCGAGCAGCGGCAGGACCGGGACCGTGCTCACCCACACCATGAAGTTCAGCGAGTCCGGCGGGGACGCCTTGCGGGTCAGGACGTTCGACGCGCCCCAGCAGGCCGCGGCGCCGATCAGCAGCGCGAAGGCCGTGAGCGGCCCCGCCTCCCCCTCGTCGACCGCCGCGACGCCGATGCCCGCGAGCGCGACGGCCATGCCCAACAGCCGTACGCGACCAGGCCGTTCACCGAGCGCCACGAAGGCGAACAGGGCCGTGAACACCGCCTGGATCTGGAGGACGAGGGACGACATCCCGGCCGGCATCCCGGCGTCCATGCCGATGAACAGCAGGCCGAACTTGGCGACCCCGAGGACGAGCCCCACTGCGACGATCCACTTCCACGCGACCTTGGGCCGCCCCACGAAGAACACCGCGGGCAGCGCCGCGACCAGGAAACGCAGGGCGGAGAAGAGCAGCGGCGGGAAGTGGTCGAGACCCACCTCGATGACGACGAAGTTGACGCCCCAGACGGCGGCGACGAGGACGGCGAGGAAGACATGTGCGGGGCGCATGCGTCGAGGATCACCCGCTCCGACCATGTAGGACCAGCGCGGATCTCTGCATGATGGGATGAAGCAACGCTTACGCATCAGACGACATCGGGCCGGCCGGCGCCGACCGGTGCCGCCGACGATTGGGGAGGGCTTCCCGTGCTCGATCTCGCTCGGCTCCGCGCCCTGCACGCCGTCTCCGTGCACGGCACCGTCGGCGCCGCCGCCACGGCCCTCGGCTACACCCCGTCCGCCGTGTCCCAGCAGATAGCGAAGCTGGAGCGGGAGACCCGCACCACCCTCCTGGAACGCCAGGGCAGGGGGGTGGCGCTCACCGAGGAGGCACGCCACCTCGCCTCCACCGCGCAGGAGTTGATGGCCATCGTGGAGCGCGCGGAGACGGAGCTGGAGGAGCGCCGCGGGCTGCCCGCGGGGCGTCTGACCGTCGCCGCGTTCGCCTCCTCGGCGCGCGGACTGCTGCCCGGCGTCCTCGCGGATCTGGCCCGGCGGCATCCCGCGCTCGACGCCCGGATGTCGGAGATCGACCCGCATCTCTCCATCGACCTGGTGGCCAAGGGCGCGGTGGACATGGCGGTCGTGCACGACTGGGACATCGCGCCACTGCCGACGCCGCCCGGCGTCGAACAGGCCGTCATCGGCGACGACTTCTGCGATCTCGTGGTGCCCGCGGGGCACGCGCTCGCGGGGCGGACCTCCGTGCGCCGCGAGGACCTGAAGGGCGAGCGGTGGATCACCCAGCCGCCGGGGCTCGTCTGCCACGAGTGGCTGGTCCGCACTCTGCGCGAGGCGGGCTGCGAGCCGGACATCGCGCACACGGCGGAGGAGAACCCCACCCTGGTCGCGCTGGTCGCGGCGGGGCTCGGCATCGCGCTCATCCCCCGCCTCGGCCGCGGCCCCGTCCCGGACGGCGCGGTCACCGTGCGGCTCGATCCGCTGCCGGTGCGGCGGCTGTACGCACTGTGGCGCTCCGGGGCGTCGCGGCGCCCCGCGATCGCCGAGACCGTACGGACCTTGCAGAGCCACTGGGCCGAGGCGGCGCCCGAGAGGAAGTCCTCCTGAACCCCAGGATTCCCCTTCGCACCACTTTCCGGAAAACGCCCTCCCTGGGGAACCCGCACGCGGTGGCCTCCGTCAAACAGCTGTGCTGCCGGGTGAGTCTCCGCGAGGCGGTGTCGGCATCGCTGCTGGCTGCGAACGCTGACCACCCTCTCTGCCGCCCGTGGCCGGCAGCATGCCGTCACCGGTGCGCCCCCCTTCACCAGCGCCGGTGACGGCCCCTCTCCTCCACAGAGGCTGCCGACTCCCTTGACCGGCAGAAATCTTCGGGATATCCGTGACTCTCGGAAAGTTTCCTTCAGCCGGTTCCCCCAGCCCGGCTACGGTCCGGCATCCGTCCCCGAAGGACGTCCCCGAAGGAGCGCACATGTCCCACCGCAACGCCTCCAGACGTACCCTGCTCACCGCCACAGCCGTAGCGGCGACGGCCCTGGCCGCGCCCTCCCCCGCCCACGCGGCCGGCAGCGGCGACCGCGGTCGCGACCGGAAGCTGCGGGAGCTCATCTCCCGCATGAGCCTCGAGGAGAAGGTCGGCCAGCTCTTCGTGATGCATGTGTACGGCCACTCGGCCACCGAGCCCGACCAGGCGGACATCGACGCCAATCTCACGCAGCTCGGCGTCCGCACCGCCGCGGAAGCGGTCGCCAAGTACCACCTCGGCGGCATCATCTACTTCGCCTGGGCGCACAACACCCGCGCCCCGCACCAGATCGCCGACCTCTCGAACGGCATCCAGCGCGCGGCCCTCACCCCGGACGCCCCTGAGGAGTCCCCCACCGCCCGCATCCCGCTGCTCATCTCCACCGACCAGGAGCACGGAGCCGTCGCCCGCGTCGGCAAGCCCGCCACACTCCTGCCCGGCGCGATGGCCCTGGGCGCCGCGGGCTCGCACTCCACCGCGCGCAAGGCGGCCCGCATCGCGGGCACCGAGCTCCGCGCGCTCGGCATCCGGCAGAACTACGCCCCGGTCGCCGACGTGAACGTCAATCCCGCCAACCCCGTCATCGGCGTACGGTCCTTCGGCTCGGACCCCGAAGCGGTCGCCGGGCTGGTCGCCGCGCAGGTCAAGGGCTACCAGGGCACGGACATCGCGTCCACGTCCAAGCACTTCCCCGGGCACGGCGACACCAAGGACGACAGCCACTCCAAGCTGCCGTACATCCACCACACACGTGAGCAGTGGGAGACCCTGGACGCCCCGCCGTTCCGGGCGGCGGTGGCCGCCGGCATCGACTCGATCATGACCGCGCACATCGTGGTCCCGGCCCTCGACCCGGCCGAGGAACCGGCCACGCTCTCCCGCCCCATCCTCACCGGCATCCTGCGCGAGGAACTCGGCTACGACGGCGTCGTGGTGACGGACTCGCTCGGCATGCAGGGCGTCCGCACGAAGTACGGCGACGACCGCGTGCCGGTGCTCGCACTGAAGGCGGGCGTCGACCAGCTCCTGAATCCGCCGAAGCCGGAGATCGCCTGGAACGCGGTGCTCCAGGCCGTGCGGGACGGCGAGTTGACGGAGGCGCGGCTCGACGAATCGATCCTGCGCATCCTGCGTCTCAAAGCGAAGCTGGACCTCTTCTCCGACCCGTACGTCACCTCGCGCGGCGTCGACCGTGCGGTCGGCACGCGCGCGCATCTCGCCGCCGCGGACCGGATCGCCGAGGAGACGACGACGCTGCTGATCAACGCGGACGGGCTGCTTCCGCTGTCGCGGCGCAGGCAGCGGAAGGTGCTGGTGGTCGGCGCGGACCCGGCGTCGCCTTCGGGGACGACGGGGCCGCCGACGACCGTCATCGGGCGCGAGCTGACCGACCTCGGCTTCACGCCGACGGTGCTGCCGACGGGCACGGCCCCCTCCGCCGCGAAGATCGCCGAGGCGGTGGCGGCGGCGGAGGGCAAGGACGCCGTGCTCGTGGGCACGTACAACGTGGGGGCGGGGAGCGCCCAGATCGCCCTGGTCGAGGCGCTGGTGGCGACCGGCGTCCCGGTCGTCGCCCTCGCCACCCGCAATCCGTACGACGTGGCGCGGCTGCGGGGCGTGGGCGCGTCGCTCGCCGCGTACTGCTGGACGGACGTCGAACTGCGCGCCGCGGTACGGGTGATCGCGGGGCGCGCCGAGCCGAGGGGGCGGCTGCCCGTGCCGGTGCAGCGTGCGGATGATCCGGCGCAGGTGCTGTACCCGGTCGGGCACGGCCTGACGTACTGATCCGTACGCCGCGCCACCGGCGCGCCACCTCCACCTGACCCAAAGCACCCCGCGCACCTGGCGTGCGCCCGTCTCCGCGGGCCACGCTGGGTGCACATATCGGGGGGTTCGCCATGCTTGTCATGCTTGGCCGGAGGTGTGCGGGGGTGCTGCTGGTCGCGTTCGTCGGACTGACCGGCTGCCAGAAGTCCTCGGACCCGGGATCGGAGTCGGCGAACCGGCAGCCGTCCTCGTCGGTGTCGTCCGGGTACGGAGCGGTCTTCCTCGCGGTGGACGAGTGCAGTTCGCGGGGGCGGGAGACCTTCACGGAGGTGCCGTGCACGAGTGAACGCGCGGCGGCGCGGGTCATCGCCCGTTACGACGGCAAGGTCGCGCAGGGCCCTTCGTGCCCCGCCCGCACGGACTTCGTGCTCCACATCAGCGAGAACCGTCCCGCGGTGGACGAGGACGGGAACGGGGAGGTGCCGCGGGGCTACGCCTGTATGCGGAACCTGGAGTCGCCGCATCCCGGGGATCCCGGGGGTGGGGGCGGGCCTCGGACGGTTGTCGGGGACTGTGTCTACGGCGCGGGGCGGGGGGAGGTGCGGGAGACCGCCTGTGACGGGTCTGGCGCGAGGGCCCCTGAGTACCGGGTGACTTCGGCGGTTTCGTCACGTGACGCGTGTCCGGCCGCGACTCAGCTCTATGTGTCGCTGGAGGGTGGAAAGCCGGTGGGGTGTGCGGTGCGGGTGTGAGCGGTTTTTTCTTTCCCCAACCCCGCCCCTTCCCGAAAACCCGCTCGGCGCGGGGGCCTTGCGTACCGTCATCACCGGCTTCGCCGAGTTCGTCCTCAAACGCCGGACGGGCTGGTTTTCAGCCCCTCCGGCGTTTGAGGAGCGGGGTCTGGGGCGGAGCCCCAGTTTCGGGAAGGGGTGGGATTGGGGAATGCCCCGCAGGGATCGCCCCTACGGCCGCAGACTCAGCTCCCGGTCCGCGTCCTTGCGGTCAAGCTTCGCGTCGTAAGGAGCCAGCGGCTTCGGAGTAGCCGAAGTGGAGACCCCGGCCCAGGCCTGGATCCGCTCCGTCGCCTTGGCCTTGTCCGCCGGGGCGAGACCGGCCACGTTCGCGCCGTGGTTGGCGCCCGGCGCGGTGAAGACGTGGGAGTCGTGCTTCGCGCCCCTGGCGGGACGGAACGGCTCCGCGCCCCACGGGTCGTTCTCGCCGTTGACGTACATCATCCGCTGCGCGTTGTGCCGCACCCAGCGGTCGACGTCCTTCATGGCGCCCGACTGGAACTTCATCGGGATGTCGCGCGGCACGAAGTTCCGCGGCGGCTGGTAGCCGTAGCGGCTCAGGTCGCCGAGCCAGGGCTGGGCGATGTCGGGCGAGCCGAGCTGCGTACCGGCCTGGTAGTAGTACGGCGTGTACGGGGTCAGGCCCTGGTCCGTGTAGGAGGCCCAGCCGCCCACCTGGTCGACGTAGTCGAAGATCGCCTGGTCCGAGGCGGACTTGGCGTCGGGGACGTCCGCGCACGCGGCCTCGGGCTGGTACTGCCAGAAGCCCCACACCAGGTCCAGGACGACGGCCTCGTACGCCTTGTCGAGGTTGCCGACCGTCTTGAAGGTGTGGTTGCCGGCCTCGGCGAACTCCGCGTACTTCTTCTCCAGCGGGTCGCGCCGCACGAGCGCCTCGCGCTGCACGGCCTCCAGCTTGTCCCTGCACTCCTTGGTGCCGACCGTCTCGAAGAACTCGTCGTAGCGCGAGTCCTCGTTGTTCACCACGTCGTTCGGGGCGACGTACGCGACGACGCCGTCCATGTCACGCGGGTAGAAGCGCTCGTAGTACGTGGCGGTCATGCCGCCCTTCGAGCCGCCGGTCGCCACCCACTTCTTGTCGTAGACCGGCTTCAACGCCTTGAAGATGCGGTGCTGGTCGCTCGCGGCCTGCCAGATGTCCAGCTTGGACCAGTCGGCGGGCTGGGGGCGGGACGGCGTGAAGAAGCGGTACTCCATGGAGACCTGGTTGCCGTCGATGATCCGCGTCGGCTCGCTGCGGCTGGGGTTGGTGGAGACTCCGTAGCCGCTGGTGAAGAAGGCCGTGGGGCGGGCGGTGTCCTTGTGCAGGACCGTCAGGCGCTGCTTGAAGGTGCCCTTGGAGGGGTGCCGGTGGTCGACCGGCTGGGTGTAGTTGAGGACGAAGTAGCGGTAGCCGGTGTACGGCTTCTCCTCGATCAGGCTCATGCCCGGTATCGCGAGGAGCCTGTCCTTGATGTCGGTGGCCTGCGGCTTCGCGGCGGTGGCCGCCCCTGCCGCACTCACTGTGCCCGCGGTGCCGATGCCTATCAGCACCACGAGCGACAGCAGCCATCTGAGCGCCTTGCGCATGCACTCTCCCCTGAGTGGTTCACGGTTGCGTCCGCCGGAACTTATCGGAGCAACTCGCTCACTACTAGGGGCTCTTGCGTCACGTCAGGACGCAGTACGCCACAAAGGGGCGCACAACGCTCAAGAAGCGATCAGCACAGGATCCAGCCCGAGCTGGTACTGCCCCCGCCGACCCTTCCCTTCACCCACACACAGCGGTGCCCCGCGTGTACCGTCACCGGTCCCGCGTGATGCGTGTAGCGGCCCTTGTCCCTGGCCGGGCGGTTGCCGCGGGCCTGGACGCTCACGGACATCGTCTTGCGGGCGCCGGGACGCTTGGCGACGGTGACGGCGCAGACGTAGCCGCGGCTCTTGTAGACGACGACCTTGCCGGTGCTGAAGGAGAGGGTGCGCACCTTGTGCCCGGCGCAGCGTCCGGCCGACGCCTGCGCCTGCGCGGCTCCGGCGCCCGCGACACCGAGCAGGACGGCAGCCGCAAGGACGACGGCACCGAGCGCAAGGCTCCGCCGTATTCGACCACTGCTCACCAGGTTCCCTCCCGACACTTCCGCATCAGCGTACTGATGTACGGACGCGGACCGCGGGGCGCCTGGTTGCGCGCCCACCCCCATTTGTTCACCGGGTCAGGCGGCCGACGGCTCCGCCTGGCCCACGAACGTCCGCCACAGCGTCGCGTACCGCCCGTCGAGCGCGAGCAGCTCCTCGTGCGTGCCGTCCTCCGCGACCCGGCCGTGGTCCATCAGGATCACGCGGTCCGCGCGGGCCGCCGTGGTGAGGCGGTGGGCGACCACCAGCGTGGTGCGCTTGCCCGCGATGCGGTCGGTGGCCTGGTTGACCTGCGCCTCCGTGGCCAGGTCGAGGGCGGCGGTCGCCTCGTCCAGGAGCAGGATGTCGGGGTCGACCAGCTCCGCGCGGGCCAGGGCGATGAGCTGGCGCTGACCGGCCGAGAGGTTACGGCCGCGCTCGGCCACCTCGTGGAGGTAGCCGCCGTCCAGGGTGGCGATCATGTCGTGCGCGCCGACCGCGCGGGCCGCGGCCTCCACCTGGGCGTCGGTGGCGTCGGGCCGTCCGTAGGCGATCGCGTCGCGCACCGTGCCCGCGAAGAGGTAGGCCTCCTGCGGGACGACGCCGAGGCGGTGCCGGTAGGCGGTGATGTCCAGGGACCGCAGGTCCGTGCCGTCCACCGTCACCCGGCCGCCGGTCGGGTCGTAGAACCGGGCGACGAGCTTGACCAGCGTCGACTTGCCGGCGCCGGTCTCGCCGACGAAGGCGACGGTCTGGCCCGCGGGGATGTGGAGCCGCACGCCGCTCAGCGCCTCCTCCGGTTCGTCGGCGGAACCGTACGCGAAGTCGACGTCCTCGAAGGCGATCTCGCCGCGCAGCGAGCCCACGTCGAGCGGCTCGTCCGCCGTCTCGGTAGAGGTCGGCTCCCGGAGCAGTTCCTGGATGCGGCCGAGCGAGACGGTGGCCTGCTGGTAGCCGTCGAAGACCTGGGAGAGCTGCTGGACGGGGGCGAAGAACAGGTCGATGTAGAGGAGGTACGCGACCAGGGCGCCGGTCGTCAGCGTCCCCGCCTCCACGCGCCCCGCGCCGACCGTCAGAACCGCCGCCGCGGCGACCGCCGAGAGCAGCTGCACGAACGGGAAGTAGACGGAGATCAGCCACTGCCCGCGGATACGGGCGCTGCGGTAGTCGGCGCTGGCCTGCGCGAACTTCTTCCCGCCGGAGCGCTCGCGCCGGAAGGCCTGCACGATGCGGAGCCCCGCCACGGACTCCTGGAGGTCGGCGTTGACCACCGAGACGCGCTCCCGCGCCAGCTCGTACGCCTTGACGCTGGAGCGGCGGAAGAAGAACGTGCCGATGATCAGCGGCGGCAGCGTCGCGAAGACGACGAGCGCGAGCTCCACGTCGATCACGACGAGGGCGACCATGATGCCGAAGAAGGTGACGACGGAGACGAAGGCGGTGACGAGCCCGGTCTGCAGGAAGGTGGAGAGGGCGTCCACGTCCGTGGTCATCCGGGTCATGATGCGCCCGGTCAGCTCGCGCTCGTAGTAGTCGAGTCCGAGCCGCTGGAGCTGGGCGAAGATCTTCAGGCGCAGGGAGTAGAGCACCCGCTCGCCCGTCCGTCCGGTCATCCGCGTCTCGCCGATCTGGGCCGTCCACTGGACGAGCACGGTGAGCAGCGCGAGCCCGGAGGCCGCCCACACGGCACTGAGGGCGAGCTGCGAGACGCCCTCGTCGATGCCGTGACGGATCAGCACCGGAAGCAGCAGCCCCATGCCCGCGTCGATCGCGACCAGCAGCAGGGCGAGGAGCAGCGGCTTCCCGAACCCGGCGAGGAGGCGCCGAAGCCCGTAGGACTCCTCGGAGGCGACCGCGCGTGCCTCGTCGATGCCAGGGGTGTCGGTGGCCGGGGGCAACGCGTCGACCTGGGCGAGGAGTTCGGGCGTCGCGGGCGTCCCGGAGAGCGCGGTGTCCTTGGGCTCTCGGTCGCCGACCCAGAGCGGTGGCGTGATGCCGCGCTCGGCGTCGAACTCGGCGTCCAGCTCGTCGCGTACGGAGGTGTCCTCGGGGAGCTCGACCGGGACGGTGCGCCCCGGCGAGACGCCGCCGAGCTCGTCCGGGTCGGTCAACAGGCGCCGGTAGAGCGCCGATTGCTCGGTCAGCTCCTCGTGCGTGCCGATGGCGGCCAGGCGTCCGCCGTCCAGTACGGCGATGCGGTCGGCGAGGTTCAGGGTGGAGCGGCGGTGGGCGATGAGGAGGGTCGTGCGCCCTGCCATGACGCCGCGCAGGGCCTCGTGGATCTCGTGCTCGACCCGCGCGTCCACCGCCGACGTGGCGTCGTCGAGGACGAGAAGGCGGGGGTCGGTGAGGATGGCGCGGGCGAGGGCGACGCGCTGGCGCTGGCCGCCGGAGAGAGTGAGACCGTGCTCGCCGACAGGGGTGTCGTACCCGTCGGGCAGCTCGGCGATGAAACGGTCGGCCTGGGCGGCGCGGGCGGCGGTCTCGATCTCCTCCCGGGTGGCGTCCGGCTTTCCGTACGCGATGTTGGCGCGGATCGTGTCGGAGAAGAGGAAGGAGTCCTCGGGCACGAGACCGATGGCGGCCCGCAGCGAGTCGGTGGTCAGCTCGCGCACGTCGTGGCCGCCGATGAGGACGGCGCCGTGCGTCACGTCGTAGAAGCGGGGCAGCAGCAGCGAGACGGTGGACTTGCCGCTGCCGGAGGTGCCGACGACGGCGAGGGTCTCGCCCGCCCTGATCTCGAAGGAGAGCCCGTCGAGGACGGGGCGGCTGTCCTCGTAAGCGAACGACACGTCGTCGAACTCGACGGTGGCCGGGGCGTCGGCGGGCAGTTCCTTGGTGCCGTCCGTCAGCGTCGGTTCGGTGTCGATGAGCTCCAGGACGCGCTCGGCGCCCGCGCGGGCCTGCTGGCCGACGGTGAGGACCATGGCGAGCATGCGCACGGGTCCGACGAGCTGGGCGAGATAGCTGGAGAAGGCGACGAACGTGCCGAGCGTGATCTGGCCGCGCACCGCGAGCCAGCCGCCGAGCGCGAGCATCGCGACCTGCCCGAGCGCGGGCACGGCCTGGAGGGCGGGCGTGTACTTGGAGTTCAGCTTGATGGTCCGCAGCCGCCCCGCGAAGAGCTTGCGGCTGATCTCTCGGAGCTTCCCGGTCTCCTGGTCCTCCTGGCCGAACCCCTTCACGACGCGTACGCCGGACACGGAGCCGTCCACGACCCCGGCGACGGCGGCGGCCTGGGCCTGCGCGTACCACGTGGAGGGGTGCAGGCGGCCCCGGCTGCGCTTGGCGATGATCCAGAGGGCGGGGGCGACGGCGAGCGCGACGAGGGTCAGCGGCACGGAGAGCCACGCCATGATCACGAGGGACATCGCGAAGAGGAGGATGTTGCCGATCGTCATCGGCAGCATGAAGAGCAGGCCCTGGATGAGCTGGAGGTCGCTGGTGGCGCGCCCGACGACCTGACCGGTGGACAGCTCGTCCTGGCGCCGCCCGTCGAGCTTAGTGATCGTCCCGTACATCTCGGTCCGCAGGTCGTGCTGGACGTCGAGCGCGAGACGGCCGCCGTAGTAGCGGCGGATGTAGGTGAAGACGTAGACGAGGACGGCGGCGCCGATGAGGGCGCCGACCCAGGGCCCCATGTCGCGCGACTTGTCCCCGATGACGTCGTCGATGATCACCTTGGTGATGAGCGGGACGAGCGCCATGACGGCCATGCCGGCGAGCGAGGAGCCGAGCGCGAGCACGACGTCCTTCGGGTACCGCCACGCGTACCCGGTCAGCCGTCTGCCCCAACCGGACTTCTCCGGCCCGGCCGCACCGGACTTCTCCGGCCCGGCCCCACCCCGTTGCTGCGCCACGTGCCTGCCTCCCGTCGACCTGACCTGCCGAGAGGCCCAACGCGGCGGGATGCGGATTTCATCCCGCCGCAACAAAGAGGGGTCTTGAGACCTAGGACAGGACCTAGAAAGGGACCCAGGTCCCCGTCAGCTTTCGGGGGTCGCCACGAACGCCTCCCGCGGCGTCTGTGTCGGGGCGTACCGCCCGGCCGCCGGGGACCTGGGCGTCAGGTCCTTGTGGATGGCCTTGGCCACGCCCTGGATGGTGGCGACGCCGTAGTTCATGGAGCTGTTGCCGTGGGTGAGCACGGAGAGGGTGTAGTCGTGGCCGCCGCCCTTGAACGCGCCGATGCTGTGCACCCGCCAGCCGTGGGTCGACCGCTGCAGCCAGCCGTTCTTGACGTGGATCTTGACGCCGGACGGCGCGCCCGCCGGGGTGCCCCAGCGCTGCGAGGAGACGACCTTGCCCATCAGCTTGAGGATGTAGGCGCGGGCGTTGTCGCTCAGGACCGTGTTCTTGGCGGTGATCAGGGCGAGGAGCTTCTGCTCGTCGGCCGCGTTGATCCGGGTCAGACCCCAGTAGCCGCCGGACCCCGGCACGGTCTTCGTCATCTTGGCGGCCGCGAGGAACGCCTTGATCTTCCCGGTGCCGAGCTGGCGCCAGAGCTTGCTGGTCGCCGCGTTGTCCGACTTCGTGATCATGGCGTACGCGAGGTCCGACTCACGGGCGGACAGCTTCCGATCGGTCTTCTTCGCGTCCCACAGCAGCGCCGCGAGAACGGTCACCTTGACGACGCTCGCCGAGTCGAAGGACGTGGTCGCACGCAAGGTGCAGGTGGTGCCCGTGGTGCGGTCGCGGAGGCCGACCGCGATGGTGCCCTTGCGGTTCTTCAGCGCCGCCGTGATGTCCTTCGTCAGCTTGGCGGCGAGGCCGGCCTGCGCGGAGGTGCAGATGACCTTCGGCGGTGCCGCCGCGGCGGCGGGCGTGGCGGTCGCGGTCACGCCGAGCGGCACGAGCACTCCGGCGGCGAGACCCGCCGAGAGCACGCGGGCACGCCTGGATATCCCGGATACCGGGTGAGTCATGGAGTCTTCCCATCCCCTTGGGTCCGTACAAGACCCTCGGGGCCCGTACAAGCGCGCCCCCCGGCACGCTCACCGCACTTGACTCACCAGTGTCGGTGAAAGGTTGCACGAGTTTGGGAACAGGTGACCGATCTGTGATCAGTTCGTGTCATGGCACCGCTTCGATCGCATGGCCGAGTCCTGTGCTGGTTGCAGAAAAGTCCCGCCTCACACCGCGCACAGCGGGTGTCGCCGGGACTTTTCTGCGATCGGCCCAGTAGCCCAGACTCAGAGGTGCGTCGGCTCGAACATCCGAAGCACCGCCGGGAGCACGACCACCGAGGGGCCGGGCTCCGCGAGCGCCTTCGCGAGGTCGTCCTTCAGGGTCTCCGGGGTCGTCCGCACGCCCGGCACCCCGAAGGATTCCGCGAGCGCGACGAAGTCGGGGCGGGCGAGTTCCGTCGCCGTGGGTTCGCCGAAGGCCTCGGACATGTACTCCCGGAGGATTCCGTAACCCCCGTCGTCCACGATCAGCCAGGTGACCGGCAGGCCGTACTGCTTGGCCGACGCCAGTTCCGCGAGGGAGTACATCGCGCCGCCGTCGCCCGAGACGGCCAGGACCGGCGTCGACGGGTCGGCGGCAGCTGCTCCGATCGCCGCCGGGAAGCCGTAGCCGAGGCCGCCCGCGCCCTGGGCGGAGTGCATCGTGTTCGGTCGCCGCGCGTCGAAGGCGGACCAGGCCCAGTACGCGAGGATCGTCATGTCCCAGAACGACGGCGAGGCATCGGGGAGAGCCTCACGCACCGACGCGAGGACCTGCTGCTCCAGGGTGAGGCCCTGCGCCGCGATCCGCTCCTCGACCCGGGAGAGAACGGTCCGGACGCGCTCGGGCGCCGACGGGTCCTCGCGGGGAGCGTCGATCGTCTCCAGGAGCGCGGAGAGCGCGAGCCGCGCGTCCGCGTGGATGCCGAGCGCCGGGTGGTTGGACTCCAGCTTCCCGGCGTCCGCCTCGATCTGGACGACCCGGCCTCGTGGCTTGAACGTGTGGTAGTTCGAGGAGAGCTCGCCCAGGCCGGAGCCCACCACCAGGAGGACGTCCGCGTCCTCCAGGAAGTCCGTGGTGTACCGGTCCTCCAGCCAGGACTGGAGCGAGAGCGGGTGCTCCCAGGGGAAGGCGCCCTTGCCGCCGAAGGTCGTGACGACGGGGGCGTTCACCAGCTCGGCGAGCGCGAGCAGCTTGCCGGAGGCATCCGAACGGACGACTCCGCCACCCGCGATGATCGCCGGGCGCTCGGCCCGGGACAGCAGGTCGGCCGCCACCGCGGTCAGCTCGGGGCGCGGGACGACCTCGTCCGGGGTCGCGTCCATGGCCGTGACGACGGGCAGCGTCGTCTCGGCGAGCAGCACGTCCTGCGGGATCTCCACCCACACCGGGCCGTGCGGGGCGGTGAGCGCCGACTCCCAGGCCGCCGCGATCGCGGACGGGATCTGCGAGGCGGTGCGGACCGTGTGGACCGACTTCACGATGTCGCGGAACGACGCCTGCTGGTCGCGCAGCTCGTGGAGGTAGCCGTGCCGCCCGCCGCCGAGACCCGCGACCGGGACCTGGCTGCCGATCGCGAGCACGGGCGATGACCCGGCCGCCGCCTCCTGGAGCGCGGCGAGGGAGGTCAGCGCGCCGGGTCCGGTGGAGAGCAGCAGCGGGGCCACCTCGCCGGTGATCCGGCCGTACGCGTCCGCCGCGAAGCCCGTGTTGTTCTCGACGCGCAGTCCGACGTACGACAGGGACGAGCGCCGCAGGGCGTCGAACATGCCGAGCGCGTGCTGGCCGGGGAGGCCGAAGACCGTCGTCGCGCCGAGGCCCTGGAGGGTCTCCACGACGAGGTCGCCGCCGTTGCGCCCCGCAGGCGGGTTCAGGGCCGCCTCCGTCTGCGCGTCCGTGGGCCGCAGGACTACGTCGTGGTCGTGCGTCACTTGGCCGCCCGCCCCTCCGCGATCTGGCGGGACATGATCGTCGTCAGCTCGTACGCGGTGTGGGAGGCGGCGACGGCCGTGATCTCCGCGTGGTCGTAGGCGGGTGCGACCTCGACGACGTCCGCCGACACGAGGTTGCAGGAGGAGAGCCCCCGCAGGATCTCCAGGAGCTCGCGCGACGTCATGCCGCCCGCCTCCGGGGTGCCCGTGCCGGGCGCGTGGGCCGGGTCCAGGCAGTCGATGTCAATGGAGATGTACAGCGGGCGGTCGCCGATGCGCTGGCGCAGCTGGTCGGCGACCTCGTCGGCGCCGCGGCGGTAGATGTCCGCCGAGGTGACGATGCCGAAGCCCATCTTCTCGTCGTCGGTGAGGTCCTGCTTGCCGTACAGCGGGCCGCGCGTGCCGACGTGGGAGAGCGCCTCGGTGTCGAGGATGCCCTCCTCGACGGCCCGGCGGAACGGCGTGCCGTGGGTGTACTCGGCGCCGAAGTACGTGTCCCAGGTGTCCAGGTGCGCGTCGAAGTGCAGCAGGGCGACCGGGCCGTGCTTCTTGGCGACCGAACGGAGCAGCGGCAGGGCGATGGTGTGGTCGCCGCCGAGCGTCATCATGCGGGCGCCGGAGCCGAGCAGGTCGTCCGCGGCGGCCTCGATCGTCTCGACCGCCTCGTTGATGTTGAACGGGTTGGCGGCGATGTCGCCCGCGTCCGCGACCTGCGCGAGCGCGAAGGGCGAGGCGTCCTGCGCCGGGTTGTACGGACGCAGGAGGCGCGAGGCCTCACGGATCGCGTTGCCGCCGAAGCGGGCGCCGGGGCGGTAGGAGACGCCGGAGTCGAAGGGCACGCCGACCACGGCGATGTCCGTCTTGCCGCCCACCTCGTCGAGACGGGGCAGCCGGGCGTAGGTCGCCGGGCCCGCGTACCGGGGGATGCGGGAGGAGTCGACCGGGCCGCGGGGGGTCGGGGTCTCGGCGCTGCTCATGGTCGGGTTCCTCCTGCTGGTACGAGTGTTGCTGTGCTGCTGGGACAAGTGTCGCGCGGCCCACTGACAGTGGCGCCGGGAGGGGCGCCGGCGCGGGCCGTGGGCCGCGCGGAAAAACTAGACAGTCACCGGAGTCTCCGGTTCCGCCTCCTCTTCGGACCCCCGGCCCGCGAGCCGCTCGCGCCAGGCCGCGAGGACCTCGGCGTCGGTCGGCTTCGTGGCGAGGGAGACGACGACGTACACGCCGAGCGAGATCAGCAGGCCGTAGTAGACCGGCTCGTTGGCGAGGATTCCGTACCCCCACATGAGCCCGATGACCGAGAGCCCACCGGCGGTGACGGCCGCGAGGGCGCCGGGCGCGGTGCCGCGCTTCCACAGCAGCCCGCCGAGGATCGGCACGAGCAGCCCGGCGACGAGCAGGTTGTAGGCGACGGTGAGTGCCTGGACGACGTCGTTGAGGGCGATCGCGATGCAGACGACGGCGATGCCCATGATCAGGATGAAGAGGCGGTTGCCCTTCACCTCGTCGTGCGCCTCACCGTCCTCCTTCGGGGCGACGGCACCCCTCAGCCGCGACCAGATGTCGTTGTTGGCCACGGTCGCGCACGCGATGAGCGCTCCGGAGGACGTGGACATCACGGCGGCGAGCGCCGCGGCGAGCACGAGGCCCCGTACGCCCATGGGCAGTTCGTCCTTGACGATGGTCGCGAAGGCCGCGTCCGCGCTCGGCAGCTTCGGGTACATGACCTTGGCCGCCGTGCCGATGACGGCGCCCGCGATGGCGTACACGAGACAGTAAGTACCGGCGACGGTGCCGCCGTAGCGGGCGACCTTGTCGCTGCGCGCGGTGAAGACGCGCTGCCAGATGTCCTGCCCGATGAGCATGCCGAACGTATAGATCAGGACGTACGTGAAGATCGTCTCGCCGCCGATGCCCAGCGGGTCGAAGTACTCGGTGGGCAGCTTGGCCTTCATCTCGCTGAAGCCACCGGCCTTGACGACGGCGATGGGCAGCAGCAGGAGCAGTACGCCGATGGTCTTCACCACGAACTGCACCATGTCGGTGAGCGTGATGGACCACATGCCGCCGAGCGTCGAGTACGCGACGACGATCGAGCCGCCGAGGATGATCGCGATCGTGCGGTTCATGTCGAACAGGACGTCGAAGATCGTGGCGTACGCGATGGTCGAGGTGACCGCGAGCATCAGCGTGTACGCCCACATCACGACTCCGGAGATGACACCCGCGCGACCGCCGTAGCGCAGGTCGAGCATCTCGGAGACGGTGTACACCTTCAGGCGGGCGATGCGCGCCGAGAAGAAGACGCTCAGCGCGAGCAGCCCGAGGCCGATCGTGAAGACCATCCAGGCGCCGGAGAGCCCGTACTGGTAGCCGAGGCCGACGCCGCCGATGGTGGACGCGCCGCCGAGGACGATGGCGGCCATCGTGCCGGAGTACATCCACGGCCCGAGGCGGCGCCCGGCGACGAGAAACTCGCTCTTGGACTTGGCGCGGCGCATGCCCCACCAGCCCATGGCGAGCATGCCGGCGAGATAGACGACGATCACTGTGTAGTCGACGGCCATAGGGCCCTCCTTCGCGCACCTCGGTGGCGTGTCGTGCAGATGGGGGTGGTGTGGTGCCAGTGGGGGGTGGCTGGCAACCAGTCGCGGGGACATCCGCCCGTACCCGCGGCCTGGGGTCGGCACGACCTTAGGTGGCCGGAAAGCAACGCTGAAGTGTACGTTTCATCCACTCCCCGTGATCAATATGGATGGAACATCCACCATGTCGGACCCCCTCGCCCCGTCAGCTCCTCCCCCGACCCCTCCCGTCCCCTTGACCGCGCTCCTCGCCCGGGAGGACCTGGGCCTGCGTCAGATCGCGGGCCCCGACGCCGGGGAGAGCGGGGCTGCCGTCCAGTGGGTGCACACCTCGGAGATGGCGGACCCGTACCCGTACCTCCTGGGCGGCGAGCTGCTGCTGACGGCGGGCGTGCACATCACCGACCCGGCGGGAGCGGGGGTGTATCTGGACGACTACGTGGCGCGGATCGTCGAGGCGGGCGGCGCGGCCCTCGGCTTCGGCGTCGCGCCCGTGCACGACACGGTGCCGCGCGCCCTGGTGACGGCCTGCGACCACTACGGCCTGCCGCTCCTCGAGGTGCCGCCGCGCACGACGTTCAGCGGGGTCGCCCGCGCCGTGTGGCGGCTGGTGGCGGAGGCCAGGCACGCCGAGCTGCGCCGCGTGACCGAGGCACAGCAGGGCCTCGCATCGGCCGCCGCGCGCCCGGACCCGGTGCCCGCGGTGCTGCGTCAGCTGGCGGTACGCCTGGGCGGCTGGGCGGCGCTCTACGCCCCGGACGGCACGGTGCTCCACACGGCGGGCGCGGCTCCGGCGGCGGGGGCGCGGCAGGCGGTGCGCGACCTCTCCGAAGTCGTGCGTCCCTCGGGGCGGCCCGGCCCCACCCCCGCCTCCGCCACCGACTCCGTGGGCGGCACCCACCTCGCCGCGTACGCGCTCGGCGGCGGGCGGGGGTTCACGCTCGGGGTCGCCGCCGAGCAGCGCGAGCCGGGGGACCACACCATCACCGGAGTGGCCGTCGTACTGCTCTCGCTCCTGACCGGGAAGCACCAGGGCGCCGCCGATTCCGCGCGCTCGGCGGCGCTGGTGCGGCTGCTGCTCGGCTCGGCGGTGGGCGATGTGGCGCCTCTCCTGGGGGCCGGTGAGTGGACCGTGGTGCACGCGCGCGGGGATGCCCACAACGACCCAGTGACGCACTCCGTGGCCGCCTCCGCCCTGGCCGCCGCGCTGGGCAGCGGCCTGGTGGACGCGGACGCGGGGCGCGACCTCGTACGGCTGCTGCTCCCCGCCGACCGCGAGCTCACCGGTGAGCCGGGCTGGACCCTCGGCGTCTCCGCTCCCGCCGCACCCGGCGACCTGGCCGCCGCCGACGCCCAGGCGGACCGCGCCCTGCGCCGCGCCGAGGCCACCCGCGCGCCGCTCGTGCGGCACCGGGAGGCGGGCATCGCCGCTCTGGTGGCGCCCGCCGAGGCCGCGGCCCACGCGCGCGTGCTGCTCGCCCCGCTCGGCGGCAGCGAGGCGCTCACGGAGACCTTGCGCACCTGGCTCTCCCTGCACGGCAGTTGGGACCGCACGGCGACCGCGCTGGGGGTGCACCGCAACACGGTCAGACAGCGCATCACCCGGTGCGGGTCACTCCTGGAGGCGGACCTGGACGACCCCGACGTACGCATGGAACTGTGGTTCGCGCTGGGCCGGGGCCGATAAGTGGCGGGCGGTACGGGGCGCCCCGTAAGGGGCGCGGGGAACTGCGCGACCAGCCACGAACGACCCGCGGACGAAAACGAACCCAATCCGCTCAAGCAAAGCGCCAGCGTCCAGCAGAATGGACCCCATGCCGATACCCAGCCGTGCCGCCCTCGTCGACCACCTCGTACGCTCCCGCATCGCGGGCAATGTCGCCACGCCACGCGAGAACAACCTCAGTCACTACAGGAAGCTGGCGAACGGCGACCGCCACTACTGGCTCGGTCTTGAGCTCGGCGACCGCTGGACCGACGAGCAGGACGTCCTCGCGGTGATGGCCGAGCGGTGCGGCGTGATCGACGACGCCGAGTTCCGGCACGGACAGGACACCATCGACCCCGAGCTGACGGTCGACGCCCTGGAGCGGATGGCTGCGCGCCTGCGCAAGGCGGCGGCCGGCAAGGAGAGGGTCCTTTTCGCCACCGGCCACCCCGGAGGCCTGCTCGACGTGCACCGCGCGACGGCTGCGGCCCTGCGCGCGGAGGGCTGCGAGATCGTCGTCATCCCGGAGGGCCTCACGGCCGACGAGGGCATGGTCTTCCAGTTCGCGGACGTGGCGGTCCTTGAGCGCGGCGCGACCCTCTGGCACACGCACTCCCCCGAACCGATGAACGCGATCCTCGACGGCCTGGAGCGCGAGGGACGCCCGCTGCCGGACCTGGTCGTCGCCGACCACGGCTGGGCGGGACGGGCGGGCCAGCGCGGCATCGACTCCCTCGGGTACGCGGACTGCAACGACCCGGCGCTGTTCATCGGCGAGGCCGAGGGCACCGTCCAGGTGACGGTCCCGCTGGACGACCACGTCACCAGCCCGCGTTTCTACGACCCCATGACGGCCTACCTGCTGGACGCCGCGGGGCTCACCCCCGGAGCCTGATCCGGGCCCGGCGTCGGGTCCAGGTACACCCGGCTGACCGCCGGGAACCGCTCCTGGATGCGGTGCGCCATCCGGTCGCAGGCGCGCTCGATGTCCCCGGCCGTGGACATGTCCCGGAAGTCGACCTTGGCGGCGACCAGGGCCTCCTTGGGCCCCTGGAGCAGCGTGGTCAGTTCCAGTACGTCCACGACGTGCGGGTCGGCGAGCAGTTCGGCCCGCACCGCGTCACGCATCTCCCTGGGCAGCGGACGCCCGATGAGCAGCTCCGAGTTGGCGTGCCCGAGGACCCAGGCGACGTACACGAGCAGTACGCCGATGCACAGCGAGGCGACACCGTCCCACACGCCGGAGCCGGTGAGCTGCCCGCCCAGCAGCCCGGCCGCGGCGAGCACGAGGCCCGCGAGCGCCGCCGAGTCCTCCATCACGACGGCCTTCACCGCGGTGTCGGGGGTGTGCCTCAGATAGCGCTTCATGTGCACCCCGAAGCGGTCCGCCTCGCCGCTCGCCTGCTTGAGTCCCGTCCGCAGCGAGTAGCCCTCCAGGAGGAAGGCGATTCCCAGGACGATGTACGAGACGAGGGGGTCGCCGGGGTCCTCAGCGTGCGTGAGGGTGTGGATGCCGTCGTAGAGCGCGAACACGCCACCGCCCACGAAAGTGGCGACGGAGGCGAGGAGCGCCCAGATGTAACGGGCCCCTCCGTAGCCGAGCGGATGCTCCTCGTCGGCGGGCCGCTCGCTGCTCTTGAGGGAGACGAGCAGCATCAGCTCGGTGACGGTGTCGGCCAGCGAGTGCGCCGCTTCGGAGAGCATGGCGCTCGACCCGCTGATGACACCGGCGACGGCCTTGGCGACGGCGATGCCGAGGTTGGCGACGGCGGCGACGATGACGGTGAAGGTGCTCTCGCCGCCACCTTCTGACGGTTGCTCACTCATGTATCGGACGGTATGTCCCATCAGCGGGGAACGCGAAACGGCGTTCAGCGCGGGACGCGGACCACGCCCTCCTGGATCACCGTCACCGCGAGCCGCCCGTCCCGCGTCCAGATCCGCGCCTGGCCGAGTCCGCGCCCGCCGGACGCCGAGGGCGACTCCTGGTCGTACAGGAGCCATTCGTCCGCCCTGAAGGGGCGGTGGAACCACATCGCGTGGTCGAGCGAGGCGCCCACGACGTCACCGACCGCCCAGCCGCCCCGGCCGTGCGCGAGCAGCACCGAGTCGAGCAGTGTCATGTCGGAGACGTACGTGGCGAGGCAGACGTGCAGCAGCGGGTCGGGCGCGTAGTCGTCGAGCTTGCCGTTCGTGCGGAACCACACCTGGGAGCGCGGCTCGCGCGGCTGCCCCACCGAGGCCCATGGGGGTGCGTCCACGTAGCGCAGGTCGACGGCCGCGCGGGCCTCGATCAGGCGTTCGGCGACGTGGGCAGGCAGGTGGCGGGGCAGCATCTCGGCGGCCGTCGGGAGCGTCTCCGGGTCCGGGGCCGACGGCATGCCCGTCTGGTGCTCAAGGCCCTCCTCGTACGTCTGGAAGGACGCGGAGAGGTGGAATATGGGCTGCCCGTGCTGGACGGCGACGACCCGGCGGGTGGTGAACGAGCGGCCGTCGCGGATCCGGTCGACGGTGTAGACGATCGGCGCGCCCGGGTCCCCCGCACGCAGGAAGTACGCGTGCAGGGAGTGGGCGGGCCGATCGGCGGCGACGGTGCGCCCTGCCGCCACCAGCGCCTGGGCGGCCACCTGGCCGCCGAAGACGCGCGGGACGATCGCCGAACGGCTCACGCCCCGGAATATGTCCTCCTCGATCTGCTCCAGGTCGAGCAGATCGAGGAGTGACTCAAGTGCCTTGTTCATGAATCCAGTTCTACAGGGCGGTCTTTACAGGCCCGTGTTCCTGCTTTAGAGGCCCATGTTCTTGGCGATGATCATCTTCATGACCTCGCTGGTGCCGCCGTAGATGCGGTTGACGCGGTTGTCCGCGTACAGGCGGGCGATGGGGTACTCGTTCATGAAGCCGTAGCCGCCGTGCAGCTGGAGGCACTTGTCGATGACGCGGTGCGCGACCTCGGTGTTGAACAGCTTCGCGGACGCGGCCTCGGCGGCGGTCAGCTCGCCCGCGTCCAGGGCCTCGAGGGCGCGGTCGGCGACGGCCTCGGCGGCGTCCACCTCGGCCTGGCAGGCGGCGAGCTCGAACTTGGTGTTCTGGAAGGAGGCGACCGTCTTGCCGAAGACGGTGCGGTCCTGGACGTACTCCTTGGCGAACCGGACGGCGGCCTTGGCCTGCGCGTACGCGCCGTAGGCGATGCCCCAGCGCTCGGAGGGGAGGTTGCTGCCGAGGTAGTAGAAGCCCTTGTTCTCCTCGCCGAGGAGGTCCTCGACGGGAACCTTGACGTCGACGAACGCGAGCTCGGCGGTGTCGGAGGTCTTCAGGCCGAGCTTGTCGAGCTTGCGGCCGATGGAGTAGCCCTCGGACTTGGTGTCGACGGCGAAGAGGGAGATGCCGTAGCGGCGGTCCTCGGCGGTGGGCGCGGAGGTCCGGGCGCAGACGATCACGCGGTCGGCGTGCACGCCGCCGGTGATGAAGGTCTTGGAGCCGTTGAGGACGTAGTGCGTGCCGTCCTCGGAGAGCTTGGCCGTGCTCTTCATGCCCGCGAGGTCGGAGCCGGTGCCCGGCTCGGTCATCGCGAGGGCCCACATCTCCTCGGCGGAGACGAACTTCTCCAGGTAGCGCTTCTTCTGCTCGTCGGTGGCGAGCGCCTTGATGTAGGGCAGGGCGAGCAGCACGTGGACGCCGGAGCCGCCGAAGGTGACGCCCGCGCGGGCGGTCTCCTCGTACTGGATGGCCTCGAACTTGTGGGTGTCCAGGCCCGCGCCGCCGAACTCCTCGGGGACGTTGATGCCGAACAGGCCGAGCTCGGCCAGCTTGTAGTAGAACTCGCGCGGCACCTGTCCCGCGGCGAACCACTCGTCGTGGACCGGTACGACCTCGGCCTCGATGAAGGCGCGCAGGGTCTCCCGGAACGCCTCGTGGTCCTCATTGAAAACGGTACGGCGCACGGAAAACTCCCTCTGCTACGACGGCCCCAGCGGCTCACTGTGGTCCAAGCACGGACTAAGCGCTTGCTCAGATCAACGTTACCCGCCGGTCACCGGACCGTCCAGAGAGAAGCCCTGTCGCTCCCGTCACGCCACGGCCGCCGCGAAGGCCCCGCGCGCGAGGCCGTGCAGCAGCCGGGCCATGGCGCTGCGGCTGGGCAGCGCGTCGCGGCGGCTCAGGTGCGGCGTGGAGTTGAGCAGCCCGAAGACCGCGTGCACACAGACGCGGGCGGCGTTCTCCGCGAGGTTCGGATAGACCTTGCGCACGACGTCGACCCAGATCTCCACGTACTGCCGCTGGAGCTGGCGGACCAGCTTGCGGTCGGTGTCCCGCAGGCGGTCGAGCTCACGGTCGTGCAGGGTGATCAAGGAGCGGTCGTCGAGGGCGAAGTCGATGTGCCCCTCGATGAGCGCGTCGAGCACCCGCTCCGGCGATCCGTCCGCGTCGGCCACACACCGCTTGCCGCCCGTCAGGAGCTGTCCGCTGATGCCCACGAGCAGCTCGGCGAGCATCGCGTCCTTGCCCGCGAAGTGGCGGTAGAGGCCGGGCCCGCTGATGCCGACGGCGGCTCCTATCTCATCCACGCCGACGCCGTGGAAGCCGCGCTCGGCGAAGAGCCTGGCGGCTTCCCTGAGGATCTGCTCGCGTCGGGTGGGGGCGTCGGTTCTGGTGGCCATGGAATCAATTCTAGACAGGGCGGTTAGCGCTCGTTAACCTGATGGAAACGCGTTAACGCTCATTAACCGAGCAAGGGGGCTCGACTGATGCTGCAGGCACCGGTGCTGACGAGCGCGGCTGATCCCGCGTCCGAAGCATGGCGGACGAACGAGGCGGCGCACACCGCCCTCGTCGAAAACCTGCGGGCCAAGCTCGCGGCGGCCAGGCTCGGCGGGGGAGAGCGGGCCCGCGCCCGCCACGTCGCGCGCGGCAAGCTGCTGCCCCGCGACCGCGTGGACGCCCTGCTCGACCCGGGCTCGCCCTTCCTGGAGCTGGCCCCGCTCGCGGCCGACGGTCTGTACGGCGGGGACGCCCCGGCCGCCGGAGTCATCGCCGGCATCGGCCGGGTCTCCGGGCGCACCTGCGTGATCGTCGCCAACGACGCCACCGTCAAGGGCGGCACGTATTACCCCCTGACGGTGAAGAAGCATCTGCGCGCCCAGGAGGTCGCGCTGGAGAACCGCCTCCCCTGTCTGTATCTGGTGGACTCGGGCGGCGCCTTCCTGCCCATGCAGGACGACGTCTTCCCGGACCGCGAGCACTTCGGGCGGATCTTCTACAACCAGGCGCGGATGTCCGGCGCGGGCGTCCCGCAGATCGCCGCCGTGCTCGGCTCGTGCACGGCGGGCGGCGCGTACGTCCCCGCGATGAGCGACGAGGCGGTGATCGTGCGCAATCAGGGGACGATCTTCCTCGGCGGCCCGCCCTTGGTGAAGGCCGCGACCGGTGAGGTCGTGACGGCCGAGGAGCTGGGCGGCGGTGAGGTCCACTCCCGGGTCTCCGGAGTGACCGACCACCTCGCCGAGGACGACGCGCACGCGCTGCGGATCGTGCGGACGATCGTTTCCACTCTCCCCGAGCGCGGCGAACTGCCCTGGTCCGTCCGCCCGGTCCAGGAGCCGAAGGTCGACCCCCTCGGGCTCTATGGCGCGGTGCCGACGGACTCCCGTACCCCCTATGACGTCCGCGAGGTCATCGCGCGCGTGGTCGACGGCTCACGCTTCGCCGAGTTCAAGGCGGAGTACGGCCAGACGCTCGTGACCGGCTTCGCCCACCTGCACGGCCACCCGGTCGGCATCATCGCGAACAACGGCATTCTGTTCTCCGAGTCCGCCCAGAAGGGCGCCCACTTCATCGAGCTGTGCGACCAGCGCGGCATCCCCCTCGTCTTCCTGCAGAACATCTCCGGCTTCATGGTCGGCCGGGACTACGAGGCGGGCGGCATCGCCAAGCACGGCGCCAAGATGGTGACGGCGGTGGCCTGCACGCGCGTGCCGAAGCTGACCGTCGTGATCGGCGGTTCGTACGGCGCGGGGAACTACTCCATGTGCGGCCGGGCCTACTCCCCCCGCTTCCTGTGGATGTGGCCGAACGCCAAGATCTCCGTGATGGGCGGCGAGCAGGCCGCCTCGGTCCTCGCGACCGTCAAGCGCGACCAGCTGGAGGCGCGCGGCGAGGAGTGGTCGGCGCAGGACGAGGAAGCCTTCAAGGACCCGGTCCGCGCCCAGTACGAGGAACAGGGCAACGCCTATTACGCCACGGCCCGGCTGTGGGACGACGGCGTGATCGACCCCATGGAGACCCGGCAGGTCCTCGGCCTGGCCCTGACCGCGTGCGCCGAGGCTCCGTTGGGCGAACCCGGCTTCGGCGTCTTCCGGATGTGAGGGGCGGACGATGAGCGACATCCAGCAAGGGCCCACACCGGGGAGAGGGACGATGTTCGACACGGTTCTGGTCGCCAACAGGGGCGAGATCGCGGTCCGCGTCATCCGGACGCTGCGCGCGCTCGGCGTGCGCTCGGTCGCCGTGTTCAGCGACGCGGACGCGGACGCCCGGCACGTGCGGGAGGCGGACACGGCCGTACGCCTCGGTCCGGCACCGGCCGCCGAGAGCTATCTCTCGGCCGAGCGGCTCCTGGAGGCGGCGGCCCGCAGCGGCGCCCAGGCGGTCCACCCGGGCTATGGATTCCTCGCCGAGAACGCGGAGTTCGCACGGGCCTGCACGGAGGCGGGTCTGGTCTTCATCGGCCCGCCCGCCTCGGCGATCGACCTGATGGGCGACAAGATCCGGGCCAAGGAGACGGTCGAGGCCGCCGGGGTCCCGGTGGTCCCCGGCTCCTCCGGCAGCGGCCTGACCGACGCCCAACTGGCCGAGGCGGCCCGGGAGATCGGCATGCCGGTGCTGCTCAAGCCGTCGGCGGGCGGCGGCGGCAAGGGCATGCGGCTCGTGCGCGACGCCGCCCTGCTCGCGGACGAGATCGCCGCCGCACGGCGCGAGGCGCGGTCCTCCTTCGGTGACGACACACTGCTCGTGGAGCGGTGGATCGACCGCCCCCGGCACATCGAGATCCAGGTCCTGGCGGACGGCCACGGCAACGTGATCCACCTGGGCGAGCGCGAGTGCTCGCTCCAGCGCCGCCACCAGAAGATCATCGAGGAGGCCCCCAGCGTCCTGCTGGACGAGGCCACGCGCGCCTCGATGGGCGAGGCGGCGGTCCAGGCGGCGCGCTCCTGCGGTTATGCGGGCGCGGGCACGGTGGAGTTCATCGTCCCGGGCAAGGACCCGGCGTCGTACTACTTCATGGAGATGAACACACGGCTCCAGGTGGAGCACCCGGTGACGGAGCTCATCACCGGCATCGACCTGGTGGAGTGGCAGCTGCGGGTCGCCGCCGGCGAGGAACTGCCGTACGGCCAGCAGGACATCACGCTGACGGGCCACGCGATCGAGGCCCGCGTCTGCGCCGAAGACCCTTCCCGCGGCTTCCTGCCGTCGGGCGGGACCGTCCTCGCGCTGCACGAGCCGCAGGGCGACGGGGTGCGGACCGACTCCGGCCTGAGCGAGGGCACGGAGGTCGGGAGTCTGTACGACCCGATGCTGTCGAAGGTCATCGCGTACGGCCCCGACCGCCCGACCGCCCTGCGCAAGCTGCGGGCCGCACTCGCGGAGACGGTCACCCTGGGCGTGCCGACCAACGCGGGGTTCCTGCGCCGCCTCCTCACCCACCCGGCCGTGGTGTCCGGGGAGTTGGACACCGGCCTGGTGGAACGCGAGGCGGACGGCCTCATCCCCGAAGGGGTGCCCGACGAGGTGTATGAAGCAGCGGCAGCCGTCCGCGCCGCCGCCCTCGAACCGACCGGTGACGGCTGGCGGGACCCCTTCTCGGCCCCGAACAGCTGGCGCCTCGGCGGCACCCCGGCCCCCCTGAGGCACAACCTGCGCGTACCGGGACACGAGCCCGTGGCACACGTCGCCGGCGAGGGGCCGCACACCGTGGAGCCCGGCCGCGTCACGGTCCACGTGGACGGCCTCGCCCACACGTTCCACCGCGCCGCCGACTGGCTCGGCAGGGACGGCGACGCCTGGCACGTCCAGGACCACGACCCGGTGGAGGCGAGCCTCACCGGCGCCGCCCACGGCGGGGCCGACGCCCTCACCGCCCCCATGCCCGGCACGGTCACGGTCGTCAAGGTGTCCACCGGCGATCACGTGACCCAGGGGCAGAGCCTCCTGGTCGTAGAGGCCATGAAGATGGAGCACGTCATCTCCGCCCCGCACGCGGGCACCGTCAGCGAACTCGACGTCACCCCGGGCTCGACCGTCGCCATGGACCAGATCCTGGCCGTGGTGATCCCCGACGAGACGGAGGGAGACGACTCGCGATGACCACCGACCCAGGGCCCACCGGGCCCACCGGGCCCACCCAAGCCCGGCCCGGCGCCCTTCCCATGACCGTCCCCGCCCAGGACCTCCCGGCCCGCGTCCGCATCTATGAAGTGGGCGCACGGGACGGCCTGCAGAACGAGAAGGCGGTCGTCCCCACCGAGATCAAGGCGGAGTTCATCCGCCGCCTCGCCGCCGCGGGCCTCACGACCGTCGAGGCGACCAGCTTCGTGCACCCCAAGTGGGTGCCCCAACTGGCCGATTCCGAGCAGCTCTTCCCGTTGGTACGGGACCTCGAACAGGAGGCGGCGGCAACGCTCCCCGTCCTGGTGCCGAACGACCGGGGCCTCGACCGCGCCCTGGCGCTCGGCGTCCGCAGCATCGCCGTCTTCGTCAGCGCCACGGAGTCCTTCGCCAAGGCCAACCTCAACCGCACCATGGACGAGGCGCTCGCCATGTCGGCACCGGTCGTGGCCCGCGCCCGCGAGCAGCAGGTAAGGGTGCGGGGCTATCTCTCCATGTGCTTCGGCGACCCGTGGGAGGGCCCGGTGCCCGTCGCCCAGGTCGTCCGCACCGCGAAGGCGCTCCTGGACATGGGCTGCGACGAGCTGAGTCTCGGCGACACGATCGGCGTGGCCACACCGGGCCACGTCCTCGCCCTGCTCGCCGAGTTGAACGAAGCGGGGGTGCCGACGGACCGCATCGGCGTGCACTTCCACGACACGTACGGCCAGGCGCTCTCCAACACCCTGGCCGCCCTGCAGCACGGCGTGCGCACGGTCGACTCCTCGGCGGGCGGCCTCGGCGGCTGTCCGTACGCGAAGAGCGCCACCGGCAATCTCGCCACCGAAGACCTCGTATGGATGCTCGACGGTCTCGGCATCGAGACAGGCGTCGATCTCGGCAAGCTCACCGCCACCAGCGCGTGGATGGCCGAACAACTGGGCCGACCCAGCCCTTCCCGCACCGTCCGTGCCCTGTCGGGCACCTCCCACCAGGAGCAGTGAAGACCGATGGACCACCGTCTGTCCCCCGAGCACGAGGAACTCCGCCGCACCGTCGAGGAGTTCGCACACGAGGTCGTCGCCCCGAAGATCGGCGACCTGTACGAACGCCACGAGTTCCCGTACGAGATCGTCCGCGAGATGGGCCGCATGGGCCTGTTCGGCCTGCCCTTCCCCGAGGAGTACGGCGGGATGGGCGGCGACTATCTCGCCCTCGGCATCGTGCTCGAAGAGCTGGCGCGGGTCGACTCCTCGGTGGCGATCACCCTGGAGGCGGGTGTCTCGCTCGGCGCCATGCCGATCCACCTCTTCGGCACGGAGGAGCAGAAGCAGGAGTGGCTGCCGCGCCTGTGCTCCGGTGAGCTCCTCGGCGCCTTCGGCCTGACCGAGCCGGACGGCGGCTCGGACGCGGGCGCTGCGCGCACGACCGCGGTGCGGGACGGCGACGAGTGGGTGATCAACGGCTCCAAGTGCTTCATCACCAACTCGGGCACGGACATCACGGGCCTGGTCACGGTCACCGCAGTGACCGGCCGCAAGGCTGACGGCCGTCCGCTCATCTCCTCGATCATCGTGCCGTCCGGGACGCCCGGGTTCACGGTCGCCGCTCCGTACTCGAAGGTCGGCTGGAACGCCTCGGACACCCGCGAGCTGTCCTTCTCGGACGTGCGGGTGCCGGTGGCGAACCTCCTCGGCGAAGAGGGCCGCGGCTACGCCCAGTTCCTGCGGATTCTCGACGAGGGCCGGGTCGCGATCTCCGCGCTCGCGACGGGCCTCGCACAGGGCTGCGTCGACGAATCCGTGAAGTACGCCAAGGAGCGGCACGCCTTCGGCAAGCCGATCGGGGCGAATCAAGCCATCCAGTTCAAGATCGCCGACATGGAGATGCGGGCGCACATGGCCCGGGTCGGCTGGCGGGACGCGGCGTCGCGGCTGGTCGGCGGGGAGCCCTTCAAGAAGGAGGCGGCGATCGCGAAGCTGTACTCCTCCACGGTCGCCGTCGACAACGCCCGCGAGGCCACCCAGATCCACGGCGGATACGGCTTCATGAACGAATATCCCGTGGCACGGATGTGGCGGGACTCCAAGATCCTGGAGATCGGCGAGGGCACCAGCGAGGTGCAGCGCATGCTGATCGCCCGCGAGCTGGGTTTCGCGGGATAACGATCCCCGCGCCGGGGAAGGCGTTCGCGGGGGCCACTGGACAGCTCGTTAGGTTAGGTTAACCTAAGCGCTAGTTCCGGCCAGTGGCCCCGCCGCGCCGCCGTCCTCACGAAAGCAGAGACTCCCCTATGTCCCACGCCCGCTTCCCTCAGCCCTCCCGCCGCGGCATCCTCGCCGCAGGCGGCGCCCTCGGCCTCACGGCCCTGCTGGCAGCCTGCGGAGACGAGAAGAAGGACGGCTCGGGCGCCGCGGACTCCGGTGACTCCGGCGCCTGGAGCTTCAAGGACGACCGCGGCACGACCGCCAAGGCCAAGGGCACTCCGAAGAACATCGTCGCCTTCACCGGCGTCGCCGCCGCCCTCTTCGACTACGGCGTCGAGGTCAAGGGTGTCTTCGGCCCGACGAAGACCAAGGACGGCAAGGCGGACGTCCAGGCCGGCGACATGGACATCAGCAAGCTGACGGTCATCGGCAACGAATGGGGTCAGTTCAACATCGAGAAGTACGCGGGCCTCGCCCCCGACCTCCTCGTCTCCACGATGTTCGACGACGCGGGCACCCTTTGGTACGTCCCGGAGGAGAGCAAGGACAAGATCCTTAAAGTCGCCCCGAGCGTCGGCGTCTCCGTCTACGACCGCCAGATGACCCAGCCCCTCCAGCGTCTCCTCTCGCTCGCCGAGTCGCTCGGCGCGGACGTGAAGGCCGAGAAGGTCGTCAAGGCGAAGAAGCGCTTCGAGGCCGCCGCCGAGCGGCTGCGCAAGGTCGCCAAGGCGAACAAGGACATCAAGGTCATGGTCGGCTCGGCCAGCCAGGACATCTTCTACGTCTCCGGCACGAACCTCTCCGCCGACCTGGAGTACTTCAAGTCCCTGGGCGTGAACTTCGTCGAGCCGTCCGAGGGCGCCAAGAAGGAGAGCGGCGGCTGGTTCGAGAACCTGAGCTGGGAGAACGTCAACAAGCACGGCGCGGACGTCATCATGATGGACAACCGCACCTCGGCCCTCCAGCCCGATGCCCTGGACAAGTCCAAGCCGACCTGGGCGAAGCTGCCCGCGGTCAAGGTCGGCCAGGTCATCCCCCGCGTCACCGAGCCCATTTACTCGTACGCCAAGTGCGCCCCGATCCTCGAGGACCTCGCCGACGCGATCGAGAAGGCCAAGAAGGTCAGCTGACACTCCCCCGGACGCTTTCGCACCACAGCCCTCTCCGCATTTCGGAGAGGGCTGTTCCGTTTTTCTGCCTCCTTGTGACCGCAAGGACCCCCTGGGTTTATCCACGAGGTTAGTTAGGTTAGGCTTACCTCACTTCCCCCAAGTCCCCTCACCCAGAGGAAGTTCATGCGCTCGCACCTGCTCAACGACACCACCGCGGAGCGTTACCGCAGCTCCGTGACCGAAGGAGTCGAGCGGGTGGCGGCCAGAATCGCCACCACCTCACGCCCCTTTACCGGCGTCCGTGTCGACGACCTCGCGCCCCGCATCGCGGCCGTCGACCTGGACGAGCCCCTGCACGACACCATCGCCGCCCTGGACGAGCTCGACGAGCTCTACCTGCGCGACGCCGTGTACTTCCACCATCCCCGCTACCTCGCGCACCTCAACTGCCCGGTCGTCATCCCGGCCGTGCTCGGCGAGGCGGTGCTCTCCGCGGTCAACTCTTCCCTCGACACGTGGGATCAGTCCGTCGGCGGCACACTGATCGAGCGCCGCCTCATCGACTGGACAGCCGAGCGCATCGGGCTCGGCCCGGCCGCCGACGGCGTGTTCACCAGTGGCGGCTCGCAGTCCAACCTGCAGGCCATGCTGCTCGCCCGCGAAGAGGCGGCCAAGGCGGGCAAGCCCCCCACCGAACTGCGCATCCTCGCCTCCGAGGTCGGCCACTTCAGCATCCAGAAAGCCGCGACACTGCTCGGCCTCGGCGAGGACGCCGTGATCGTCATCCCCACCGATCACAACAAGCGCATGCAGACCGTGGCACTCGCCCGCGAACTGGAACGCTGCCGCGACAACGACCTCACCCCCATGGCGGTCGTCGCCACCGCCGGCACCACCGACTTCGGCTCCATCGACCCGCTCCCCGAGATCGCCGAACTCTGCGAGCAGTACGGCACCTGGATGCACGTCGACGCGGCGTACGGCTGCGGTCTGCTCGCCTCGCGGAAGAATCGCCACCTCATCGACGGCATCGAGCGCGCCGACTCGGTGACCGTCGACTACCACAAGTCCTTCTTCCAGCCGGTGAGTTCCTCCGCCGTCCTGGTGCGGGACCGCTCCACTCTGAGCCACGCGACGTACCACGCGGAGTACCTCAACCCGCGCCGCATGGTGCAGGAGCGCATCCCCAACCAGGTCGACAAGTCCCTCCAGACCACGCGCCGCTTCGACGCCCTCAAGCTGTGGATGACGCTGCGTGTGATGGGCGCCGACGCCATCGGCGAGCTCTTCGACTCCGTCTGCGACCTGGCGGACGAGGGCTGGCAGCTGCTCGCCGCCGACCCCCGCTACGACGTCGTCGTGGAGCCCCAGCTGTCGACGCTCGTCTTCCGCTACATCCCCGAGTCGATCTGCGACCCCACCGCCATCGACCGCGCCAACCTGTACGCCCGCAAGGCCCTGTTCGCCTCCGGTGACGCCGTCGTCGCGGGCACCAAGGTCGGCGAGCGCCAGTACCTCAAGTTCACCCTGCTCAATCCCGAGACCACGGTCGCCGACATCACGGCCGTACTCGATCTGATCGCCGGCCACGCCGAGCAGTACCTGGGAGAGACCCTTGACCGCGCTTCCTGATCACCGAGAATCACGAGAGCCACTGGACTTCATCGGTATCGGTCTCGGCCCCTTCAACCTCGGCCTCGCCTGTCTGACCGAACCCATCGACGAGCTGACCGGCCTCTTCCTGGAGTCCAAGCCGGACTTCGAGTGGCACTCGGGCATGTTCCTGGAGGGCGCCCACCTCCAGACCCCGTTCATGTCCGACCTCGTCACCCTCGCGGACCCCACGTCCCCGTACTCCTTCCTCAACTACCTGAAGGAATCGGGGCGGCTGTACTCCTTCTACATCCGCGAGAACTTCTATCCCCTGCGCACCGAGTACAACGACTACTGCCGCTGGGCCGCCGCGAAACTCTCCTCGGTCCGCTTCAGCACGACGGTCACCGAGGTGACGTACGCGGATGACCTGTACGTCGTTCACACCACCACCGGCGACACCTTCCGGGCCCGCCACCTCGTCCTCGGGACCGGCACCCCGCCGCACATCCCCGAGTCGTGCGCGGACCTCGGCGGGGACTTCATCCACAACTCCCGCTATCTGCAGAGCAAGCCGGAGCTCCAGAAGAAGGAATCGATCACGCTCGTCGGCAGCGGCCAGTCCGCCGCCGAGATCTACTACGACCTCCTGAGCGAGATCGACGTCCACGGCTACCGGCTCAACTGGGTCACGCGCTCCCCGCGCTTCTTCCCCCTGGAGTACACCAAGCTGACGCTGGAGATGACCTCTCCGGAGTACGTCGACTACTTCCACGCCCTGCCGGAAGCGACCCGCTACCGCCTCCAGGACCAGCAGAAGACGCTCTTCAAGGGCATCGACGGTGACCTGATCAACGAGATATTCGATCTCCTCTACCAGAAGAACCTCGGCGGCCCGGTGCCGACGCGGCTGCTCACCAACTCCTCGCTCCAGAGCGCCCGTCACGAGAACGGCACCTACACCCTCGGCCTGCGCCAGGACGAGCAGGGCAAGGACTTCGAGCTGGAATCCGACGGCCTGATCCTGGCCACCGGCTACCAGTACGTCACGCCCGACTTCCTGGAGCCCGTGCGCGACCGGATCCGCTGGGACGGCCGAGGCCGCTTCCAGGTCGCCCGCAACTACTCGATCGACACCACGGGGCGCGGCATCTTCCTGCAGAACGGCGCCGTGCACACCCACTCCCTGACCAGCCCCGACCTGGGCATGGGCCCGTACCGCAACGCGTACATCATCGGTGAGCTGCTCGGCGCCGAGTACTACCCCGTCGAGAAGTCCATCGCGTTCCAGGAGTTCGCCGTATGAGCAACCTTTCAGATCTCACCCTGCGCCCCCTCGACCCGCTGAAGGACGCCGAGCTCCTGCACGGCTGGGTCACCCACCCCAAAGCCGCGTTCTGGATGATGCAGGACGCGACGCTCCCGGACGTCGAGCGCGAGTACATGGCGATCGCCGCCCACGAGCATCACGACGCGTTCATCGGCCTGCACAGAGGCGTCCCCGCCTTCCTGATGGAGCGCTACGACCCGCGATACGTCGAGCTGGTCGGCCTCTACGACCCCGAGCCCGGCGACGTCGGCATGCACTTCCTCACCGCGCCCTCCGACGTCCGCATCCCCGGCTTCACCCGGGACGTGATCACCAAGGTCATGGCGACGCTCTTCGCCGACCCGGCGACCGAGCGCGTGGTGGTCGAGCCCGACGTCGACAACAAGGCCGTGCACACCCTCAACGAAGCCGTCGGGTTCCGGGCGGCCGAGATCATCCAGAAGCCGGAGAAGAAGGCTCTGCTGAGCTTCTGCACCCGCGAACAGTTCGAAACAGCAGTACGCGAAAGGGAATCGGCGATATGACCCTGTCCGACGCAACGGCGCACCTGACCCCCGAGCGCTGGGAGCAGGCCAATCGCCTCCTCATCCGCAAGGCCATCGCCGAGTTCTCCCACGAGCGACTCTTCACCCCGGAGCCTTTGGGCGATGACACATACGTCATCCGCAGCGACGACGCCCTGACCCGCTACCGCTTCACCGCCAAGCGGCTGCGGCTCGACCACTGGCAGGTCGACGCCGCCTCCATCACCCGGCACCGCGACGGCACCGAACTCCCACTCAACGCCCTCGACTTCTTCGTCGAGCTGCGTACGGCACTCGGCCTGAGCGACGAGATCCTGCCGGTCTACCTGGAGGAGATCTCCTCCACCCTCTCCGGCACCTGCTACAAACTCACCAAGCCCGCGATCCCGGCCGCCGAGCTCTCCCGCTCCGGCTTCCAGGAGATCGAGACGGGCATGACCGAGGGCCACCCCTGCTTCGTCGCCAACAACGGCCGGCTCGGCTTCGGGGTGCACGAGTACCTCTCGTACGCTCCCGAGACCGCGAGCCCCGTACGCCTCGTGTGGCTGGCGGCGAGCAAGGAGCGCGCCGCGTTCACGGCGGGCGCGGGCATCGACTACGAGTCGTTCTTCCGGGCCGAGCTGGGCCAGGAGACCCTGGAGCGCTTCGACCGGAAACTCCGTGACCAGGGCCTGGACCCGGAGGACTACCTCCTGATCCCGGCACACCCCTGGCAGTGGTGGAACAAGCTGTCCGTCACCTTCGCGGCCGAGGTCGCCCAGCGGCATCTGGTCTGCCTGGGCGAGGGCGACGACGAGTACCTGGCCCAGCAGTCGATCCGTACCTTCTTCAACAAGAGCGACCCGGCCAAGCACTACGTCAAAACGGCCCTCTCGGTCATCAACATGGGCTTCATGCGCGGACTTTCGGCCGCGTACATGGAGGCGACCCCGGCGATCAACGACTGGCTCGCGGGCCTCATCGACTCCGACGAGACCCTCAAGTCGACCGGACTGACGATCATCCGCGAGCGCGCGGCCGTCGGCTATCGCCACCTGGAGTACGAGGCCGCCACCGACCGCTACTCCCCGTACCGCAAAATGCTCGCGGCCCTGTGGCGCGAGAGCCCCGTCCCCTCCCTGGCCGAGGGCGAGCAACTGGCCACCATGGCCTCGCTGTTGCACACCGACCTGGAGGGCGCGTCCTTCGCGGGAGCCCTCATCGAGCGTTCCGGACTCACCCCGGCCGAGTGGCTGCGCGGCTATCTGCACGCCTACCTGACGCCTCTCCTGCACAGCTTCTACATGTACGACCTCGTCTACATGCCGCACGGCGAGAACGTCATCCTGGTCCTGAAGGACGGCGTCGTACAGCGGGCGATCTTCAAGGACATCGCCGAGGAGATCGCGGTCATGGACCCGGACGCGGTCCTGCCGCCCGCGGTCGAGCGCCTGCGGGTCGAGGTCCCCGACGACCAGAAGCTCCTGTCGATCTTCACGGACGTCTTCGACTGCTTCTTCCGCTTCCTGTCCGCGAACCTCGTCACCGAGGGCCTGGTGGACGAGGAGACGTTCTGGGGTGCCGTCGCCGAGTGCGTGACGACGTACCAGGAGGCCACGCCCCAACTGGCCGACAAGTTCAAGCAGTACGACATGTTCGCCCCCGAGTTCGCGCGCTCCTGCCTGAACCGGCTGCAGCTTCGGGACAACGAACAGATGGTGGACCTCGCCGACCCGTCGGGGGCCCTGCAACTGGTCGGGACGCTGAAGAACCCGATCGCGTAGTCACCACACGAGCCGAGCGGGGCTCCCGGGACGGTCCCCGGGAGCCCCGCTCTCATGCTGAGCCGTGCGCTACTTCGACGGCCAGGGCACCTGCGAGGACTTGTAGTAGTCCATGCCCATCGCGTCCCAGCGCGGCCCCTGCTGGGCGAGGCGCACCTTGTACGCGTCCCAGTCGTGCGTCGAGGCGGGCGACCAGCCGAGCTCGGCGATGCCGGGCAGCCGCGGGAACGCCATGTACTCGATGTTCTGGGAGGTCGAGAGCGTCTCCGACCACAGCGGCGCCTCGACGCCGAGGATGGAGTCCGCGGGCGCGCCCTTCAGGTACGTCCCCGGGTCCCAGTCGTAACTGCGCTGCACCTCGACGAGGCCCGCCCAGGACAGGCCGAGCGGGGTGTCCTTGTTGTACTTCATGTCGAGGTAGGCGCGGTCGGCGGGCGAGAGCACCAGCTTGGTGCCGTTCTTCGCCGCGTTCGCGACCTGCTCGCGCTCGGCGGCACCGGTGGCGTCGTAGCCCCAGTACTGCGCGACGGCGCCCTTGGCGGGCGTGGCGCCGGTCAGCTGATGCCAGCCGATCACGGTCTTGCCGTACTTGGCGACCACGGGCTGCACCTTGTTCATGAACGCCACATAGTCCTCGTGGCTGGTGGAGTGCGCCTCGTCGCCGCCGATGTGGATGTACTTGCCGGGCGTCAGGGCGGCGATCTCCCGGATGACGTCGTCCACGAAGTCGTACGTGACGTCCTTCTTGACGCACAGCGAGCTGAAGCCGACCTCGGTGCCGGTGTAGAGCGGGGGCGCGACGCCGTCGCAGTTCAGCTCGGCGTACGAGGCGAGCGCGGCGTTCGTGTGGCCCGGCATGTCGATCTCGGGGATGACTTCCAGCTGCCGCGATGCCGCGTACCGGACGATGTCCTTGTACTGGGCCTTCGTGTAGTAGCCGCCCTTGCCGCCGCCGACCTGCGTGGAGCCGCCGTACGTCGCGAGCTTGGGCCAGGAGTCGATGGCGATGCGCCAGCCCTGGTCGTCGCTCAGGTGCAGGTGCAGTTTGTTCACCTTGTAGAGCGACATCTGGTCGATGTAGCGCTTGACCTTGTCGACCGAGAAGAAGTGCCGCGACACGTCGAGCATCGCGCCCCGGTGCGTATAGCGGGGCGAGTCCTTGATCGTGCCGCCGGCGACCAGCCAGGGCCCCTTCTGCTTCGTCTTCTTCTCGGCGGCCGCGGGCAGTTGCTGCCGCAGCGTCTGGACGCCGTAGAAGAGCCCGGCCGGCTTGCGGGCCGTGATGGTGACGGAACCCCGCCTGGACTCCAGGCGGTAGCCCTCGTCGCCCAGGGACTTGTCCTTGGAGCTGAGCCGCAGCCGGATGCCGTCGCGGCCCCCGTCGTCGGTGACCTTCAGGGAGTAGCCGGTGGAGGGGCGCAGGACGCCCGCGAGATAGCCGCCGATCCTGCGCGCGTCACGCGAGTCGTCGACCCGGATGCGGGTCTTGGAGTTGATCTCGTACGGGGATCCGCCCGGGTCGGCGGAGGCCGGGGCCGGGATCACCTGGCCGAGCGGGGTCGGGGTGGTGGCCGTGGCGGCCTCCTTCGCTCCGCCGTCGGCGCCGGGCACAGCGGCCACGGACGAGAGTCCGGCCGCGGCGACGAGCAGCAACGAGCCGAACAGACGGGTCGATCTTTGGTGCTGTCTCACGAGCGGGTCCCTTCGACGGGCCATCACTGTGGTGCATCGCAATCGAACGGTCACCATGCGTACCTTGCACCCCGTGGCGGGTCAAGGGTGTAGACCACTTCGGCCGCCCGCCAGTGGAAGAATCCTCCCATGGCGGAAATCATCCAGCGCGACGGAACATGGACCTTCGACGGAGAGACGCTGCGCCTGGTGCCGGGACGCGACAAGAACGTTTCTCTGTTGCGCAAGACGCTGGGAGAACTGGCCGTGCCGCTGGGCGCGTTGGCGGGCATCGCCTTCGAACAGGGCAAGAAGTCGGGGCGTCTGAGGCTGCGTCTGCGGGACGGCGCGGACCCGTTGCTTCAGGCCACGGGGGGCAAGCTCGGGGAGGCCGCCGACCCGTATCAGCTGTCGGTGGACTCGGACCGCTACGGGGTCGCGGAGTACGTCGTGGACGAGGTCCGCAACGCGCTGCTGATCGAGCAGGTGCCGACCGCGCCCTGCGACAGCTATCTGCTGCCGGGGCCCTCGGTGCCGCTCTCGGTGTCGGCGGGGGACGGCACGGCGAGCTTCGACGGCGAGACCGTCCGCCTGGAGTGGAACTGGAAGACGGAGGAGGCGAAGTCGGCGTCCGGTACGCGCACGCTGGCCCTCTCCGAGGTCGCGGCGGTGGAGTGGCACCCCTCGGCGGGCCTGGAGAACGGCTACCTCCGCTTCACCGTCCGGCACGCGCCCACCAAGGCCCCGCCGAAGTACGACCCGAACTCGGTGGAGCTGTGGGGCTTCAAGAAGGACCCGCTGATGGCGCTGGTCGCCGCCGCCGTGCAGGCGCGGTTGCCTCATCCGGCGGCGGCCTCGGCGGAGCCCTCGGAGGCGGCCCCTGCCCTGGCGGCGACGCCCGCGCCCGCGCCCGCCACCCCGGCGGAGGACGACCACGACGCCTTGCTGCGGCGGCTCCGCGAACTGGGGGAGCTTCATCGGACGGGGATACTCACCGACGAGGAGTTCGCCGCTGCCAAGCAGGCGGTGCTGAAACGGCTCTAGGCCGCCGCTCCGCGACGGATTTTTCCCGCCCTCCCCCAAGCTCTTGAGGAGCAGGGGGAACCCCCAACCCGATTGCCCCGCATCGGGGCCAGTTTTCGACGCGCCCCTGCCCGAAACCGGGCAGGATTGTTGCACTCGGAGGGCTCTTCCTTCAGGATCAACGAATGCACGACGACCTGGTGGACCACCTCACCCGCAGCACCCCGCTCCAGCGGGGCGAGGCTCTGCGGGTCATCCAGGACGTGCTCGCCTACTTCGACGAGACGACCGAGGAATTCGTCCGTCGCCGCCACCGCGAACTGCAAGGTCAGGGCCTGCTGAACGCGGCGATCTTCGAACAGATCTCGGCGGATCTCACATACCGCGCGGTCGCGCCGCCCGAGCTCACCCTCCGGCAGCTGCGTCGCATCATCTACGGCTAGGACACCCTCTATGTGCGGAATCGTCGGTTATATCGGCAAGCGTGACGTGGCCCCCCTCCTTCTCGAAGGCCTCCAGCGCCTGGAGTACCGCGGCTACGACTCCGCGGGCGTCGTCATCACCAGCCCCAAGGCCGCCGGCCTGAAGATGGTCAAGGCGAAGGGCCGCGTCCGCGACCTGGAGGCGAAGGTGCCCGCCCGCTTCAAGGGCACCACCGGCATCGCCCACACCCGCTGGGCGACCCACGGCGCCCCGTCCGACGAGAACGCCCACCCGCACATGTCGGGCGACAACAAGGTCGCCGTCGTCCACAACGGCATCATCGACAACGCCTCCGAGCTGCGCGCCAAGCTCACCGCGGACGGCGTCGAGTTCCTCTCCGAGACGGACACCGAGGTGCTCACCCACCTCATCGCCCGCGCCCAGGCCGACACCCTGGAGGAGAAGGTTCGCGAGGCCCTGCGCCACGTCGAGGGCACGTACGGCATCGCCGTCCTGCACGCCGACTTCAACGACCGCATCGTCGTCGCCCGCAACGGCTCCCCCGTGGTCCTCGGCATCGGCGAGAAGGAGATGTTCGTCGCCTCGGACGTCGCCGCGCTCGTCTCGCACACCCGCCAGGTCGTCACCCTCGACGACGGCGAGATGGCCACGATCAAGGCCGACGACTACCGCACGTACACCACCGAGGGCTCCCGCACGACCGCCTCGCCGACCACCGTGGAGTGGGAGGCCGAGTCGTACGACATGGGCGGCCACGACACGTACATGCACAAGGAGATCTTCGAGCAGCCCGACGCCGTGGACCGCGTGCTGCGCGGCCGCATCGACGACCGCTTCTCCACCGTGCACCTCGGTGGCCTGAACCTGGACGCGCACGACGCCCGCAAGGTGCGCCGCGTCAAGATCCTCGGCTGCGGCACCTCGTACCACGCGGGCATGATCGGCGCCCAGATGATCGAGGAGCTGGCCCGCATCCCCGCCGACGCGGAGCCCGCGTCCGAGTTCCGCTACCGCAACCCGGTCGTGGACCCCGACACCCTCTACATCGCGGTCTCCCAGTCCGGTGAGACGTACGACGTGCTCGCCGCCGTCCAGGAGCTCAAGCGCAAGGGCGCCCGCGTCCTCGGCGTCGTGAACGTCGTCGGCTCCGCCATCGCCCGTGAGGCCGACGCGGGCGTGTACGTCCACGCGGGCCCCGAGGTCTGCGTCGTGTCGACCAAGTGCTTCACGAACACCACCGTCGCCTTCGGCCTGCTCGCCCTGCACCTGGGCCGCATCCGCGACCTGTCGGTCTCCGACGGCAAGCGGATCATCGAGGGCCTGCGCAAGCTGCCCGGCCAGATCTCGGAGATCCTCAAGCAGGAGGACGAGATCAAGAAGATCGCGAAGGGCTACGCGGACGCCCGCTCGATGCTCTTCATCGGGCGCGTACGCGGTTACCCCGTCGCCCGCGAGGCCTCCCTCAAGCTCAAGGAGGTCTCGTACATCCACGCCGAGGCCTACCCGGCCTCCGAGCTCAAGCACGGCCCGCTGGCGCTCATCGAGCCCGCGCTCCCCACGGTCGCGATCGTCCCGAACGACGACCTCCTGGAGAAGAACCGCGCCGCCCTGGAGGAGATCAAGGCCCGCAGCGGCAAGATCCTCGCGGTCGCGCACCAGGAGCAGGAGAAGGCCGACCAGACGATCCTCGTCCCGAAGAACGAGGACGAGCTGGACCCGATCCTGATGGGCATCCCGCTCCAACTCCTCGCCTACCACACGGCGTTGGCCCTGGGCCGCGACATCGACAAGCCGCGCAACCTGGCGAAGTCGGTCACGGTCGAGTAGTCCGGCACCGCTCAAGCCCCCAGAAATGAACAGCGCCCAGAAATGAACGACCCCTCGCGCGTGCCACCAAGCGTGCGAGGGGTCGTTCTTCAGAGGTCAGGGGCGCCCATTCCCCCGACCCGCGCCTGCCTCAGCCGGAAGCCGTCACTCCCCGGGCGGCAGGGTGTCGTGCCTCTGTACGTACCCTTCACAAGGGCACTAAGCACCTCTACGCACGAGTAGATTTATCTACACGGCAAGGGAGTTGACGCCCCGTCGGCCGCACCCCACCTGGGACGAAGAGCCGTTACGGAATGACCACGACGGGGCGTTGCGCACGGCGCGCGAGCCGGCCCGCGACCGAACCGAAGATGCGCCCCACGATCCCGTGCGTCGATCCGACGACAATGGCGTCCGCGGAGTACTCCCGGCCGACCTCTTCGAGTTCGTGGCAGATGTCGCCACCGCGCTCGACAAGAATCCAGGGCACTTCGGTCAGGTAGTCCGCACAGGCCAGCTCGAGTCCGAGCACTTCCGTGCGGTGGTCCGGCACGTCGACGAAGACCGGTGGCTCGCAGCCCGCCCATACCGTGGTGGGGAGCCTGTTGGCGACGTGCACGATGATCAGGCCCGAGCCGGAGCGGTGGGCCATCCCGATGGCGTACGAGAGAGCGCGTTCACTGGACGTCGAGCCGTCGAATCCGACGACGACTCCGTGCCGGAAGGCCGGATCGCAGGAATGACGTGGTTGTTCCGCCGCCTGGGGGGTCGCCGTGGGATCGGCGACCTGCCGCTTGCGGTCCGCTGGTTCGGAGAATTCGTGACCGGCCATGGGTGTCTCGGCGAAGGAGTCCTCTGTGGGAGGGTCGGCTTTGTTCGGGTCGTACGGCGCAGTATGGAGCAGAACGGACAGAATCGGGTAGGGGTGAGGAGGAGCGGCGACCACCGGAGCTGTGTCCGGGAATCATCTTCCCAACCCCATACCCCTAAGGGTACGGCGACACTCCTCTCCTGCCCAGGGCTTGCTACCGGCCCTGCGGGAGCCTCACGGCGTTCACCGGAGCATGCATGAGCGGCGCCCGTATGGCAATGGTTGCTGCCCCGTACAGGCGGTTTGGGCACCCACCCGTGTGGGGTGTCGTCGCCACAGGGTTCACGCCAGTGACCGGCCGCGCGACCACGCGTTGAACTCGGTACGCCACCGCCACAGGGAGCCCGCCGTGCCTGGACCGCCGTCAGTGTCCTCACCGGTCACGACGCCCTCACGAGCCACGACGTCCGCACGGGTCGCGGCTCCGGGCCACCGCCGACCGCCGGAGCAGGCGCGTGAGCGCCCGCGCAGGGGCATCTCGCCGCGCGCCGAGGACACGCCGCCCACCCCTCTGCAGGACTCCGCGAGCGATGTCGTCCGCTGGGCGGCGTTCAGCTGCGTCCTGGTCCCCGTCGTCCTGGTCGGGTACGGGACCTCGCTGGCGGGAGCCACGGGATCGGCCCTCGGACTGCTGGCCGTGACAGGGGTCTGCCGGCTGCTTCTGCGGCAGTCCGAGCGGGGGCGGCACGGCTGGCCGAGGAGCGGGGCGACGAGCGCCGCGGGCGGCACGGACGGACGGCCGCGGGGGCGCACAGGGGCGGTCGGCATGCTGGTGGGTCAGCGCCGGTGGACTGACCGATTCGCGCACACTCACCCGTAACTTTTCAGCCAACTTCCTACGGCCGTGCATTCCTTGGCCGAAGGGGTACCCAACCCCGGTCCCACCAGGGCTGAAAGGCATGCGGAAGGCGGCTGAACCCTACGGGGACCGGCCACGCGGCGGAGGCGCACTTCCCAGCAACGCCCGTGAGTGCAACGCTTCGTGATCGACTGCTTCACGCCAAGTTGCCATGTCGACATAGTGCCGGGTCCGTAACTGGTCACCCCGGCGGCACAGGACGCAGTAGATTCGATCATGACTGTATTACGGCGGGGGACTGGTGGAGGACCGAGGGGAAACGTGCAGGAGCGACAGGTCCGACAGGAACGCCAAGAGCGCCGGGAACGCAGGGACCGCGGAAAACACAGAGATATCAGAGCACGCCAAGAACAGGGAGCCGCGACGACCGAGGGGGGCTTAGCACCATGAGCCACGACTCCACTGCCGTGCAAGAAGCCGCGTCGCGGAAGCTTTCCGGGCGCCGCCGCAGGGAGATTGTCGCGGTGCTGCTGTTCAGCGGTGGCCCCATCTTCGAGAGTTCCATACCGCTCTCCGTGTTCGGGATCGACCGGCAGGACGCCGGGGTCCCCCGCTATCGGCTGCTGGTCTGCGCCGGTGAAGAGGGACCGCTGCGTACGACCGGGGGGCTCGAACTCACCGCCCCACATGGCCTGGAGGCCATAGGGCGCGCTGGAACCGTCGTGGTGCCGGCCTGGCGGTCGATCACATCACCGCCGCCGCCGGAGGCGCTCGACGCGCTGCGCCGCGCGCACGAAGAGGGTGCCCGCATCGTGGGTCTGTGCACCGGGGCTTTCGTGCTCGCCGCGGCCGGTCTGCTCGACGGCCGCCCGGCGACCACGCACTGGATGTACGCACCGACGCTGGCCAAGCGGTATCCGTCCGTCCACGTGGATCCGCGTGAGCTCTTCGTCGACGACGGGGACGTGCTCACCAGCGCGGGCACCGCGGCCGGAATTGATCTGTGCCTGCACATCGTGCGCACGGACCACGGCAACGAAGCCGCGGGCGCGCTCGCCCGCAGGCTCGTCGTGCCTCCGCGCCGGGCCGGCGGGCAGGAGCGCTATCTCGACAGGTCTTTACCTGAGGAGATCGGCGCCGACCCGCTCGCCGAGGTCGTCGCCTGGGCCCTGGAGCATCTCCACGAGCAGTTCGACGTGGAGACCCTGGCCGCGCGCGCGTACATGAGCAGGCGCACCTTCGACCGCAGGTTCCGCTCGCTCACCGGGAGCGCTCCCCTGCAGTGGCTGATCACTCAGCGCGTGCTGCAGGCACAGCGGCTGCTCGAGACCTCCGACTACTCCGTCGACGAGGTCGCGGGCCGCTGCGGCTTCCGCTCGCCCGTGGCCCTGCGCGGCCACTTCCGGCGCCAGCTCGGCTCGTCGCCCGCCGCCTACCGGGCCGCTTACCGCGCCCGCAGGCCGCAGGGGGGTGAGCGGGCTCTGCTGGAATCGGCGGCGCCCATGTCCGCCACGGCGACGGTGCACGCGGAGGGCACAGGACCAGTGCCCTCGCAGACACGGCGTACGGCGGCCGCGAGTGCCATCGGCCCGTCGGCTTCGCTGTCCGCGGAGCCGGGAAAGCCGCACTCGGATGTGTACGCTCCAGGGCGTCCGCCACTGCCCGGCCAGAGGAGTGCGCCGTAGGGTAAGACGCATGAACGATCGCATGGTGTGGATCGACTGCGAGATGACCGGGCTCTCGCTGACGGATGACGCACTAATCGAGGTGGCCGCGCTGGTCACCGACTCGGAACTGAACGTGCTCGGCGCAGGTGTGGACATCGTGATCCGCCCGCCGGACGCGGCGCTGGAGACCATGCCCGAGGTGGTGCGCAAGATGCACACCACCTCGGGGCTCCTCGACGAACTGGCGTCGGGCACGACGCTGGCCGACGCCGAGGAGCAGGTCTTGGCGTACGTACGTGAGCACGTCAAGGAGCCGCGCAAGGCTCCGCTCTGCGGGAACTCGGTCGGCACCGACCGGGGCTTCCTGCTGCGCGACATGCCGACCCTTGAGGAGCTTCTGCACTACCGCATCGTCGACGTCTCCTCGATCAAGGAACTGGCCCGGCGGTGGTACCCCCGGGCCTACTTCAACAGCCCGGACAAGAACGGCAACCACCGGGCCCTGGCCGACATCCGCGAGTCCATCGCCGAGCTGCGTTACTACCGCGAGGCGATCTTCGTGCCGCAGCCGGGGCCGGACTCCGACACCGCGAAAACCATCGCGGCCAAGCACGTGCTGCCCGCGGAGTAACCTCCGCGGAACCCCTCCGTACGGGGTCCGGAAAACGCGTGCGCGAGCACCCCTTCGGACCCTGTACACTTTTTCTCGGCCGGTCAGAAGAGCGCAGGACGACCGGACATGGTGGGTGTAGCTCAGTTGGTAGAGCACCTGGTTGTGGTCCAGGTGGCCGCGGGTTCAAGTCCCGTCACTCACCCTGAATGATCAAGGCCCGGTCCGCGGAAGCGGACCGGGCCTTTTTCGTGTCCCTGCCTGGTTCTGGTTTCAGACGGTCAGTGGCACGGGGTGGACCTCGTCGGCACGGTGGCCGGCACGCTCGTGAATGCGTTGGACCGCCTCCGCCGAGGGGGCCTCGGAGAGGCAGTAGACGGTCCCGGACCGCGGGTCCGCCCAGGCCCTCTCGAAGTGCACGCCTTCTTCCTTCTCTATGGCCAGGTCCGCCTGGTGGGCCTGGTTCAACTGGTCGGCCGTGATGTCCATCATCCCGCGGTGGACGTCCATGAACTGAGGCATGGCGTCGCATCCCCTTCCGGCATGCGTGGTCAGACGTTCAGAGCTGCCAAGTCCGCTGTCGGCTGCACTATCTCCATCCTGCGCCTGTACGGCCGCGGACGCGATCGGTCACGGAGCCCCTCAGGAGGACGCCCGCTCCACCAGCTCCGTGGGCAGCACCAGCTGGCGGTGTTCCAGGCGGCGGGCGGAGAACGGGCGGTCGTCGGCGATCTCGGCAAGCAGGAGATCGATCATCGCCCGGCCCATCTCCTCGATCGGCTGCCGGACACTGGTCAGCGGCGGGTCCATGTGCCGGGCGATCGCCGAGTCGTCGAAGCCGACGAGCGCCACGTCGTCGGGTATCCGGCGCCCGGCCTCGCGAAGGACCTGGCGGGCGCCGGCCGCCATCACGTCGGAGCCCGCGAACACCGCGTCCACGTCGGGGGAGGCCGCCAGCAGCTCCGTCATCGCCCTGCGCCCGCCCTCCTCCGTGAAGTCACCCGGCGCGATCAGCCGCTCGTCCACCGGGAGGCCCGCGTCCGACAACGCGGCGCGGTAACCGTCCAGGCGGCGCTGGGCGCCGTAGACATCCAGGCGGCCGGTGATGGTGGCTATCCGCGTGCGGCCGCGTGCCAGCAGGTGCTCGACCGCCGAGCGAGCCCCGGCGAAGTTGTCGGAGTCCACCGAGGGCAGCGCCTCGTCGGCCGAGCGGCGGCCGCTGATCACCGCGGGGATCTCCAGCTGGGCGAGGAGGTCCGGCAACGGGTCGTCGGCGTGGACCGAGACGAGCAGGACGCCGTCGACCCGGTGGGCCGCGAGGTACTGGGCGAGGCGCTGGCGTCTGCGGTCGTTCCCGGCGAAGATCAGAAGGAGCTGCATCTCCGTCTCGCCGAGCTCCGCCCCGACACCGCGCAGGACGTCGGAGAAGTAGGGCTCGGCGAAGAAGCGGGTCTCGGGCTCGGGCACGACCAGGGCGATGGCGTCGGTGCGGTTGGCGGCGAGGGCGCGGGCCGCCGTGTTCGGGACGTACCCCAGTTCGGCGACGGCGGCCTCGACTGCCGTGCGGGTCGCCTCGCTCACCCGCGGCGAGCCGTTGATCACCCGGGACACCGTCCCGCGGCCCACTCCCGCCCTCGCGGCGACCTCCTCCAGGGTCGGGCGTCCGCCGCTGCGGCCGCGCGGTCCGTGAGCTGGCATTGTCGCCTCCCGTCGCACTTCCCCCGGGCGAGGAATGTAGAGGAATGTAACAGCCTGATCTTCACCGGTCGGATGGGCTGATCGCGCGAGCGTCCTCGTAACAGCCCGATAACTGAAGACATATCTCTATGTCCGGTCCCTTGACACCCCCGCTCCCAGCCACGACTCTTCAACTCATCACTTGTGGGAGCGCTCCCACGGTACCTGACACGTACACATCCCGCACGTTCCCCGCCCGAGCCGAAGAGTCCAACAACGGGGCAAGAAGTGCAGTTGGCCGGGGGGTCGGCACGTCAGGCAACAGGAGGACGTAATGCGCACGAGTTCCCGCCGACCCGGTCGGCTGGTGGCCTTCGCGGCCGTGACCGCGCTGGCCGGCAGCCTGCTGGCCGGTTGTTCCAGCGACGACGGCACCAGTTCCGAGGGCGGCGACGGCAAGGTCACGCTCAATGTGGGCACGTTCGGTGTGCTGGGTCTGAAGCAGGCCGGTCTCTACGACGAGTACGAGAAGACGCATCCGAACATCAAGATCAAAGAGAACGTCATCGAGCGGAACGACGCCTACTACCCGAAGCTCCTCACCCACCTCCAGTCCGGCGCCGGCGTGAACGACGTCGCCGCCATCGAGGTCAGCAACATCACCGAGGTCGTGCAGACCCAGGGCGCCAAGTTCGAGGACCTGAGCAAGGCCGAGGGCGTGGACAAGTCCACGTACCTCGACTGGAAGTGGAAGCAGGCCACGACCGAGGACGGCAAGACGGTCGGCCTCGGCGTCGACATCGGCCCGACGGCGCTGTGTTACCGCAAGGACCTCTTCAAGAAGGCCGGTCTGCCCACCGACCGCGAGAAGCTCGCCAAGGAGTGGGAGGGCGACTGGGACAAGTACGTCGCGCTCGGCGAGAAGTACATGAAGAAGGCCCCCGACGGCACCAAGTTCGTCGACTCCGCCTCCAGTGTCTACAACGCCGTCTTCGCCGGTGCCACCGAGCGGTACTACGACAAGAGCGGCAAGGAGATCTACGACAAGAGCCAGGGCCGCAAGGACGCCTGGGACGCGGCGATGAAGGTCGCCGACGGCGACATGTCGTCCAAGCTCAAGCAGTTCGACCCCACCTGGGACCAGGGCTTCGCCAACGCCAAGTTCGCCACCGTGGCCTGCCCGGCGTGGATGGCCGGTTACATCCAGGAGAAGACGGGTCCTGAGGGCAAGGGCCAGTGGGACATGGCCAAGGCGCCCAAGGACGGCAACTGGGGCGGAACGTTCCTCGGTGTGCCGAGCGCGGGCAAGCACAAGAAGGAGGCGACCGAGCTCGCCGTCTGGCTGACGCAGCCCGAGCAGCTCGCGAAGGTCTTCGCCAAGCAGGCCAGCTTCCCCTCCACCCCGTCGGCGTACGACACACTGAAGCCCTCTCCGGCGACCAAGGCGTACTTCAATGACGCGCCCATCACGGAGATCTACGCCGACATCGCGAAGAACACCCCCTCCGCGATCTACGGCCTGAAGGACGCCCAGATCGGCCAGTCCATCACGGACATCGGTGTGCTCCAGGTGGAGCAGCAGGGCAAGTCTCCGGCTGAGGGCTGGGAAGCCGCGCAGAAGGAGATCAAGGATGTTCTGGGACAGTGACGCGCATGTCCGAGACCGCTGAGTACGCCGAGACCGCGTCCCCCGAAGAGGGGGGCGCGGCCCCGGCCGCGTCCGGGAGCCGCAAGGCCTCCCCCACGTCCTCGTGGCGCAGCCGCCTGTACCGCTGGGACATAAAGGCGTCGCCGTACATCTTCGTCGCCCCCTTCTTCCTCTTCTTCGGCGCCTTCGGGCTCTTCCCGCTGCTCTACACGGGCTGGGCGTCGATGCACCGCCTGTCGCTCACGGACCTCGACGGCAGCACCTGGATCGGCCTGGAGAACTACACCAACCTGCTGCAGAGCGAGTACTTCTGGAACGCGCTCGGCAACACCTTCACCATCGGCGTCATCGCCACCGTCCCCCAGCTCGCCGTCGCGCTCGGCATCGCGCATCTGCTCAACTACAAGCTGCGCGGCTCCACTCTGTGGCGGGTGGCGATGCTCGCTCCGTACGCCACGTCGGTGGCGAGTGCCTCGCTGGTCTTCACGCTGCTGTTCGCGTGGGACGGCGGCATGGTCAACTGGATCATCGGATCCGTCGGCATCGACGCCGTCAACTGGCGTGAGTCGTCGTGGGGTTCGCAGTTCGCGGTGTCGTCGATCGTCATCTGGCGGTGGACCGGCTACAACGCGCTGATCTATCTGGCGGCGATGCAGGCCGTGCCGCACGACCTGTACGAGTCGGCCTCGCTGGACGGCGCCTCGCGCTGGCAGCAGTTCCGGCACGTGACCATCCCGATGCTGCGGCCGACGATCCTGTTCACCGTGGTCGTCTCGACCATCGGGGCCACCCAGCTCTTCGGTGAGCCGCTGCTGTTCGGCGGCACGGCCGGGTCCAAGGGCGGCGCCGACCACCAGTTCCAGACGCTTGGTCTCTATCTGTACGACCAGGGCTGGATCAACGGCCATCTGGGCCGGGCATCCGCCGTCGCCTGGCTGATGCTCGCGATCCTGCTGCTCATCGCCGCGGTCAACCTGCTGATCGCCCGACGTCTGAGGAAGGCCCAATGAAGTCCCGCACCTCGGGCCCGACGACGGAGCTCGCCGCGGACCCGCCGACCGACGTGATCCCGGGCCCGAAGGCCGGCCCCGCCGCGCCGAGGGCGAAGGCGGGCCGCTCCCTGGGGCTCAAGGCCGGGCGCACGATGCACGCCGGCCCGTGGACCTACGTCGTGCTCACGCTGTTCACCGCCGTGTCGCTGGCCCCGCTGATCTGGACGGCGATCGCGGCGTCCCGTACGAGCGGGCGGCTCGCCCAGACTCCGCCGCCCCTGTGGTTCGGCGGGAACCTCTTCAAGAACCTGGAGCGGGCCTGGACCGAGGCGAGTCTGGGCGACGCGATGCTCAACACCACGATCGTGGCGGGCAGCATCACCATCGGCACCGTCCTGTTCTCCACGATCGCCGGGTTCGCCTTCGCCAAGCTGAAGTTCAAGTTCAGCGGCCTGCTGCTCCTCCTGACGATCGGCACGATGATGGTGCCGCCGCAGCTGAGTGTCGTACCGCTCTATCTGTGGGTCGCCGACCTGCAGTGGACCAATCAGCTCCAAGCGGTGATCCTGCCGACGTTCGTGAGCGCCTTCGGCGTGTTCTTCATGCGCCAGTACCTGCTGCAGGCGCTGCCGAGCGAGCTCATCGAGGCGGCGCGGATGGACGGGGCGAGCAGTCTGCGGATCATCTGGCACGTGGTGTTCCCGGCGGCGCGGCCCGCGATGGCGGTGCTCGGCCTGCTGACGTTCGTGATGGCCTGGAACGACTTCCTCTGGCCGATCATCGCGCTGAACCAGTCGAACCCCACCGTGCAGGTGGCCCTCAACTCCCTGGGTACGGGCTACATCCCGGACCGGGCGGTGATCATGGCGGGCGCTCTGCTCGGCACACTGCCGCTGCTCCTGGCGTTCATCCTGTTCGGCAAGCAGATCGTGAGCGGCATCATGCAGGGCGCCGTCAAGGGCTGAGGCCCGACCGCCCGCCGTTCCTCCCCCGCCGGGGCCGAGCCGCCGCCACCTCGGCCCCGGCCATCCGCCCGACCCCCTTCCCTCTGTCCTCTCCCCCTGTTCCTTTCCCCTTTCCATGGGAGCGCTTCCATGCCTGAATCCCTCGCTTTTCCGGCCGACTTCCTCTGGGGGGCCGCCACGTCCGCGTACCAGATCGAGGGCGCCGTACGTGAGGACGGCCGCACCCCGTCCATCTGGGACACCTTCAGCCACACGCCCGGCAGGACGCTCGACGGAGACACCGGTGACGTCGCCGTCGAGCACTACCACCGCTATCGCGACGACGTGGCGCTCATGGCGGACCTCGGCCTGAACGCGTACCGGTTCTCCGTCTCCTGGTCGCGGGTGCAGCCCACCGGGCGCGGCCCCGCCGTCCAGCGCGGCCTCGACTTCTACCGGCGGCTCGTCGACGAGTTGCTCGGCAAGGGCATCAAGCCCGCCCTGACTCTCTACCACTGGGATCTGCCGCAGGAGTTGGAGGACGCGGGCGGCTGGCCCGCGCGGGAGACCGCCTACCGGTTCGCCGAGTACGCGGGCTTCGTCGCCGAGGCGCTCGGCGACCGCGTCGAGTCGTGGATCACGCTCAACGAGCCGTGGTGCAGCGCCTTCCTCGGCTACGGCTCCGGCGTACACGCCCCCGGCCGCACCGACCCGGCGGCGGCGCTGCAGGCCGCGCACCACCTCAACCTCGCGCACGGCCTGGGCACCCAGGCGCTGCGTGCCGCGCTTCCGGCCCGCGCCCGGGTGGCGGTGAGCCTCAACTCCTCCGTGGTCAGGGCGGTTTCGCAGAGCCCGGAGGACCAGGACGCCCGCCGGCGCATCGACAACCTCGCCAACGGCGTCTTCCACGGCCCGATGCTGCACGGCGCCTACCCCGCGGACCTGCTCGCCGACACGGCCCGGCTCACCGACTGGTCCTTCGTGCACGACGGCGACCTGGCCGCCGCCCACCAGCCGTTGGACGCGCTCGGCCTGAACTACTACACGCCCGCGCTGGTCTCGGCCGCGCGGAACGACTCCGCGCACGCGCGCAACGACGGGCACGGCGCCAGCGACCACTCCCCGTGGCCCGGCTCCGACGACGTGGCCTTCCACCAGACGCCGGGCGACCGCACCGAGATGGGCTGGACCATCGACCCGTCGGGTCTGCACGACCTGATCATGCGCTACACCCGGGAGGCGCCGGGCCTCCCGCTGTACGTCACCGAGAACGGCGCGGCCTACGACGACAAGCCGGACCCGGACGGCCGCGTCCACGACCCGGAGCGCATCGCCTACCTGCACGGCCACTTGGCCGCCGTCCGCCGGGCCATCTCGGACGGCGCCGACGTCCGCGGCTACTACCTGTGGTCCCTGATGGACAACTTCGAATGGTCGTACGGCTACAGCAAGCGTTTCGGCGCGGTCTACGTCGACTACGAGACGCAGGCCCGCACCCCGAAGTCCAGCGCCCACTGGTACGCGGGTGTCGCGTCCAGCGGTGAGCTGCCGCGCGAGTACGTCGCGGACTGACGGACCCCGGCGGCATTCCCAAGGAGCCGAGTGGCGCCCCGACCGGGTGGGGGGATACCGGTCGAGGCGCCGTGGGGGGGTGGCAGTACTGGGGTTCTCGCGGGTTACTTGTAGGCGGCGAACGCCTTCGTGAAGGCGAGCGGCTCCTGCTCGATCGAGGAACAGGTGGGCTGCGCACCGTTGTCGGCGCCGCCCTCGCAGGCCTTGTCGCGGGTCGACGACCACATCGCGAGCCGGCCGATGCCCTTCTCCTCGGCGAACTTCACCAGCTCCGTGGCGTCGTCGACCTTGAAGACCTCGGTGGTGACGTCGTTGACGCCGATCATCGGGGTGACCGCGACTGTCTTCCAGGCCGCCTCGTCGGACAGGTCGAGGGCGCCCTTGATCTGCTTCTGCGTGGCGGTCGCCGCGTCGATGGCGTACTGACCCATGTCGCCGCTGTAGGACGGCCCGTAGTCCATCGCCATGATGTTGACGGCGGAGACCCGCACGCCGTTCTTCTTGGCGTCGGCGACGAGGTCGACGCCCGGCTGGGTCAGTCCCTCGGGCATGACGGGCAGCGTGAACGAGACGTCCAGGCCCTCGTGGTCCTTCTGCAGCTGCGCGATGGCCTGCGCACGGCGGGTGTTGGCCGCGGTGTCGGGCAGCGCGGCGCCCTCGATGTCGAAGTCGACCTTCGTCAGCTCGTACTTGTCGATGACCTTGCCGTACGCCTTGGCGAGCTCGTCGGCGCTGCCGCACTTGAGGCCGAGCTCGGAACCCGCCGCGCCGCCGAAGGACACGCGTACGTCGCCGCCCTTGGCCCGCAGGTCACCGATCTGCGAGGCGACCTTGTCGTCGTCGAGCCCGGTGGTGCCGCCCCAGAGGGGCTCGCAGCCGCCGCCGGAGGTGATGAAGGCGAGGGTGAACTCCTTGACCCCGGTCTTGGCGGCGGTGTCGGCCAGGTCGTACGCGGGGGCGAGCGAAGTGTCCACGAACGGGGCGAACTTGGCGGTGCCCTCGACGGTTTCCCCGGCAGGAGCCTTGGTCGCCAGCGCGGTCCCGGAGAAGGCGAAGGCGCCGCCGCCGATGAGGCCCGCGGCCACGACGCCGCCTATGACCTTGGACTTGGTGCTCACCGTGCGCCGATGCGTGCTGCTCATCGCGTGCCTGCCTTAGCTGTGCGTGGGGGGTGGGGGTGCATCAGCACGTTAGCCTCGCGGCGGCACGACATTGCAGGCAATTGGGGCTCTGCACTGGATCTTAGGGCGGGCTTAAGGGAGCGATCGGGGGTGGTTAATGGTGGGGGGCCTTACCTACTTGACGCGGGGTGGACGGGTGGGTGGGCGGGAGAGATCCGCCGCGCAGCGGCGGCTCAGGGGCTAGCGAACGCTAGGGGCACGCTTGCGGCGGCGTACGGACCCCCCGTGCCCCCGGCCGCCCCCGGCCACGGGCCGACGCCCGTCCAGCTGGATCCAGATGCGGACCTCCGTGCCGCCGAGCACGGACCGCCCGATGCGGACGTCGCCGCCGGTGGACTCCGCCAGCTGCCGCACGATGTCCAGGCCGAGCCCCGTCGAGCCATCGGCTCCCGACCCCGCGCCCCGCGCCAGCGCGGCCTCGGGATCGGCGATCCCGGCCCCCGCGTCCGACACGAGGACGATGACCGCGTCCTCGCCGCTGTGCACGTCCACCGCGAACGCCGACCCCTCCCGCGTGTGCCTGAAGACGTTGCCGAGCAACGCGTCGAGGGAGGCGACCAGTTCGGGGCGCGCCACCGGTATCCACACCGGCCGCTCCACCCCCGCGACCCGCACCGCGCGCCCCTCGTCCTCCGCGAGCGCCGACCAGAAGGCCATGCGGTCCCGGATCACCTCGGAGACGTCGCAGCCCACGCCGGGGCCGACCGCGGCGGTCTGCGGCTTGGCGTCGCGGGCGGTGCGGATGATCGTGTCGACCTCGCGCTCCAGCTTCTCCACCGCTATGCGGGTCTGCTCGGCCGCGGGCCCGTCCCCCAGCGAGGCCGCGTTGAGCCGCAGCACCGTCAGAGGAGTGCGCAGGCGGTGCGACAGGTCTGCCGCCAACTCCCTTTCGTTCGCCAGGAGTTGGACCACCTGGTCGGCCATCGAGTTGAACGCCACCGCCGCCAGGCGCAGTTCCGTCGGGCCCTCCTCCACGACCCTCGCGCCCAGCTTTCCCTCGCCGAGGGACTGCGCCGCGCCGACCAGCCGCTTGGCGGGCTGCACCATGCGTACGCCGAGCCGGTCCGCCACCGCCACGGACCCGATGATCAGCGCGACGCCGACGCCCGCGAGCACCAGCCACGCCGTGGTCACACCATTGCTGACCGCGCCCTCGGGCACGAAGATCTCGACCACCGCGATCTGGCCGGAGCTCAGCGCCGTCGGCTGGAGCAGCGCGAAGCCGCCGTCGACCGTCGCGGTCCGCGCCCGGCCCTCCTTGCGTGTGGTCTCCACCGCGTGCGCGTCCGCCCGCCGGTCGCCGATCTCCAGGGCGGGCGCCTTGTCGATGGGCGGCACGTACACGGCCATGCGGCCCTCGCCGCCCGCCTCGGACGTGGCGACGGCCCGCGTCAGCTGATCGCGGTCGGTGGTGATGGAGAGCGTGGGGCCCATGCCGGCCGCGTGCCGCTCCGCGTTCGAGAAGGCCCGGTCCCGCGCCATCTCCTGGATGACCAGGCCGAGCGGCACGGCGAAGGCGACCACGACCATCGTCGTGACGGCCAGGCAGACCTTGACGAGCGCCCACCTCACAGCGGTGGTTCCAGCTTGACGCCGACACCCCGCAGCGTGTGCAGATAGCGCGGGCTCGCGGCCGTTTCGCCCAGCTTCCTGCGCAGCCACGACAGATGTACGTCGATGGTCTGGTCGTCGCCGTAACTCTGCTGCCACACCTCGGCGAGCAGCTCCTTGCGGGGTACGACGACACCGGGCCGCCCCGCGAGGAAGGCGAGCAGATCGAACTCGCGCCGGGTCAGGTCGAGCCGCGCCCCGTCCAGCTCGGCCTGGCGGCGCAGCGGATCGATGGCGAGCCCGCCCACCCGTATCTCCCGGCTCGGCGGGGCCTCGCCCGCCGGGACGCGCGAGCGGCGCAGGACGGCGGCCATCCGGGCCGAGAGGTGCTCGACGGAGAACGGCTTGGTCAGGTAGTCGTCGGCGCCGTCGTTGAGGAGCCTGACGATCTCGGTCTCGTCGTCGCGCGCGGTGGCGATGATCACGGGGACGTCGGTGATCCCGCGCAGCATCTTCAGCGCCTCGGAACCGTCCAGATCGGGCAGTCCGAGGTCCAGGATCACCACGTCGAACCGGAAATGGGCCACCTCGCGCAACGCCTCCAGGGCGGTGCCGACGCTGCGCACGGTGTGCGATGCCTCGGTCAGATGCCGGATGAGAGCGGAGCGTACGAACTGGTCATCCTCGACGACGAGCACACTTGCCATGGGCGGCACCGTACGCCATAGGAGTGACCCCGGTCCTCCTGGGACGCCGAGGCGCCCGGTGGTGCAGTATGGCTCGCGATGCGCAGAGGACTCATACACGCAATGGCTTGGTCGCTGGCCACGGGAGCGGCGGTCACGCTCTCCTGGTGGGGTGTCCACACGGTCATGGCGGGCACCGCCTACGACCCGCCGCGCGCGGTGCCGCTGGCCGCCGAAGGCGACCGCGGCGAGCCGCTCTCCTCCTCCACGCACCGCCCGGACCCGACGCCGACCCCGTCCCTCTCGAAGACGGAGAAGCCCTCGGAGTCCTCGGAGCCTCCCGAGAGCAAGCCGTCGAAGGCGAAGCCGAGCAGGCCGAGCACTCCTTCCGCGCCCGCCTCCGCGCCCGGCAACGTGAAGAGCTACTCCTCCGAGGGCGGCCGGGTCGTCTTCGACCTCGGCAAGGACTCCGCGACGCTGGTGTCGGCGACTCCGGCGGCCGGCTGGTCGGTACAGGTGTGGAAGCAGAGCACCTGGATCCGGGTGGAGTTCACGTCGGGCGCCGACAAGGTCTCGGTGTTCTGTACGTGGCACGACCACCCCCCGGCGGTCGAGATCAACGAGTACTGACCGGTCGGGTCGGTTCAGCGGAACACCGAGGGCGGCGGCGCCGGTGACGCCACCGCGCTCGCGTCCGTGACCGCCGCCGCTCCCCCGCTGAAGTCGACGAGCGCTTTGCCGTGCTCGACCCGCGCCGGATGGGAGTCCCCCGCGCTGCGCCGGGTCAGCTCGGCGATCGGAAGCGGCACACCGGAGCCCACGAGTACCGCGTTGCCGAAGCGCTTGCCGCGCAGTACCGCGGGGTCGGCGATGAGCGCGAGCTCCGGGAAGAGCGTGGCGGCGGTGGCGAGCTGGCCGCGCAGATGCGCCAGCGGCGGCCCGTCGGCGAGATTGGCCGCGTAGAGACCGCCGGGCCTCAGCACCCTGCGTATGTCGCCGAGGAACTCCGCGCTGGTGAGGTGGGCGGGGGTGCGGGCGCCGCTGAAGACGTCGGCGATGACGAGGTCCGCCCAGCCGTCCGCGATCTTCGCGAGCCCTTCGCGGGCGTCGGTGCCGCGCACCCGGACCCGTGCCTGCGGGTCCAAGGGCAGTTCGCGGCGGACGAGTTGGATGAGCGCGGTGTCGCGCTCGATGACCTGCTGGGTGGAGCGGGGCCGCGTCGCGGCTATGTAGCGGGCGAGGGTGAAGGCACCACCGCCGAGGTGCAGGGCCTGGATCGGCTTGCCGGGCGGTGCGACCAGGTCGGCGACGTGACCGAGCCTGCGCTGGTACTCGAAGTCGAGATACGCCGGGTCGTCGAGGTCGACATGGGACTGCGGGGCGCCGTCCACGAGCAGCGTCCACGCGCGTGGCCTGTCCCGGTCGGGCATCAGCTCGGCGAGCCCTCCGTCCACCTCCTCGACGACGGCTTGCGCCTCTTCCCGGGACCGCCTGTTCCTTGCCATCGGACCATTATCGGCGTACGCGCGGTGCGCGGCCCGATGACCTTGCAGAACCGCTTCGCCCGGGGCTCAGCGGCAGTTGTCGGCGGCCTCGATCGTGCGGGCCGCCTGGCCGAGCGCCGCGCGCAGAACGGCGGGGTCGGTGACCGGGTCGGACTCCTCGGGGGGCAGCAGCCAGCCGGTGCCGGCGACCGGGGGCGGCGGGGGTACGGGCTGCGGCTCGGTGTGCGGGCGCATACCGCGGCCGAAAGTCTGCGTACACGCGCTGCCGGGCAGGTCCCAGGCGTCGGCGGTGCCGGGCGGGACGAGGAATCCGAGGGTGTCGCAGCTCCCGTCGTGCAGGACGGGGCCGACCGCGTCGTCACCCGCCCCGCGGCGCAGGATGTCGACCGCTTCGAGGCCCTGGCGGGCCGGGACGGTGACGAGATCGCAGAAGTCGGCGGGCTCGGGGGGCCGGGCGCCCTGCTGTGGTGGTGCGCTGCGCTCCTGGGACGGCAGGTGCCGTGCCGTAGTCAGCGATGCTCGCGATTCGTCGTTCTCCACGTCGATCTCCAACAAGGGGACCCCTCCTCGCAAGGGCGGGAGCCGCGTCGCTCCCTCTCCGCATGGTTCAACGCGGGACGGCGTCAACAGCTACGGCGTAATGCCGCCGCAAAGGATGGCACTTCATGGCGGATCGTGGGTGAGATATCCGGTTTGTAGCCAAACCCCGCGTGCCGGTCCCCTCACAGCCGGTACGTTCGTGCTCCGCCGGAACAGGGGCAGTATCGCCGTATCCACAGGATTCGGCGCAATCCGGCACGATCCGTACGAGAGGGTCAGGCCATGGCGTCGTCACCGATGGCATCGTCAACTCCGTCCCCACGACCGAATCTTCCCTTCCGGCAACTGCGGGGACAGCGCTCTCCGGGCGAGTTCGCCGCCTTGATCCGACGGGCCGCTCGTGAGATCGGTGAGCGCGTCAGCTGCGACGCCCGTTACGTCGGACGCGTCGAGGCGGGCGAGATCCGCTGCCCCAACTACGCCTATGAGCGGGTCTTCCTGCACATGTTCCCCGGCCGGACACTGACGGACCTGGGGTTCGCGCCCCGCTCCGCGGTGCGCGGGCGGGGGGCGCGCACCATGTCCAAAGCGCCCGCATCACACACCACGATCCAGCTGTATGAGTCTCCCCCGTCCGGGCCGATGGGCCCCGAACTGCACGAGTGCGACCCGTACGAGATCCAGAGTCACGAGGAGATCGACGTGCGGCGTCGCGCATTCATGAGCGGTACGGCCACCGTGGCCGCCGCCTCCCTGGGGTCCTTCGGGTTCGCCGACGCGAGCCGCGCCGAGGCCACCGCACGGCGCGGCGGCCGGTCGGGCGAGGCCGAGGCGATCGCGGTCGAGGAGGCCGTGCGCAGGATCCGGCTGCTCGACGACCGGCACGGGGCCGATGGCCTGTACCGGCGCGCGGCCGCCCCGCTGCGGACCGCCTACGCCCTGCTCGACGCGGGCACGACCCGCCAGTCGATGACGGACCGGCTGTACTCGAGCGCCGGTGAACTGTCCATCTCCGTGGGCTGGCTGGCGCACGACTCGGGACGCTTCGACGACGCCCGCTCGCACTACGCGGAGGCGCTCGCGACGGCCCGCATGGCCGGTGACTCGGCTCTGGAGGCGCACGCCTTCTGCAACACGGCCTTCCTGGCGCGCGACGCCGGGCGCCCCCGGGAGGCGGTGCGGGCGTCGCAGGCGGCGACGCGGGCCGCCCGGCACCTCGCGTCGCCGCGGCTGCTCTCGCTCCTCGCGCTGCGTGAGGCCGGGGGCTGGGCGGGGCTCGGCGACCGGACGGGCTGCGAACGGTCACTGACCCGCGCGCACGCCCTCTTCGACCGGGGCCCCTCGGACACCGATCCGGAGTGGATGACCTTCTACGGGCCCGCCGAGCTCGAAGTCCTCGAGGCGCAGTGCTGGTCGGCGCTCGGCGACTGGGAGCGGGCCGCCCGGCACGCACGGCGCGCGGCGGGCATCGCGTCGGCGCAGACCCCGCAGTTCACCCGCAACATCGCCCTCTACACCGCGGAGCTCGCCGACGACCTGGCCCGCGCGGGCCGCCCGGACGAGGCGGCGACGGCGGGCATGCGCGTGCTCGGGCTCCTGGACGAGGTGCAGTCGTCGCGCATCCAGTCGATGCTCGCCACGACGGCCCGGGTGCTGCTTCCGCACCGGCGGGCTTCGGGGGTGTGCGGCTTCCTGGAGCGGCACGCTTCTCTGCCGCGTGCCGTATAGAGAGCCGTACGCGCCGCGCCCTGGCAGAACAGCCGTCGCACCGGGGACAGCCGTACGCCGCTGCGCCTACACCAGGTGTCCGGTGTCGTTCCACGACTCGACGGCCGGTTCGCCGTAGGCCCAGCCCAGGGTGGAGATCGAGGTCGGGTTGAGGCGGATGCGGGCGGCGAAGTCGACGCCGAGACCGAGCCAGCGTGCGCCGATGGAGCGCAGGATGTGTCCGTGCGCGAAGACCAGGACGTCGCGGTCCGCGCCGCGCGCCCAGGCCACCACCTCGTCCGCGCGGGCGGTGATCTGCTCCAGGGTCTCGCCCCTGGGGACGCCGTCGCGCCAGATGAACCAGCCGGGGCGTACGCCCTGGATGTCGGCCGGGGTCATGCCCTCGTAGGAGCCGTAGTCCCACTCCATGAGCGTGTCCCAAGTGGTGGCACGGTCCCCGAAGCCGGCGATCTCGCAGGTCTCGCGCGCACGCGCGAGGGGGCTGGTGCGCACCTCGACGTCCGGGAGGCCGTCGAAGGGGGCGCGGCGCAGACGCTCGCCCAGGAGCTTCGCGCCGTTGCGGCCCTCTTCCAGGAGCGGAATGTCCGTCCTGCCGGTGTGCTTCCCGGACAGGGACCACTCCGTCTGTCCGTGGCGGGCCAGCAGGATGCGCGGTGCCATGTCGAGCCTTTCCGAGCCGACAGCCACCGGTGGAGACCATCAGCTGTCATAGAACGAATTCTGTAAACAGACAGCTGTCCGTACCCTCCATCATCACTCACGCCTCATGTCGCGATCACTCGTGCCCGCGAGGAGCAACCTGCTCGTGGATCTCTGCGTCTAAGACGACCGGGGACCCTCTCAGCGTCCTTTCGCGTACGCCGTAAGGTGAGGCGCCGTTGAACACCGCGTGACCAAAGACAGATGGGGGACCGACCGGATGCCGCAGACTGACGCTCCGGGCACCGGGGGCATCAGCGGGCTTCGGCTCCGCTGGTGGACGGAGCTGCCGCTGATCCTGCTGGTGTACGCCGCGTACTCGGCGGGACGCCTGCTGGCCCGCGGCGATGTGGCAGGCGCGGTCGACAACGGCCTGAGCATCCTCCGCGTCGAGAAGTTCCTGCGTCTCAACGCCGAGCACCCGCTGAACCGCCTGTTCACCGACCATTCCTGGATAGGCGTGCCCGCCGACTTCTGGTACGCGTCGCTGCACTACCTGGTCACGCCCCTGATCCTCGTGTGGCTCTTCCGCAGCCGCGCGGTCCACTACCGCGCGGCGCGCGCGTGGCTGATGACCTCCACGATGATCGGCCTGGTCGGCTTCACGCTGCTGCCGACCTGCCCGCCCCGCCTGCTGAGCGAGGGGTACGGCTTCGTCGACACCATGGCGCAGTACAGCGACTTCGGCTGGTGGGGCGGCGAGGCGAGCGCGCCGCGCGGGCTCGGCGGCATGACCAACCAGTACGCGGCGATGCCGAGCCTGCACGTGGGCTGGGCTCTGTGGTGCGGGGTCGTGCTGTGGCGGCAGGGCCGTTCGCCGCTGGTCAAGACCGCGGCGGTGGCCTACCCGCTGATCACCACGATCGTCGTGATGGGCACCGCCAACCACTACTTCCTCGACGCGGTCGCGGGCGCCGCGGTGATGGGCCTCGGGCTGCTCCTCGCCCGGCCGGTGCTGCGGCTCGCGGACCGCGTGAAGGCCAGGGTCAAACTGCCGTTCGATGTCGCGCGGCCTTCGTCGGGGGTGGCGGCCGGGCCGAGGCCGGCCTCCCTCGTGGCCTCGTCGTCCGTCTCGTCCGCCCCGGAGTCCTCAATTGTCAGTGGCGGGTGCCAGACTTCCGTGGGTGAGCGAATTCCCCGGCCGCGCAAGCGGCCTGCCGAGCCAGGCGCCGAGCCGAGTGCCCGACCCGCCGAGGCGGGGGACAGCACTCCGACAGCGGCTCGCTGAGCTGCGCGGACCGGACGTCCCCGCGTCACCGCTCGACGCCCGCGCGCTCGCGGCCCTCGCCGCGAATCCGGGCTGCCGGCGGCGTGCGCTGCTCGACGGCGCGGGCGTGGACAAGGCGACGCTGGCGCAGTCCCTCGGCACCCCCGCGCCCTTCGGTCAGTCACAGTTCGCTTTCATGCGGGGCAACGCCTTCGAGGCGAAGGTCAAGGCCGACGGCGGCGTTGAGCTGCTGCGGCTCGTGCACGGCAGGCTCGGCGGCGGCCCGGAGCCGGTGCCGGGCGAGTCGTCCGTGCCGGACCTCGCCGCGGTGGGCCCCGAAGGCCGGGCGGCCCGCACCTCTCTCGCGCTGCGCGAGGCCACGTCGTCGCAGGGCTGGACCCTCCTGGACCACCCCATGCTGGCCCTCGACGTCGCGGGGACGCCGGCTTTCCTCGAACCGGACGCGGTGGTAGTCCATCCCGACGGCACGTGGACGGTCGTCGAGATCAAGTCCTTCCCGATGATCGACGGCTCGGCGGACGCGGCGAAGGTGGGCGCGGCGGCGCGCCAAGCCGCGGTGTACGCCCTGGCGCTGGAGGCAGTGACGGCCCGCATGGACCCCGCGCCCCGCGTCCGGCACCACGTGCTCCTGGTATGCCCCAAGGACTTCTCGAACCTCCCCACCGCGTCGGCCATCGACGTGCGCAAACAGATCTCCGTGACGAGGCGCCAGCTGGCGCGCCTGACCCGCATCGAGGACATCGCGGACGCGCTTCCGGAGGGCACCACCTTCGACGTGAACCTCCCCGTGGCCGACCTGACGGCAGCGGTCGAATCGGTCCCGGCGACGTACGCCCCCGAGTGCCTGGCCGCCTGCGAGCTGGCCTTCCACTGCCGCGAACGCTCCCGCGAGAGGGGTGCGGTGACCGCCCTGGGCCGTTCGGTGCGGGGCGAGCTGGGCGGCCTGACGACGATCGGTGACGTTCTGTCCGCGGCCACCGGAGCCTCGGGCGACCCCGAGGACCCGACGGTGGCGGCACTGCGCAGGGCGGCGGCGCTACGGGCCGAGGCGTTGTCCGGCGGGGGCGCCTCGAGCGGGGCGTCGGCGGGGGGTGCGCCGTGCTGACCGCCCTTGCGGCGATGCCGCCCGGCGCGGCCCGGCGCCGCTCGCGCCAGTGCTCCGCGGCGGCGGCTCCGCTCCCGCCCACCCACCCACGGGACCGCTCTTCGGTGAGTGGCTGCCGCCGGGTGATCGGGTGGGCGGGTGGGAACATTCCGCCGCGAAGCGGCGGGGCAACGAACGACGGCCCGCAGACGCCGACGCACCGCACAGCCGACTCGCACCGCGCAGCCGACTCGCACCGCACACCCGACCAGCCCCGCGCAGCGGACCCGCACGGGAGGGCCGCCCGATGTCGCTGATCGACAACCTCGCCCGCCTGGAAGCGGTAACCACCGGCCGGGCCCAGCCGAGGGCGATGGTGCGCCACCGCCACCTCTCCCAGCGGCCTCTCGTCCTCGTCCCCCTCGTCACCGCCGGTGAGGCCGGCGCCCCGCTCGGCGCGCTCGTCGGGACGGAGCGCACCTCCCCCCGCGTCCTCGTCGTACACCAGCCCCGCGACCGCGACCTGCGCTTCACCTTCCTGGCCCAGCTCGCGGACTCCGTCCTGGAGTACGTCGACTCGTTCACGGACGACGTCGAAGCAGCGGAACGCAGCGAGACGGACCCGGAGACCGGCAAGCGCGTCAAGGTGGAGGTCGAACTCTGCTCGGACGCCCCGCAGTTGATCGTCCCGAGCCGCGCGGGCATCGACTTCGTCCGGCTCATCGGCCGCTCCACCCGCTTCCGCCGCACCGCCGAGCAGGACCCGGAAACCCCGTATCCCGCCCCTCCCCGCGTCCCCCTCCTGGGCCGCTGGCTGACCCACTTCGGGGAGCGCGCCCGGGTGCCGGGCTCCTCCCTCCTCGTCGCCATGACCGACCTGCTCTCCCGGCACTGGGCCACCGGCCAGTCCAGCCTGGAGGACCAGCACCTGGGCGCCCTGCTCGCCTGGATCGAGGCCCCGGAAGGCACCTCCGGCGCCGACGCCGCGCTCCGTGCCGAGCTGGCGCGGGACAAGGACGGCCAGCTGCTCTGCCCGCCCGCGGGCCCCGCCACGGACCCGGCCTTCGACAACCGTCTGCTCGCCCCGGCCATCGAGCGCCACGACCGCGCGCGCGGCGCCCTCGCCACCGCCGAGGACGGCATCCAGGCGGACGTCCGCCTCGCCGAACTGGCCGCGGCCGAGCGGGAGATCCGCGCCTTGATCGAGAGCAGGACCCGCCCCACCTGGGACGCGGTGTGGCGCGGTCTCGACGCGCTCTGCACGATTCCCGAGGCCCCGCACGCCGCCGACCGCTGGACCCGCGACCGCTGGTCGTTCACCGGTCACCGGGACCGCGTGAGGGCAGGCGAGCCCCCGCAGCCCCGCGTCGACGACGCGGTGACGGCGGCGAACAAGCTCGGCGCGCGGGAGCGCGAGCAGGCCAGGCTGGAAGCGCAGGAAGCACTCGACGACCCCCTGGTGATGGCGGGCCGCCGGCTCGCGGGCGAGGCGTTCACCGGTGAGGTGACCGAGGTGGTCATGGCGTACAGCGAGAGCAAGAGCCCGCGGCCCCGGCCCCTGGTCACCGTCCGCACGGACGACCGCCCGCACCTGGCCGAGCGCGCGAAGGTGTACCGCTCGCTCCAGGGCAAGCCGCAGACGGCCGAGTTCGTGACGTACGAGGCCGAGGACAGCGGTGCTTTTGTCGTACTGCGCATCACCGACAAGATGGGCCGCGGCAAGGAGCCCGAGCCCGGCTCCGTGCCGCAGAAGGGCGACCGGATCTGCTGGACGCTCTTCGAGCACGAACAGCGCGGCGGCCCCAAGCTCCCCGACCCGGAGGCGACTCCCTGGACCCACGGCGGCCCGCCGGGCGACGCCGCCGAGCGCCCTGACCCCGTGACGCCGGAGGACACCCTGTGAGTCCGACCGCCCCCTTCGACCGCGCCTCCTTCGACCCCGGCGAGGCGGCCGGCCGCGCCACGGACGCGATCCTGCACGACACGCTGCACAGCGCGCACCGCGGCGTCGTCGTCGACTCGCCGCCCGGCGCGGGCAAGTCGACCCTCGTGGTGCGCGCGGCCCGCGAACTGGCCGCCGCGGGACGCCCCCTGATGGTGATCGCGCAGACGAACGCCCAGGTCGACGACCTGGTCCTGCGGCTGGCCGAGAAGGACCCCGAGCTGCCGGTCGGCCGTCTGCACAGCAGCGACCCGGACGCGTACGACAAGGCGCTCGACGACCTGCCCTTCGTCCGTACGTCCACGAAGGCCGCCGACCTCGCCGGGCTCGATGTCGTCGTGTCGACGGCCGCGAAGTGGGCGCACGTCGAGGCCACCAAGCTCGACGGGCCCTGGCGGCACGCGATCGTGGACGAGGCGTACCAAATGCGCTCGGACGCGCTGCTCGCGGTGGCCGGGCTCTTCGAGCGGGCCCTGTTCGTGGGCGACCCCGGCCAGCTCGACCCATTCTCGATCGTGGGCGCCGAGCAGTGGGCCGGTCTCGCGTACGACCCTTCGGCGAGCGCGGTGACGACCCTGCTCGCGCACAACCCCGAACTGCCCCAGCACCGCCTCCCGGTGTCCTGGCGGCTCCCGGCGTCGGCCGCCCCGCTGGTCTCGGCCGCGTTCTATCCGTACACGCCCTTCCGCAGCGGCACGGACCACGGCGACCGGAAGCTCCGCTTCGGTGTGCCGTCGGACGGTTCCGGTCCCGACCGGGTGATCGACGAGGCGGCGGAGTCGGGCTGGGGCCTGCTCGAACTGCCCGCACGGAACACGCCGCGCACCGACCCCGAGGCCGTGCACGCGGTGGCCCGGGTCGTCCGGCGTCTCCTGGACCGCGGCGGCGCGGCCACGTCGGAGCGCGGCCCGGACCCCACCCCCCTGACGGCCGACCGCATCGCCGTCGGCACCGCCCACCGCGACCAGGCGGCGAAGGTGCGGGCGACCCTCGCGGAGATGGGCGTAAGGGATGTCACGGTGGACACCGCCAACCGGCTGCAGGGCCGCGAGTACGACGTGACGGTGGTCCTGCACCCGCTCTCGGGCCGCCCGGACGCCACGGCGTTCCACCTGGAGACGGGCCGCCTCTGCGTCCTGACCTCCCGCCACCGCCACGCCTGCATCGTGGTCTGCCGCGCGGGCGTCAGCGAACTGCTCGACGACCACCCGTCGACGGAACCGGTCCAACTGGGCGTCACGGTGAAGTTCCCGGACGGCTGGGATGCAATGTTTACCACGTGGGATCACTTGCAGAACCACAAAGTGCCGTACTCCTAGATCAACCCAGGCAGGGAGCTTGGCGGTTCTCCAGGGCGCGAGTCAGCCTCAGCCGCTGCATGTGGTGCGTGAACAAGTCGTCATGGTCCGCCACAGGACGATTTCCCGTTCTCGAAACCCGAACCCCTTGCCCTACCCACACCGCCTCGCGACGATCAGACGAGACGCTCCGTCTACGGGAAGGGGAACGCTCGTGAAGGTGACCATGCTGGCGACGACGTGTGACAAGAAGGACTGCCCCTCGATCTACAAGACCGACCGGGGCACGATCCTCGTACAGGGCGAGACGCCGGAAGGCCACGGGCTCAACATCCCCGGACACGAACACCTTGTAGAGATCCCCATGGAACTCATCCGAGAGGCCTTCGGTGGGCAGCTCTAGCCGCTCCCTGGGGGACCTGTTCGACAGCTTCCGGCAGGAAGCGTTCCGGCTCGAAACCCTCGACGACTACAGCCAATCCGGGAACGTCGACGCGTACCGGCTGTACCTGGATGGCCAGCCGCAGCCTGCTGACTACAACGCCGACTGGCTCGACGAGATCCGGACCTATGTCGGCTCAGGGCGCCGCATGTACCGCGTCCACATCCTCACGCGGCCACTCACCCCGTACCTGCGGTTCGAACTCGGGTGGGGCTACCGGACGAACGCTACAGCCGGTGAAGAGTTCTTCATCCTCGATGTGACCGACCGGCCGAGCCCTGTCCCCAATGGTGTGGGGGACTTCTGGCTCTTCGACTCGACCACTCCGGCACGCTTCCACTACAGCCATGACGGCAAGTTCCTCGGGGCTGATCTGCTGCCGGATGACCGTGGGCCTGAGTACGTCACTTACCGGGATACAGCCCTAGCTCACGCTGTCCCGTTCGCGGACTGGTGGGCAAAGTACGGGGAGTGAACCGTTCAGAGCTTGGTGCGGCGCTACGGGCACTACGGCAAGCCTCAGAGAAAGAGGCCAAAGTCGTGGCCCGTGGCGCTGTCATGTCCGCCAGCAAGCTGAGCAAGATCGAGACCGGCAAGGCTTCAGCTACCGCTGATGATGTTGACCGCATCCTGACGGCTATCGGCGTCTCAGACGACGTCAAGGCCGAGTACATGGATGCCGCCCGCGTAGCAGCAACAGAAGCCACAGCATGGCGTCTCATCCAACGCGCAGGACTCCACAAGGCGCAGAGACAGTTGCAGGCTCTTGAGGCCCGCATGACGCTCCTACGGCTCTTCCAACCCGCCCTGGTACCGGGACTGCTCCAGACCCCCGAGTACATGCGGGCAGTCCTTTCCCGGCACGACGACCTGACAGAGGACACCGTTCGTCAGACCGTGAGCGCGAGGCTTGAACGGCAAGAGGTTCTGTACGACGAAGGCAAGACTCTGCGGTTCGTGATCACAGAACCCGTTCTTCGGTGGCTGATCGTTCCGCCCATGGTCATGGTCGGGCAGATAGACCGGCTCATCTCTGTGTCCCGGCTTCCCAACGTTGACGTCCTGGTGGTGCCACTCGCCGGACCCAAACATGACATCCCGAACCACGCCTTCGTGGTCCGTGACGACCGCGCGGTGACCGTAGAGACGGTTCACGCGGAAGTTGTCGTGACCGACCCGAGAGACATTGCGTTGTACGTCGCCAAGTTCGATGGGTTCGCCGCCGACGCTCTTGAGGGCGACGACATGAGGGCCCTACTGACGTCCATCAGGGACGACCTTTTGCAGCAACGGGAAAGCGGCTAGAGACAGTTAGCCAACCGGCCCACGATGGTTCCCAGCGAATCGAGGCGCGGGGAGGCCACAACGTGACACAGAATCAACAGAGTTATAGCGGACTGACGGAGCTTCCCCCCGAGCCCCGTGCAGTCCCCGGCTGTAAACGCTGTTTGGGGCTCTGCAACAAGCGAGAGAACTTCAGATCGACCAGTAACTACAGCGCGGTTTCTGACACGAACGTGGAACTCACGCAGCACCACCAAGACGACCACAGGTGAGCCCCGTGGACATCGATATGCAAACTTGGCGGAGCAGTCTCAGGACAGCGGATGACGCCAGCAATGCACTCCGAGAAGCGCTCACCGCGCTAGGACTCCCCAAGGAAGTCTGCGACAGCATCCGGCCCATGGTTGGCCGTCCTCAAGGGCACGCGTACGTCGCAGTGCCCGCGCTCAAGGCCGAGCATGCTCAGCGGATAGCGGAGGCCCTGCGTATCTCGCCATCAGTCCGTTCGTGAAGGCTGCCCGGTGCGTGCAATGCCGCAGCATTCACGTGATCCTGTCGCGCCCCCATGACCCTGCGACACGTAAGCCACGATGGCGCTACAGGTGCCTTGATTGCACCGTGGCATGGTGGGTGGACGAGCATGGCGGCCAGCCTGACGAGTACCGAGCTAGCCGTTAAGGACCCTGGTGCGCGAGGGACGGAAAAGCTCCAACTACTCCTAGCGGACCAGTTTGGGAGTCAACCCGGGATCCTGTTGACCTCAACACAGATGCCCCCTACGCCGGTAGGGGGCTCTCGTGTGCCCTAGGAAAGCCACTTGAGTGGCGTCCTGTTGCCCAGATCAATACTCAGATCAACAGACTATTCAGTCCAGGGCTTTCCCTTCTCGGGAATCGGGTTAGGGCGGGGGTGATCCGGCCAATCCCTGCTCACTACTTCTTCGCAGTCTTGGCGCTCATGGTCTCAGCACTGAACGCACCGGAAGAAAGCTTCAGACCAACTGAACGGGCCGGATCAATCTCAGCTGTGCCCACGAAAGCCTCAGCAATGATTCGCTGAGTGAGAGTGTCGTCGTGGAACGCTTGAAGAACGGTGAGCGCGTAGCCAACACTCGAAGTGGAGTCAGAGAACTCGGCAGACGCCCCGTTCGAGCCGGGCGGAGCGTACGGGGCACGGATGGCCATGGCAAAGGCATCCTGAGCGTAGGCCACTGCACCGGCATCCAGGTAAGGCGAAACGACAACGTTGAAACCATGGAGCCTACCGATGACAGCATCTGCCAGAGCATCGTCACCACCAGAGGAATTGACCGCAGCCAGCATCGGATCAGCCAAAAGCAGCTTCTTGACATCAGGGGAAACAGCCAGCCAGCGGGTACCCGGGACCTTGGCCTTATCCAGCTTGACACCAGCGTCCAGAATCGCATCACGGACATTGGCAGGATCGATAATCAGGGCGTCAGCCGCAGCAATCTTCGGGTTAAGCCGTTCAGTCGCAATTGCATTCTCGATGTACTCGGCAACACCCTGGGAAGTCGGAACGACTGCCTGAACCTGAGTCGAGAAGACGTTCAGGCTGTAGTCCTTCGGGCTTAGCGAGACCGCAGAAACAGCGTGAGTACTGAGCTTGAGGGGAACAGTGCCCTCATTCACTGTCTGGACAATATCCGTGATGGTAGTCGTGCCTTCGATGAAAGGCTTGGCCGGAATCGCCTTAGGGACTCGGATGCGAATGGTGTCACCAAACCCACCCTCGAATTCCTTCTCAACATCACGAAATACAGTACGGCCGAGAACCAGAGAGGCCCCCAAGGAAGCGGCGGCAACAGATGCCACCTTGTCAGTCACTGCAAAGTTGTTAGCCATTTTCAATCTCCGTTCCTAGTGATCAAAGGTTCAGGCAGCGTTAGTGACGCGGGCCTGGGTAACGAGCTGGCGGATTACACCGTGTTCCGGCTGAGTGAAGCCACCGGGGCACAGAGCGGCAATCTCACGCTCGTTCTCACCCACATAGGCCAGAAGTACCGAGATAGGCATACGGACCGTCTGAGCCCACTTCACAAGGTGTTCGTGAGTAGGGGCGTGCTGGCCCGACTCCCACCGGCCAACCGTCTGGCGGTCAACACCCACCAGGTTGCCAACATCTTCCTGAGTCAGGCCGAGGTTCCGGCGCCGCCGCGCAAGGTCAAAGTTTGGAATCACTTGAATCACTTCACTTTCAGCTGATTGGGATGAATCAATCCCATCAATGGGCAATAAAAAGGGGTCCGTTGCTCCCAGGCGGACCAAGCCTGCTGTGACTCTTGCTTAGGGCCGGTGGTCACAGATACCGGCACCTCTCCGTATGCCAGTGAGAGGTAGGAATGAAAGGGGGTTGTTGCATCAGCTCATAAAGCGGCGGCCACATTCAAGACGCCGTGACCAAAGTCAAGACGTCCATCCCCCTCGCGAAGCTATGGGGTGGATGTTGAAGACTGGTCATCGGTGGATGGAATAAGAAGTCGCTGTCATCAGCACGCCCGAGCGTAAGGAATCCACCGTTAAGCACCGGAGTGCAGCGCAGGAGGTGTAGGTGGATTCATGTAGTGAGGTTGCTAAGGTGCTGATGTCCATATCGAGCACGGAGCCGTAGGCGGAGTGTCAAGGGTAGGTAGTGAAACAGGAGGACAGATCCGCCCGGAGATGAACGTCAGTGAATCTCAGGATCTAGTTCCGACTGGAGTGGTATGAGTGAAACCCAGATGGCCTCAAAGCCATCTGGGATCTAGATATCTACTTGTCCGCCCAAAGCGGACATTAGTGAAGCCCCTGGGTCATCTGCTCTCCCAGGGGCCTGTCTCTTCAACTCTTCTCAGTAAGTAACGTCCTTCAGGGTTATAGACCCTTCAGGGTTATAAAGACCTCAGGGTTATGGGAGAAGCGTACTTCCACCCAGGTGTCTACCCCCTCCGACGAGACTCGATCTCTTCCGACTTGTGCCACACGTCGTCGAAAGTGTGGGAGTGGTCGTGATCTGGAATCGTGAGCCAGTAGAGATCAGGGTTTCCCTCTCCTCGGTTTGTGGAGTACTGGAACAGCCAGCCGAGTTCGCACAGGTTCTTAAGGTCAGTGCTGAGTGCCCTTACGCTGCCCTTTTTGGCTGCGGCTGCATACACAGACTGCCGGTGCCCGTTGCTCTTCTTTCCAGGCTTGCCAGTAGTCCAGTCGTTGAGCCGGGCCACCGCAAACGCGGTCGGCAGGAGATGACTCTTCAGTTCGGGGTCCATGCAGAAGAGAATGGCGGTTTCCCACTCTGACTTCTGGGCGGCACGCGGAAGCTTGCGAGTCATCTTCTCCTGCATTTTCTCAGCCTTCTTGGGCTCGGGTTCCGGCGCATGCTTCACGGGCGGGGAGGCAGGCTTCTGAGGCCTTTCCTCGGTGAAGGCAAATGGGTCCACTGGGGTGAGGGTGGGGCGCACCCTGTTGACTGGCGCAGTCTGCCGGTTAGGGCAAGGGTTTTCGTTCGAGCACTGCACTCCGAACGGGTCAGCGAACCCACAGGGCCCCGTGTGCATGTAGGGATAGGTCTCGCTAATCCTCATATGTTTCTCCATTCGGGCATTAGAAAAGGGGCCCGGCTGATGAGCCAGACCCCTGGTGCGGGATAGTGGATATAGAAAGACCCGCCTCAATCAGGTGAGGCGGGTCTCTCGCTTGTTGTGGTGCCCGACTAATGTCAGGCAGTGAGTGCCTTGATGGCATCCGCCAGAGCATCCACGCGCTTCTTCAGCTCTGCGTTCTCACTCTCAAGGGCTTCTATCCGCTGCTCCAAGTCTTGATCGGAATAGATCGCATACTGCATAGCCTGCGCAATTTCGCTGGAAACTTGCCCGCGAGTGATGGGGCCGGTCGGGTCCGGGTCAGAGGAGTATCCGACATGTTTCACATGCTCGATATCACTGTCATCGCTGATCTTCTCGATAAAGTCATCGATCATGTAAAGTCCCCTCAGTTTTTAGGCAGGCTAAAGCGTCTCCGAATTGCGATTGGTGCCGGTCGGCCACTAGGCCCGACTCCCTGGTGAGACAGGGGGGTGCCGCAAAAGGTTGTACGAGATGGCAGTGACCTGAGTCACGGCCCACTAGTTGACTAGTCAGGGGGAGGGGGTAGCCCCCTGGCCATGCGGGCGCCACCAAGGATCTCCCGTTGCCAGCAAGACCCCTGGTTGTCGACTCACGTGCTCCGTTGGGGCATTCAGGCCTCTGGTGGGGTATCGGTAGCGGCCTCTGGTCGTTAGCCCCTTCGGGCTGTCCTCCGTTCGAGCCCTGAGAACCCTGGTCACCAGACCGTTAGGGCGCCTTTGGGGCCAATGAGAGCAGAGGCTCCCGTCCGCCAGCTTGGCATGAGCCGAGATAGCCGCTCAGGGCCTCTTAGAAGGGAAGTGCAGAGCTGATGAGAGTCGATGTCTACACAGTGCATAGCGACGGCACCAGGACCCTCGTTAAAGTTGTCAATTACGACGATGAGTCAGAAAAGGATCTGCGAGAGTCTCTCGACCCTAATTGCCGACTGTTCCACGATACATTCCATCGCAACAATGACGATTGCGCGAAGGCTGGCTGCGCATTTTGATCGCGTTGCGAAACGTCTGAGGGCGCGGAGGGGAGGGGGAGGGGGAGGGGCCCGCCCCGACGCGTTATTTTGATCGGGACGTCATAGCAAGCGGAAAGCAGTACGGGTCTCCGTGGAATTAAAAGCCACCAGAATGCAGCATTGATAGGTGTGTGACCATTATCACGTACCCTTGGGGTTGCTGGGTAAGAGGCACTTCAGAGCCCAATCAGATTGAATCCTGTCACCCTTATTTTCACTGCGGACATGAGGAAGCCCCCGCCAGAAGACAGGGGCTCCCCCATTCAATTCAATTGAAACTGAGCAGAGGGGGACGGCTTAGAGGCCGTCGTACTCCATGTGCTTCTCGTACTTCAGTTCCCGTTCCTGCTCAAGCATCTGGGAAAACTCTCCCAGGCTCTCCAGGAAGGCTTGATGAATGGTCGTCTCGTACTCTTCTCCATCGGCAGGCTCAACACCGTTCAGGACACCACTGGCCCGGTCCGTGAGGTCTTTCGGCGTCATCAGGACAAAAGATGAACCTCCCTTGGGAGTGCCGATCGGGTACAGCCGGAAACCTGACTTCCGGAGGAACGGCCCCTTCTCGCTCCAGTCCCTGAACCGTGCCCACCTCTGCCGGTAGGTCTGCCCCGTCCCCCTCTCCTCCCAATGCCCTGGCACGAATGGCTCCTCCTGGAGCTTGGCCAGGTTCTCCGAATGCCGGTCCAGCGTGTTGGTCAGAGCCGTGACAGCAGTGGCTGACGTTGCCTGTCCGATCGCCTGCGACAGGTTATCGATGGCTGCGGTCAACTCCGCGATCTGCTGCCGGTTGTCTCGTCCGGGAACATAGGAACGCTCCATAACTTCCTCGTCCCCCAGCTTGGACAGGAATGCACTCTCCGACTGCTCGTACAGGAATTGCTGAGTCCAGGACACAGAGAACGGGCACGCTGCCCCATTGCTCCACGATGAGCACCGGAAATACTCGTGCTTCCTAATTTCCCCAGTCTTGAGTTTCGTCGGGGAGCTGTTCTCATACATCTTGAGCCCGCAAGGGCAGATTAGAACTCCAGTCATTGGGGAGCTATTGGACTTGATTCCGGCCCTGTGTTTCCCCAAGTTCCTAACAGTGACCTGGAGCTTGTCATACTCCTGATCGGTCAGAATAGGATCTGCCCACCTTACGGGGAGTCCATCTCTCAGTAGTGGTTGCCCCTTATGCATGGCAACACCCTTCAGGATGGGCTTCTTCAGCATCTTTCCCAGGGTTGAGGTAGACCACTTGGTGCCCTTGATGTTGGTCTTTACCCCGGCCTTCTTTTCCTGAGCGTTGATACTTCGCTGATAATCCTGGGAAGTCAGGATTCCCCGCTGATTCCAGTCATCACAAACTCGACTCATGTTCCAGCCTTGCTCTGCGATCCGTTGGTATGCCTCACGAATAAGAGGGCCAGTAACAGGGTCAACGATGAGCTTGTAACGCTGCTTCCCCTTGTACTCAGCCAACACCGGACGGTATCCGAACGGCCAAGTACCACCACCCCAAAGGGACTCGTCACGGTAGTACTGGGTCTGATTCCGTCGCTTCCTTACGATGGCTTCCCGGTACTCCTGTGCCTGAGTTGCCTTGATGTAGGCAATCATTCGGCCGGTCGGAGTGTGGATATCTAGTCCGGGGTCATCAAGGCAGATGATTTCCTTGTTTCCCCCGTGGCAGCGTTCCGCGAATCGGTCCCAGTGGTGCTGGTCCCTGGTGATCCGGTCCAGGGACGTGACCATGATTGCGTCCCAGTCGTGCCAGTGAGGCTCCTTCATCCACCGGCCCAGCTTCGGCCGATCACCCAGGTTGACCGCACCGGAGACTGTGGAGTCCTCTACCTCACCGGCGACCGCGTACCGGCCCTCCGTGGCTGCTGCGTCCAGTTCCTCGCCCTGCCGGGCAAGAGCAGAGCTGTCCTCGGTGTCCCTACTGATGCGGCGTACCTTGAGCACTCGCATACCGGGCTGGAGTCGTGCACTGGACATGTGCCTACCTTCTTCCTCTGGGCCCTGGCAGCATATTGGGTGATCTTGTCTTCCCAGGGCTGGGAGGCGAACCACGCCGTGCTCGCGCGCCTCGCGGAACACCGGGTCGCCTGGCGGCAGCCGTGAGCACAGGGCCCACGGCCCCCTTGCGCGGCAAGGGAGAATGGAAGACGGCCCCACGGCCGGAAACCGTACGAGGAGGAGAACCATGGCGGAGCCCGAGCGGCCCCGGACCGAGCAGCGTCTGCGACCCGCGCCCCTGCTCTTCGAGCCCGCGGAAGCCGTCGCCGACCCGGAGCACTTCTTCGACCTGGAGTCGATGGAGGACCCTCGGGAGCTCCTGGCTCGCGCCACCGAGCTGACCCACGCCTTCCGTGCCGCGACGGACCGTTCGGTCGAGTTCCAGGCGATCGCCGCGGCCCAGCTCGCCGACCCCCGGCGCTTCGACCGCCTGACGCCCGCCGCGATCGCCGAGCGTGCGCAGTGGACCGAGGACTACGCGAAGAAGATGGTCGAGTTCGGCCGGGACCTCCTGCGCGGGACCGGCGGAGGTGGCGGCGGCCCCCAAGCGTGAGGGCTGAGAGCCGAGGGGGCTGAGAGCTGAGGAGCCTGAGGGCCCGGCGGCTCTCAAAAGATCACGGGCATATGCCAAGGAGGGCAAGGTACTCCCCCGCAGCAACCGCTGTCCCCATTTCTGACAACTCCAGGAAATGGAACGCTCACTACCGGTAGATGTCATTGCCATGAGCAGCACGCGTCTTCACCCGGATTCCGCCCCCGCCCGCGTCCAGGACATCTCCGACGTCACGACCGAGGGAGCCGCTTGGCTCGCCTCCGCGGAAACGTATCCGCGCAGCGCGCTCGCCCACTGGCGCAGCCGCCCCACCGCCCCCGCGGTCCTCCCCTGCGGCACCGTCTTCGACGTGGTGAGCGTCCCCGCGGTCTTCGGCCGCCGGATGCTGGACCGGTTATGGGACGAGGGCCCAGGCTCGGGCCCCGTCGCCGCGCACCGCGGCCGCATGCTGCTCTTCGCCGCCCCCGGGACCGCCCAGCGGCTGCCCTCGCTCCTGGAGTGGGAGGAGTGGGGCCGGGCCGTGCCCGGCATCCTCTGCCACGGCATGGGGGACGCCGTGACAGTGCCGCCGATCACACAGGAATCCCGGGCGGAGGCGCCTTCCGGTCGGCTCGAAGGGCACCTCGAATCGCGCTGGCTGGTGGCGCCCGACGCCCGCCACCCGTGGCTTCCCGGGCCCGAGGTCGTGCTCTGGGCCTGCGTCCGCGCGGCGCGTGCCGCGGCGGGCTCGGCGGTCCGTATATCGATTTTTCCTGGCGGCGATCAGGGTGCTAAGGTCTACGACGTCAGCAGGCGCCGCTAGCTCAGTTGGTTAGAGCAGCTGACTCTTAATCAGCGGGTCCGGGGTTCGAGTCCCTGGCGGCGCACAGACGGAAAGAAGCCCCTCGCGAAAGCGGGGGGCTTCTTTCATGCCCCTGCGCCGGCCCCCGTGAGGCCCCGTGCGGCCACCCCGTCAGCCCACCGACACGTTCACCGTCCACGCCCCGGACACCGTGCGCCCCTCCACCTCGACGCGCACATCCTCGTCCGGCACCGTGAAGCTCTCCCCCGCCCCCACCGGCGCGTCCGCGAGCGGCGGATACACCGAGTCGGTCCAGCACGCCTCCGACTCCGGGTGGGCGTCGAGCACCTCGACCGGACCGCCGCCGGACGGCGCCTCATTGCGTACGCGGTAGACGAGCACTCCCTCGCTGCAGGTGCCGCGGTCGTTGCCCGCCGCGTCGCGCGCCTCGAAGGCGATCACGCTGCCGCGGCCCGTGCGGACGACCGCCAGCTTGGTGCCGCCGATGCCCCCGCGCACGGGCCGCGTCGACAGCGACTCCAGGGTCAGCCGCCGCCCCCCGCCCTCGACACACGCCACCTGCCGCTGATCCAGCCAGCCGAGCTTCCACTTGTGCCAGCCGAAGAGGTCCGGTGAGAGCCCGAACTGGCTGCCCATGACGTCCCAGTCGCCGACGTGCGTGTCCCAGTCGCCTTCGCCGTCCGTCGGCCGGTGGTAGAGGTCGGGCAGGTCGAAGACGTGGCCGGTCTCGTGGGCGAGGACGTTGCGGTCCGGCGGATGCCGCTCGAAGACCGTGACGATGCGCCTGATGTCCGCGCCGTCGGCCCGCATCGGCCGGTCGAAGTTGACCACCTTCGTCGCGTCCGAGTCGACGCCGGGCGCGTCCGGGTCGGCGACGAAGTAGACGACGTCGTACCGGGAGAAGTCGACGCGCGGATCGGCCGCGGCGACCGCGTCCCGCAGATAGGCGCTGCGCCGGGAGGGACTCCAGTCGCGCTGTATGGCGTACGAGGTGGAGTCGTCCGGCATCTGGACCCACTCGCGCCGCGCGTGCGGACGCAGGGCGAACTTGCCGTAAGAGGCGCGGTCGAAGAACTGGCTGGTGGCGGGGAAGTAGTCGGCCGCCAGATCCTCGGGGGCGATCCGGGGCGGGGAGTCGGGGAAGGAGAGGAAGACCATGACCGCGTCGAGGGCCTGGTCGGGGCGCGTATAAGCGTCGTTCCAGGTGTCCAGGCCCTCCGAGTGATGCGCCGGTGTGCGCTGCAGCGCGCAGGGGGCCGCCGAGGGCTGGGCGGTCGCGGGGCCCGCCACGAGCCCGGTGGCGGCAAGTGCGGTCAGGGACGTAAGGGCGGCGGCCGTGCTGCGCAACCGGGGTCTCTCCCCTCCACGGGTGAGTCCCCAGGGGGGTAGCTGACGCGGCACGTCCACCTCCGGCTGCGGGTTACGGGGCATCCCACCCACCCTGTGCGGCTTTTCTCTGGTACGCCCTGTTTGTCTGAGCCAACCGGGTGACGCGCCGCTCCCGGGATGCTCACGGACCGTCACAAGTTGTCGCCGGGCTGCTGGAGGCGTAAAGGAAGCAGTACACGGGCGAGCAGAAACGATCTGTCACCGGGTGGGTGCCACATCCGCACCGGGCATGCACCTGTCCTATGCCTCGCGCGGCCGCCACGCGGCACCGCTCTGTGGCTGGATGCGCCCTCGGGCCAGCCCCTATGATCGGCACACTTTCCTGCGCGGGCCCGGCCTCGCCGAACAACTGCACTGCGGGAGCAAGTGGTGAACGGAACGTCTGAAGGCCAAGCGCCCACAGCGGTCACAGCACCCGACCTCGCCTGGGCACCCATTACGGAGCGTCACTATCCAGAGCAGCGGCCCGACCACCGAGCCGCTTTCGCCGCCGCTCCGCTCGCCCTCGGCGTCGTGGACGGCGACGGTCTCGTCGTCGATGCCAACGACGCGCTCGCCGAGCTGCTCGGCGCGGCCCCGGACGAGCTCGCGGGGCGTCTCGCCGCCGATCTGGTGGACCTGGCGTCGGACGCACGCACCTGGCACGCGTACCGCGAGGTGCTCCGCGGCCGCCAGGCGAAGCTGCGCTGTACCCGGCGACTGAAACACCCCGACGGGCACTCGCTGTGGGTCCAGGTCACGGTCTCGCCGATGCCCGGCGGGCGTACGGTGCTGCTCGCCGCCACGGACATCAGCGCGCGCCGTGAACTCCAGGCCCGGCTGCGGCATCTGCAGATGCACGACCCGGTGACCCGGCTGCCCAACCGCAGCCTGTTCTTCGAACGTCTCGCCGCCGCGCTCGAAGCGGGTGCGTACGACGACACGGGCACCGGCCGGATCGGGCTCTGCTACCTGGACCTCGACGGGTTCAAGGCGGTCAACGACACCCTCGGCCACCGGGTCGGCGACCGGCTGCTCGCGGCCGTCGCCGAGCGGCTCACGCGGTGCGCCGACGAGGCGGGCCACGGCAGGACGGCGGCGCCGCTGGTCGCGCGGCTCGGCGGCGACGAGTTCGCGCTGCTTGTGGAGGACTCGACGGGCACGGATCAGCTGGCCGACCTCGCCGAGACGGCGCTCAAGGCGCTGCAGGACCCCTTCGACCTGGCGGGCCAGCGGCTCTCCGTGTCCGCGTCGATCGGCGTCGTGGAGCGGCGTGCCGCGGGGACCACGACGACCTGCCTGATGCAGGCGGCCGACACGACGCTCTACTGGGCGAAGTCGGACGGCAAGGCCCGCTGGACGCTCTTCGACCCCGAGCGCAACGCCCACCGCATGACCCGCCAGACACTGTCGAGTTCACTGCGGCCGGCCGTGGAACGCGGTGAGTTCCTTCTCGACTACCAGCCGTTGGTGCGGCTTGAGGACGGCGGGCTGCGCGGGGTCGAGGCCCTGGTGCGATGGCAGCATCCGCGCTTCGGGCTCCTTACGCCGAATCGGTTCATCGGATTGGCGGAGGAGGACGGTTCGATCGTGCAGCTCGGCCGCTGGGTGCTGCGGACGGCGTGCCGCCAGGCCCGGCAGTGGCAGCTTGACCACCCGGGTCGGCCGCCGGTCTTCGTGAGCGTCAATGTCGCGGTGCGGCAGGTGTGGGACTCGGATCTGGTGGCCGATGTCGCGCAGATCCTCGCCGAGACCGGCCTTGACCCCGAGCTGCTCCAGTTGGAGCTCACCGAGTCGGCGGTGATGGGCTCGGCGGGCAGGCCGCTGCAGGCCCTGCAGTCGCTCAGTGACATGGGGGTGCGGATCGCCATCGACGACTTCGGCACGGGGTACTCGAACCTGGCGTACCTGAGCCGGCTGCCGGTGTCCGTCCTCAAACTGGACGGCTCCTTCGTACGCGGCTTCCAGTACGACGCCGAGGCGGGCGAGGCGCACATCAACCCCGCGGACGAGGTCATCGTCGAGGCCCTCGTACAACTCGCGCACCGGCTCGGCCTGACCGTCACCGCGGAGTGCGTGGAGACCACGTCCCAGGCGGCGCGGCTGCGGCGGATCGGGTGCGACACCGGGCAGGGGTGGCTGTACTCCCGCCCGGTGGCGCCGGATCGTATCTCCGCCTTGCTGGCCGCGGGTTGACCGCTCCTCGGCGGTTACGCGGCGGGCAGCCCGTAAGCGTCCGCGATCAGCTCGTAAGAGCGCAGACGCACCTCGCCGCTGTGGGCGTTGGCCGTGATCATCAGCTCGTCGGCTCCGGTGCGCTTGGCGAGGCCGTCGAGGCCGGTGCGGACCTCGTCGGCGGTGCCGTGGATGACGTTGGAGTTCCAGCTGTTGACGAAGTCCCGCTCCATCTCGTTGAACTCGTACGCCTCGGCCTCCTCGGGGGTCGGGACGAGCCCCGGCTTCCCGGTCCGCAGCCGGACCATGTTCAAAGCGGCGGCGAGGACCTGCCGACGGGCTTCCTTCTCGTCATCGGTCGCCAGCGCGGACACACCGATGAGGGCGTAAGGGGCGTCGAGAACGGCGGACGGCTTGAACGACTCCCGGTAGAGGTCGAGCGCCGGGATCGTGTTCTGCGCGGAGAAGTGGTGCGCGAAGGCGAAGGGCAGGCCGAGCACCCCCGCGAGGCGGGCGCTGAACCCGGAGGAACCGAGCAGCCACAGGGGCGGGCGGTGCGGGGACTGGACGCCGCCGGGTGAGGTGGCCTGGACGGGGCCGGGTACGGCGTGGATACGGCCGTACGGGTGCCCGTCGGGGAAGTCGTCGTCGAGGAAGCGGGTCAGCTCGGCGAGCTGCTGCGGGAAGTCGTCGGCGCCTTCGTTGAGGCGGTCAGTCCTGCGCAGGGCGGCGGCGGTCGCGCCGTCCGTGCCCGGGGCGCGGCCCAGGCCCAGGTCGATCCGGCCCGGGGCCATGGCCTCCAGGGTGCCGAACTGCTCCGCGATGACGAGGGGGGCGTGGTTGGGCAGCATGACGCCGCCCGAGCCCAGGCGGATTCGCTCGGTGTGGGCGGCGAGGTGGGCGAGGATGACCGCCGGGGAGGAGGAGGCCACTCCCGGCATGGAGTGGTGCTCGGCCACCCAGTAGCGGTGGTATCCGCGTCCCTCCGCCAGCTTGGCGATCTCCACGCTCTTGCGCAGGGCGTCGGTGGCGGTGCGGCCCGCCCCCACGGTCACCAGGTCCAGTACGGAGAGCGGGACCGGCGCGCTGCCGTGCCGCTCGCCGCGGATGTCGTCGCTCGGGTCCACTGTCACGGGGGTCCAGCCTCCTGCTGCGCGTGCTTGTGCGGTAAGTACTGCTCCCCGCTCCAACAGGAGGGTGGCTCCGCTTTATTCCCGTGGGGTGAGCGGGCTCCCCGGCGGCGTCCCCTGAACGAACAAGCTCTCCCACCCACCCACCCGCCCGTTTACCCCGCATCCGATCCTGGACGAACAAGCTCTCCCGCCCACCCGCCCGATTGCCCCGCAGTCGACCCTGGACGAACAAGCCTTCCCGGCCACCCGCCCGATTGCCCCGCAGTCGGCAACGAGACGCGAGGGGACGTGTCGGTTTGTCTGCCCGGAGCACGGTTCGCAGGACTCCCCCGCCGAAGTAGCCGCACGGCCACCGGACGATAGCGAGGACGGACATACCGGCGCGGCCCCGCCCACAGACGGACCAACCCCGCACCGGCACCGCAGGGCCCCGCCCCCTACCCGCGAACCTGCACCACCGGCTCCTTGGTGAACAACGCACCCAGCGACGGAGCGTTCACCCGACGAGAGGCCAGCCGCAGCGCCTCCCAGACCGTCACCTGGTTCGCCGTAAGGACCGGTTTGCCGAGCTCCTGCTCCAGGTCATGGACGTACGCCGCCGTATGCAGCGCCGTGTCGGGGAGGAGCAGCGCCTCAGCGTCCGGGTGGTCGCCCGCGCGCGCCATGGCCTTGACCTCCTCCCAGCCCCACGTGCCGACCTCCGCCGCCGTGATGATGCCGTTGCCCTGCGTCGACACGACCTCCACGCCGGACGCCTTCAGGAACGAGGCGAAGAGTGCCGCCACGTCCTCCGGATACGTCGCCGCGACAGCGACCCTCCCCGCCCCCACCTCACGTGCGGCGTGGGCGAACGCGAAGGACGTGCTGGACGCCGGCAGGCCCGCGGCGCGGGCCAGGGCGCGGACCTGGTCGTGCGCACCCTCCCAGCCGAAGACGAAGCTCGCGCTGGTGCACGCCCACACCACGGCCTCCGCGCCGGACAGGCGCAGCTCCTCGACACCGGCGGCGAGCCGTTTCGGCGAGCCCATCTCCAGGAGCGCGTCGACCCGGTGCGCGTCCTCGCCGATGTCGGTGTGGACGACCTGCAGCCGGACATCACTCCCCAGCATCTGCTCCATGCGGGGGTAGTCGTCCTCAGCCGAGTGACCCGGATAGAGGAAACCAAGTGCGGTCACTTCCAGCCTCCTTCAAGGCAGCGTTGGTGGTCCTTCGGGCAGACCCTGGGGCGGATCGAGCGGTACCACACCCGGCAGGTCGCCGGGCCCGGAGACCGGACCCGCGCCCGGCCTGACACTCGGATTGATCAGCGCCTGGTAGGGCCCTACCGCATGGGTACCCAGACGACGCAGGGCGGACCACATCGTCACCTGGTTCGCGGAGATCACCGGCATCCGCAGCTCGGCCTCCAGCTGCGGGATGACGTCGTACGTCGCGAGGTTGGTGCAGCTGATGAAGAGCGTGTCGGCCCCGCCGAGCACCGCCCGCCGCGCCATGTCCGCCACGTCCTTGTACGGCACTTTCCAGATGTGCCTGGTCAGGCCCAGATAGGCGCGGCCGGTGACGGACACGCCGGATTCCGCCAGATAGTGCTCCAGGGACTGCGTCACCGACCAGGTGTAGGGCGTGACGAGCGCGATGCGCCGCGCGCCCAGGTCCTCCAGCGCTTCGAGCAGCGCGCCCGAGGTGGTGACGGAGGAGACCGCGCCCTCGCGGGTCATGGCCTCGCACATCGCGCGCTCGCCGGCGATGCCGCCGACGAAGCTGCCCGAAGTGCAGGCGTACGCGAGGACTTCGGGTTCGGCGGCGCTCAGCGCCCGCACCGCCTCGCCGAGGGTTTCGTGCTCGCTGACGAGTCGCGCCAGGTCAAGGCTTACCTCGACAGGCACGTACGGAGTGCGGGTCAGATGGAGGGAGACCTCGTCCGGAACCCAGCGCCAGAGTTCCCGGTCGAGGGCGAAGTCGAAAGGGGCGACGACACCTACACCGCGCTGAGGGTGTGGTCCGCCGAGGAAGGAGACGTCCATGAGCAGGCCCCAAGTTCGTGCGTACGTGCAAATGGAGGGACCGGCCGGGGGCCGGGAGATGCGGAACCGGCGACGCGCCGGGACGTCGGGACGGGGCAGAAAGCGCGAAGGAAGCGCTACAGAGAGTGCTATGAACTCATACGGAGAGTACTCAGTCATGGGGTGCTTGTGATAGAGCACCTCTGTTGACGAAGGTAGTTTCAGGTGCGAGCGTGGTCAATCCGCGCATCTCAGACGGTCCTGGCCGACCCGTACTCGTCGGCTCTGACCGACGCATACTCAGGGAAGCGGAGTCTCATTGCGAAACGGTTTCTCCCCGATGTCCGAATCAACGTCAGAAGAAGCGTCTGATCCGATGTCCGACACAACCGTTCTGGTCCTTGACGCCCCGTCCCCCGCCCCGCCGCCCCGCCTCGGCAGCCTCACCGGACGCGCCCGGATCCTGCACGCGGACGCCGACACCCTGGCGGCCCAACTCCCCCGCGCCGACGTGCTCCTGGTGTGGGACTTCCTCTCGGACGCCGTACGGCTCGCCTGGCCGGGCGAGGGCCCGCGTCCGCGCTGGGTGCACACCGCGAGTGCCGGCGTCGACCGCCTCATGTGCCCGGAGCTCGTCGCGTCCGACACACTGGTCACCAACGCCCGCGGCGTCTTCGACCAGCCGATCGCCGAGTACGTGGCCGCGCTCGTCCTCGCCATGGCCAAGGATCTGCCGCGCACGCTTCAGCTCCAGGGCGAGCGGTCCTGGAAGCACCGCGAGACCCAGCGTGTCGCGCGTACGCGCGCGTGTGTCGTGGGTTCGGGGCCGATCGGACACGCCATCGTCCGCATGCTGAAAGGCCTTGGGATCATCACCGCCCTGGTGGGACGCAGCGCTCGCAACGGCGTGCACGGCCCCGACGAGCTCGACCGGCTGATGGCGCGCGCCGACTGGGTGGTGTGCGCGGCGCCGCTCACGGACGACACGCGCGGCATGTTCGACCAGCGGCGCTTCGGGATGATGCAGCCGTCGGCGCGCTTCATCAACATCGGGCGCGGCGCGCTCGTCGTGGAGGACGATCTCGCGGCCGCCCTGTCGAAGCGGTGGATCGCGGGCGCGGCGCTCGACGTCTTCGAGCACGAGCCGCTGCCCGCGGACAGCCCCCTGTGGACGGCGCCGGGGCTCCTCGTGTCCCCGCACATGAGCGGCGACACGGTGGGCTGGCGAGATGAACTGGGGGCGCAATTCGTTGAGTTGTACGAGGAGTGGGCGGCCGGGCGGCCTCTTGCCAACGTGGTCGACAAGAAACGTGGGTATGTACCCGGGAGTTGATCACGGGGGTTGATCACTCCCGAGCCACTCCCACCCCTTGAGGCGAGCCACTTCCCTCCCCCCTGAGGAGCGTGCATGACCGAGCTCACGGATCTCACCGCGGTACAACTCGTCGAGGCCTATCGCAAGGGCGAATTCAGTCCGGTCGACGCGACACGCGCGGCGCTGCGCCGGGCCGAGGAAGTGCAGCCCGCGGTGAACGCCTTCGTGCGCATGACTCCCGAAGAGGCCCTCGCGCAGGCCGAGTCGAGCGCCGGGCGGTGGCGGAGGGGTGAGCCGTGCGGCCTGCTGGACGGGGTGCCGGTCTCGGTCAAGGACATCCTGCTGCAGCGCGGCGGCCCGACGCTGCGGGGCTCGAAGACCGTTCGTACGGACAGGAGTTGGGACGAGGACGCGCCCTCGGTGGCGCGGCTTCGTGAGCACGGCGCGGTGTTCATCGGCAAGACGACGACGCCCGAGTTCGGCTGGAAGGGCGTCACGGACAGCCCGCAGAGCGGGATCACGCGCAACCCGTACGACACCTCGCGCACCGCGGGCGGCTCCAGCGGCGGCAGCGCGGCGGCCGTGGCGCTCGGCGCGGCCCCGGTGTCGCTGGGCACGGACGGCGGCGGCTCGGTGCGGATCCCGGGCGCCTTCTGCGGGATCTTCGCGCTGAAGCCGACGTACGGGCGGGTGCCGCTGTACCCCGCGTCCGCGTTCGGCACGCTGGCGCACGTCGGGCCCATGACGCGGGACGCGGCGGACGCGGCGCTCCTGATGGACGTCATCAGCGGCCCCGACGCGCGCGACTGGTCACAGCTCGGCCCGGTGGCGGGCAGCTTCCGCGCGGGTATCGAAGGCGGCGTACGCGGTCTGCGCATCGCGTACTCGCCCTCGCTCGGCGGTCAGGTCGCGGTGCGGCCCGCGGTCGCCGCCGCGGTGCGGCGGGCGGTGGAGTCCCTCGCGGCGCAGGGCGCGTACGTCGAGGAGACAGACCCCGACTTCACGGACCCGGTGGAGGCTTTCCACACCCTGTGGTTCAGCGGTGCCGCACGGGTGACCCAGCATCTGCCGTCCCGTCTGCGGGAGTTGCTCGATCCGGGGCTGCGCGAGATCTGTGCGCAGGGCGCCCGGTACAGCGCGCTCGACTACCTTGCCGCGGTTGACGTACGCATGGAGCTCGGCCGTCGCATGGGGCTCTTCCACCAGACGTACGACCTCCTGGTCACACCGACGTTGCCGATCACCGCGTTCGAGGCGGGGGCGGAGGTACCGAAAGGTTCCGGCCATCGCCGGTGGACCGGATGGACCCCGTTCACCTACCCCTTCAACATGACGCAGCAGCCGGCCGCGACCGTCCCCTGCGGGGTGGACGGGGAGGGGCTGCCCGTCGGGGTGCAGATCGTGGGGGCGCGGCATGCCGACGCGCTCGTCCTGCGGGCCGCGCACACGCTGTACGAAGCGGGCGGCGCGGGAATCGCGCCGCCCGCCACTGACTGAATCCGGGTCGGGCCCTGCCCTAGGCTCTGCGGAAATTCAGCGTCTCGCCCTGTGCGCCCGCGCGCCACAGGTCGTTGCAGGCCTCGGCCATCCGGTCGAGGCCGTCGACCACTTGGCCCCAGACGATGCCGGGGACCCAGCCGACGTCGCCGTTGAGCAGCAGGTTGTTGCGCTCGTAGAAGAGGGCGAGGTCCACGACCGTGGCGCCCGCCTTGACGTCCGCGGCCGGTTCGTACCCATAGGCCTGTGTGCCCAGTTGCGTCCCGTTGAAGGAGAAATAGCAGAGGTCGCCGGGGATGGGGGTGACTGTCGGGTTCTCCAGGGGCGGCTCGCGGTCCGCGAAAGCCGGGAAGAGGGCGTAGATCTCATTGCGGGCGTACTTCGCGTGATAGACGTCCTCGCTGAGCGGAAGCGCCTCCCACACCGCCGCGCAGGTCACCGGGGCCCGGTCGTCGAGCAGCTTTGCCGTGCACTGAACTCCCCGCTTGGCGAGGGAGACTTCGATGAATCGGTCTGCCATGTGTCCCATGCTCCTCCCTGGGTCAAGACCACAACGATTGCATCAGGGGCTGAAATTGGCCCGCATATTCCGCGTCGAGTCGGGTAGCCGCGCGCCCATGGCTCCACCACTTTGGAACGACCCAGAGAGCAATGAGACAGAGAGCGCCCGGGCCCACGGCACGGGACCGAGTGCGGTGCCCCGGAACTCCGGGGTCCGCCGACGATCACTCCTGTTCGGCGCGACCGCCATAGGCGCGGTGGGCGCGCTCGGCGCCGCGGGCTGCAGCAAGGTCCCCACGGGGGACACGCTGGCGCGCCTGAAGACGCAGGGGACCGTGCGGCTCGGGATCGCGGGTGAGGCGCCGTACGGGTACGTCGACGAGGACGGGGCCTTCACGGGCGAGGCGGTGGAGCTTGCGAAAGTGATCTTCAAGCGCCTGGGTGTCGACAGCGTGCAGCCCGTGGCGACCGAGTTCGGCTCGCTCATCCCTGGCCTGAACACGCAGCAGTTCGACGTGGTCTCGGCCGGGATGTACATCAACAAGGAACGCTGTCAGCAGGTCATCTTCTCGGACCCCGAGTACCAGATGCTGGACTCCTTCATCGTCCCCAAGGGCAACCCTAAGAAGATCCACAACTACCAGGACGCCTTCAAGATCAAGGCGAAGATGGGCACGGGTCCCGCCTACGCGGAGATCGACTACGGGATCGCCGCGGGCTACAAGCGGGGCGACATCTCCATCTTCCCGGACCCGGTCGCGGGCATGAACGCCGTCGAGGCCGGCCGCATCGACTTCTTCGCCGGTACCGCGCTGACCAGCCGTGGCGTGGTGCGCAAGAGCACGAAGGCGGAGGCGACCGAGGCCTTCGCGCCCGTCGTCGACGGAGAGAAGCAGATCGACGGCGGCGGCTTCACCTTCCGGCCCACCGACACGGAACTGCGCGACGCCTTCAACGTAGAGATCCACAAGATGAAGAAGAGCGGCGAGCTCTTCCGCATCCTGAAGCGGTTCGGCTTCACCAAGGACGAGATGACCACGCTGACCGCAGAGGAGCTGTGCAAATGACAGCGGGACTGTGGGAACACTGGGTTCTGCCCGGTATCTGGATCACCATCCAGCTGACGATCTACAGCGCGGCCCTCGCGGCCGTCGTCGCCTTCGGCATCGGCATGGCCCGTACCCACCGGCTGCGCACGGTGCGCTTCCTGGCCGGTCTCTACACCGAGATCTTCCGCGGCACCTCTTCCCTGGTGCTGATGTTCTGGATCTTCTTCGTCCTGCCGCAGCTGGTGGGCTGGGCGCTGGTCCCGATGTGGGCGGCCGTGCTGGCGCTCGGACTCTCCTACGGTGCGTACGGCGCCGAGATCGTGCGTGGCTCGCTCAACTCGGTGACACCGGCACAGCGCGAGGCGGGGGTCGCGTTGAGCTTCAGCCCGTGGCAGCGGATGCGGCTGATCCTGCTGCCGCAGGCCATCCCGGAGATGATCCCGCCGTTCTCGAACCTGCTGATCGAGCTGCTGAAGGGCACCGCCCTGGTCTCGCTGCTCGGCATCGGCGACGTGTCCTTCGCCGCGAACCTGGTGCGCCTGGCGACCACGGAGAGCGCGGAGATCTACACGATCACCTTGGTCATCTACTTCGTGATCGCGTTCCTGCTGACCCGCGGGATGCGCTCTCTGGAGCGTAAGACCAAGGCGGGGATCGGCCAGCGGCCCGAGCCGCGGGACGGCCTGATGAGCAAGCTCAACTTCCGCCAGCAGCTGGCGACTTCACAGATTCCGAAGAGCTCAGGGGGCGGTGGCGCGTGAACAACGGAACTGACAAGTGGGACTGGGGTGCGGTCTCCGACTTCATGCCGCACTTCTGGGACGGTGTCCTCACCACCCTTCAGGTCCTCGCACTCGGCTCGCTGATCTCGTTCTCGCTCGGCCTGGTGTGGGCGCTCCTGTTCCGCGCGCCCAGCCGCTTCGTGCGGTGGCCGGTCGGCATCGTCACCGAGTTCATCCGCAACACCCCGCTGCTCGTGCAGCTGTTCTTCTTCTTCTTCGTGCTGCCGGAGTGGGACATCCAGTTCTCCGCGCTGACGACCGGCACCATCGCGATCGGCCTGCACTACTCGACGTACACCGCGCAGGTCTACCGCGCGGGCATCGAGGCCGTACCCGTCGGGCAGTGGGAGGCGGCCAGGGCGCTGAGCCTGCCGTATCGCCACACGTGGACCGCGGTGATCCTGCCGCAGGCCATCCGCCGCGTGGTCCCGGCGCTCGGCAACTACGTCATCGCGATGCTGAAGGACACCCCGCTGCTGGCCAGCATCGGCGTGCTGGAACTGCTGCAGCGCTCGCGTCTGCAGGCCGCGGAGACCTTCCAGTACACCGAGGCCCTGACCGTCGTCGGTGTGGCCTTCATCGTCATCGCCTACCCGTCCTCCCTCCTCCTCCGAGCTCTGGAGCGTCGTCTTGTCGTCTGAAACCACCCCCAAGGAAACGGCCAACCCGGCGGTCGACGGCAGCGAGCTGATCCGCTTCGACAAGGTCACCAAGAGGTTCGGTTCGAACACCGTCCTGGACGAGCTCGACTTCTCGGTGGACTCGGGCAAGCACGTCACGCTGATCGGCCCCTCCGGATCGGGCAAGACCACGATCCTGCGGCTGCTCATGACCCTGATGAAGCCCGAGGAGGGCACCATCAAGGTCGGCGGGCGCTACCTCACGCACGAGGAGAAGAACGGCAAGCTGGTGCCGGCGGGCGAGAAGTACACCCGCGAGGTCCGCAAGAACATCGGGATGGTCTTCCAGCAGTTCAACCTCTTCCCGAACATGAAGGTCCTGCGGAACATCACCGAGGCGCCGGTCCAGGTGCTCGGCCTGTCCAAGGACGAGGCCGAGGAGCGTGCCCGCGGTCTGCTCGAACTGGTGGGGCTCACCGAGCACATCGACAAGTACCCGAACCAGCTCTCCGGCGGCCAGCAGCAGCGCGTGGCCATCGCGCGCGCCCTCGCGATGCGTCCGCAGGTGCTGCTCCTGGACGAGGTCACGTCCGCGCTCGACCCCGAGCTGGTGGCGGGCGTCCTCGACGTCCTGCGGGACATCGCGCACACCACGGACATCACGATGCTCTGCGTGACCCACGAGATGAACTTCGCCCGTGACATCTCGGACCAGGTCCTGATGTTCGACTCCGGCCGCGTCATCGAATCCGGGACGCCGGAGAAGATCTTCACCGAGCCCGAGCACCAGCGGACCCGGGAGTTCCTCAGCGCGGTCCTGTGACCGCGCTCCGTAATCACGCAGGCTATGGCCTTGGGTGGTGACGCTGGCATATGCCAGGGTGGCGCGTTCCTGCTGACAGAGCCGGAACGCGCCACCAATTCGGCAACTGCCGCTCCCTGACGCCCCTTTGGCGGCTATCGTGGGACGGAGCCCAGCTGTCCGGAACCGTTGCACGCAGGGGGAAGCCGTGGCGCTGAAGCACGAGCCGACCACGCCGCAGCACTCGGTGCAGAGCGCGCTGCGGGTGCTCGAGATCGTCGCCCGGCACAACGCCGGCGTCACCGACGCCGAACTCGCCCGGCAGACCAAGATCCCCACGCCCCAGCTCGCCGCCCTGCTGCGGATGCTGCGCCGTGAGGCATACGTCAAACAGGTGGCCGACGGTGCGTACGTCACCGGTGAATCCCTCGCCCGCCTCGGCTCGGCCCACCGCCGCGAGCAGGCCCTGCGGGAGAAGCTCAAGGTCACGCTCGACGAACTGCGCGACTCGATCGGCGCGGCCGTCTACATCAGCCGGTACGAGGACGGCGAAATCAAGATCACCGACTTCGCGGACGGTCCCCGCGCGCCCAAGGTCAACGAATGGGTGGACTTCCGCTCCTCCGCGCACGCCAGCGCGATCGGCAAGAGCCTGCTGACCCAGCTCGACCTGAACGGCCGCAGGGACCACCTCTCCCGTCACAAGATGGCCCGGCTCACCTCACGGACGATCACGAACGAGCGGGTTCTCCTCAGCCGCCTCGCCGCCCAGCCCGCCACGGTCCCGGTCCTCGACCTCCAGGAGTACGCGGTCGGCACGGTCTGCGCCGCGGTCCCGATCACCGCGGGCTCCGCGGTCGGCTGCCTGGCGCTCTCCCTCCCGGTGGAGCACGCGCACCGGCTCCGGGAAGCGGCTCGGACGCTCAACCGCGGGGCGGCGCCGGTGCTGCTCTCCCTGGCGATCCAAGGCCCGCCGGGGGTCGCGCGCGGGCGGTCCTGAGCACTCTCCAGGACCAGGTATTATTTTTGAGTCAGCAGGCGCCGCTAGCTCAGTTGGTTAGAGCAGCTGACTCTTAATCAGCGGGTCCGGGGTTCGAGTCCCTGGCGGCGCACAGACAGGGAGAAGCCCCTCGCGGAAGCGAGGGGCTTCTCGCGTTTCACGGGACACCCCGCGTATATCCCCCGCACCGGTGAGGACAGCGCCGCCGGGGCGCCGCGATACTGGCACGGCCTCCTGCCCCGAGGAGCCCGCGATGTCACATCCCTTCCTCGCACTGTCCCGGCTGCGCACCGCCCTCCCCTACGTCGTGGACACCGCGCTCGCCGCCCTGGTGCTCTTCGCCGTCTCGCTCCAGTTCCTCTTCCCGGACGAGGGCGGCGACCCGCTCAGCGCGGCCGGGTTCGCGCTCGGTGCGGGCACGGCGGTGCCGCTGATCTGGCGGCGCCGCGCGCCCATGGTCTGCGCGAGCGTGATCTCCTTCTTCACGCCCGCCATGGCGCTCTACCACCGGCCGCCGCCCGACGTCTGCGTCGGCGGCATGGTCGCCCTTTACACCGTGGCCGCCCTGAGCACACCGCTGCAACGGCGCGTCATGCTCGCCGGGTGGCTGACGGGGGCGGCCGTCACGATGACCTTCAAGGAACACGCCGAGCCCTACGAGTACCCCTTCCACCTGCTCACCCTCATCAGCGCGTACGCCCTCGGGTCCTTGGCCCGCGTCCAGCGCGCGTACGCCGTGGCCCTGGAGGAGCGTGCCCGGCGCCTGGAGCGGGAGCGCGCCACCGAGACGGCGCGGGCGGTCAGCCAGGAGCGGTCCCGGATCGCCCGCGACATGCACGACATCCTCGCCCACGCGGTGAGCCTGATGGTGGTCCAGGCCGAGGCGGGGCCCGTGGTGGTCCGCAGCGACCCGGACCGCGCGGTGGGAGCGTTCGACGCGATCGCGGGGGCGGGACGCGACGCGATGGTGCAGCTGCGGCGGATTTTGGGCGTGCTGAGAGAGACGTCGGCCCCGGCCGGCGGACGCGTCCCGCAGCCGACGCTCGCGGCGCTTCCGGCCTTGGCCGAGCTGGTCGAACGCACCGGTCTGCGCGTCTCGTTGGTGCGGAACGGACACCCTCGGCCACTGGCACCCGACGTCGAGGTGGCCGCGTACCGCATCGTCCAGGAGGCGCTGACCAACTGCGTGAAGCACGCCGGAGCGAGTGCCGTGGTCATTGAACTCACCTGGTCCGTGGATGAGTTGAGCCTGTGCGTTCAGGACGACGGAGCCGGGATGCCGGCCTCGCAAGGCGCGGGGCACGGCCTCGTCGGCATCCGGGAACGCGCCACCGCCTGCGGTGGCACGGCGGAGGCCGGGGACGGTCCCGATGGTGGTTTCCGTATCGCCGTACGGCTGCCCACGGCATCCTTGGGGGATGAGCATCCGGGTGGCGGTCGCCGACGATCAGGAGCTGGTACGCAGCGGCTTCACCATGATCCTTGAAGCGCAGCCCGACATCGAGGTGGTGGCGGAGGCGGGTGACGGCGCCGAGGCGGTGGCCGCGGTGCTCCGGCACACCCCTGACGTCATCCTCCTGGACATCCGCATGCCGGGGATGGACGGCATCGAGGCGGCCCGCCAGGTGTGCGCGCAGTCCAGCTGCCGGGTCGTCATGCTCACCACGTTCGACCTCGACGAGTACGTGTACGAGGCGCTTTACGCGGGAGCGAGCGGCTTCCTGCTCAAGGACGTCCGCAGGGACGACCTGGTGCACGCGGTGCGCGTCGTGGCGGCCGGGGACTCCCTGCTCGCGCCCTCGGTGACACGGCGCCTGGTGGCGGACGTGGTCCGGCGCCGCCGCACGGACGCCGACGCCCCCGCCATGTCGCCCTCCGAACGCCTCGCGGTGCTCACCGCCCGCGAGGAGGAGACGCTGCGGCTCCTCGCCCGGGGGCTCTCCAACGCGGAGATAGCGGCGTCGTTCGTGGTCAGCGAGCACACGGTGAAGACCCATGTCAGCAACGTCCTGTCGAAGCTGGCGCTGCGGGACCGGGTGCAGGCGGTGATCTGCGCGTACGAGACAGGTCTGGTGGTTCCGGGAAGCTAGGGCCCTGGCCCCGCCGCTGCACCGCCATCGACATCTCCCCCGCCCGGCGGATACCTACCCCGCGCGAGGGAGGCGGCAAGACCGCTCGGCACGGCGATCCGCCGCGCACCGCCGAGGGCGACTCTGAGGGGCACACCCGGACCCCTTCCTCGGAGGAGGCAGAGCCATGCTGGCCGCTCTCGCCCGCACCGCGACCCAACGCCCCCGCACCGTCGTCCTCGTCTGGCTTCTGCTTCTCGTCCTCGGTCTCGGCTTCGGCACCCGCGTCTTCGGCGACCTGACGTCGTCCGTGGAAGACGTACCGGGCAGCGAGGCGGTCGTCGCGGCGGAACGCCTGGCCGAACTCACCCCGGAGGGCGACGACTTCAACGCCGTCGTGTCCGGCCCCTCCGTCGACTCGCCGCAGATCCGCGCGCAGGTGGACGCCGCGGTGTCCGACGTACGGAAGCAGCCGGGAGTCGCCCAGGTGCCCGATCCGTACACCACGCGCGGCCTGGTCGCCCAGGACGGCAAGGCCCTGCTCATCCCCGTCACGCTCAAGGGCGGCCTCGACGACGACACCGAAGAGGAGACGGTCTCCGACGCGGCCGACCGTCTCCGTGAGATCACCGCCGGTGACGTGGCGGTGAGCGGCGGGCCGCTGCTCGGCGAGCAGATGGGCGGCAGGGCACAGGAGGACGTGGCTCAGGCCGAGTTGATCACCCTGCCGGCCGTACTGATCGTGCTTCTGCTCATCTTCGGCGGGCTGCGGGCCGCCGGGCTCCCCCTCCTGGTCACCGTGAGCGGTGTGGCGGGTGCCTTCCTGACGCTCTACGGCTTCAGTCAGTTCACCGAGATCTCCGTCTACGCCGTCCAGATCGTCACCATGCTGGGGCTCGGCCTCGCCGTGGACTACGCACTCCTGATGGTGATCCGCTTCCGTGAGGAGCGGGGCAGGACGCACGACGTGGCGGGGGCCGTGCACGCGACCGTCGCCCGCGCCGGACGCACCGTCCTGTTCTCCGGCCTGACGGTGGCCATCAGCCTGTCGGGGCTCGTCTGGTTCCCCAGCCCGTTCCTGCGCAGCATGGGCCTCGCGGCCGGCGCGGTGGTCGTGGTCGACATGCTGGCGGCGCTGACGCTGCTGCCCGCGCTGCTCGCCCTGTTCGGCGGGAAGATCGCACCTTCGGGCATGAAGTCCCGTACGTGGAAGGAACCTTGGCGGCGGACAAGTGGCGCGGGTGCCGCGCCCGAGCCCGGTGCCTTCTTCGCCCGCCTCGCCCTCTTCTCCGCCCGGCGTCCGGTGGCCGTGACCGCCACCGTCGTCGCCGTGCTCACCCTTCTCGCGTTGCCCGCCTTCGGGCTGCGGATCAACATCGGGGACGCCCGGCAGCTTCCGCACGACACCGAGGCGCGGCAGCTGTACGAGGCCGTGCGCGAGCATTATCCGGCGGGGGCGGACACCGACCCCGTCCAGGTGCTCATCGGGGCGGGCGCCGACCCTGACTGCGAGGACAGGATCCGGGCCCTTCCCGGGATCAGGGCGGCCGAACGCGAGCGGCTCTCCGACGGCACGGTCCTGCTCGAGCTGACCCCGGCCGGGTCGGTCGACGGCCCCACCGCCACCCGGCTCGTGGAGCAGGTGCGCGACCTCCGTGGCGACGAACCGATCCAGGTCACCGGCAACGCCGCGAGTCTCGTCGACTTCCGTTCGATGCTCGCCGAGCGCGCGCCCTGGGCCGTACTCACCGTGGTGGCCGCACTGTTCGGCCTGCTCTTCGCCTTCACCGGCTCGCTGCTTCTCCCGCTGCGTACGCTCGCCACCACCCTGCTCAGCCTGGGCGCCGCGCTCGGCGTCGTCGTGTGGGTCTTCCAGGACGGGCATTTGGCGGGGCTGCTCGGCGGGGAGGGGCTCGGGGCGCTGAGTCTGACCGCGCCGCCGCTGATCATCGCGATCGCGTTCGGGCTCGCGATGGACTACGAGCTGTTCATCCTGTCCCGCATGCGGGAGACGTGGCTGGAGACCGGTGACCATCGCGCCGCCACCGTCGAGGGTCTGCGCCGCTCGGGCCGCGTCGTCAGCTGTGCGGCGCTGCTGCTCGCGATCGTCTTCGGCGGCTTCATGACCGGTGGCTTCTCACCGATCCTGCAGATCGGGCTCGGTCTGACGCTCGCCGTGCTCATCGACGCGACGCTGGTGCGGATGTTCCTCGTGCCGGCGACGATGACGCTGCTCGGCCGCCGTGCCTGGTGGGCGCCGCGGCGGCTGCGGACGTTCCATCGGCGGTACGGGCTCCGCGAGGCGCCGCCGTCTCCTGACGGTGGCCTCGTCAGGCAAGCACCACCCAGTCCATGAGCAGCGCGGCCACCAGGCCGACGGCGAGGAGATAGCTGCCGAGCCGGGTCCGGCCGCGCCTGCTGAGTTCTATCACCAGACCACAGAGGACGAGCAGCAGCCCGTACACCCCCACGACCAGGACGGACGACCGGCTCGCCAGGCGTACGGCGAGCACTACGGCCGCCGCGGCCATCAGCACCGAGGCCGCGGCGATCCGTATGCGCCGGGCCTGGCGCGGCGTGAGGCCGGCCCGGCCTGCCTGGTCTGCCTGGGCTGCCCGGTCTGCCTCTGTCTGGTCTGACGTGCTCATGGTTGAGAATCGTAAGCGACGGGACCGGTGGCCTGTGCACGCTTTCCGGGAGCCTCCCGGGTGCTTTCCGGGCGCTTTCCGGGCGCTCAATGGGCCTCAGGACCTCAGATACGCCAGGACGGCGAGCACCCTGCGGTGGGTTCCGTCCCCGGGGGGCAGGTCCAGTTTGCCGAGGATGTTGCCGATGTGTTTGCCCACCGCGGCCTCGCTGACGACGAGTTCGGCGGCGATCGACGCGTTCGACCTGCCCTCGGCCACCAGACCGAGCACCTCGCGCTCGCGCGGGGTGAGCTGTTCGAGGGGATCGCGGCGACGCCTGATCAGCTGCCGTACGACCTCGGGGTCCACGACCGTGCCGCCCTCCGCGACCCGCGCCACCGCGTCGGCGAACTGCTCGACCTGGCCCACCCGGTCCTTGAGCAGGTAGCCGACGCCGGTGCCGTCGCCGGTGTCCAAAAGCTCGGCGGCGTACGAGCGTTGCACATACTGGCTGAGCACCAGAACCGGCAGCTTCGGCCGCCGTGCGCGCAGGGCGAGGGCGGCGCGCAGCCCCTCGTCCTGGAAGGTGGGCGGCATGCGTACGTCGGTGAGGACGAGGTCCGGTTCGTGCGCGTCGACGGCTGCGCCCAGCCCTTCGGCGTCACCGAGCGCGACCGGGACCTCGTGGCCGAAGCGGGCGAGCAGACCGATGAGCCCCTCACGGAGCAGCACGCTGTCCTCGGCGACGACGATCTTCAGTCTGCGAGGGCTTGGGGGTACTGGGCTCGGCACGGGATCTCCACGGACAGTACGGTCGGGCCGCCCGGCGGGCTGGTGACCGTCAGTGTGCCATCGAGCACCGCGATCCGGTCCGCCAGGCCGGTCAGGCCGGTGCCCCGGGTGGGGTCCGCGCCGCCGTCGCCCTCGTCGCGGACGTCGATGCGCAGGACTTCGCGCCGTTCATGGCGGGCCCTGATGTGCGCGCGGTGCGCGTTGCTGTGGCGGGCGATGTTGGTGAGGGCCTCGCGGGTGGCGAAGTACCCGGCGGACTCCACGGGTTCGGGAAGCCGGGGCAGGTCCAGGTCGGTGTCCACGGGGATCGTCGAGCGGTCGGCTGCGTCCTCGATGGCGGCGGCGAGGCCGTAGTCGGCGAGGACCTGGGGGTGGATGCCTCGGATGAGTTCGCGCAGTTCGGTGAGTACGTTGCCCGCCTCGTCGTGCGCCGTGGCGAGCTGGGAGGCGAGGGGGCTGCCGGGGGCGGCGTCGAGCCTGGCGAGGCCGAGGGTCATGGTCAGCGCGACGAGCCGCTGCTGGGCGCCGTCGTGCAAGTCCCGCTCGATGCGCCGCCGTTCGGCCTCGAAGGCGTCGACCAGGCGGGCCCTGGACCGGGTCACTTCGTCCAGCTGGGTGGCCAGCTCGGCTTCGCGGGGCGCGAGGAGGAGGCGGGCGAGGGCGGCTCGGGCAGAGGCGTAGGCGCCGAGGGGGTAGAGCAGCGGGGCGAGGAGGACAAGACCGAGGAGGGCCATGGCGAAGGCGTGCGGGTAATCACTGATCATCCAGAGCTTGGCGGCGCGTATCTCGCCGCCGTCCAGAGCCAGTTGGGCGGGAGCGCCGATGAGGAGGGCGGGGGCGCCGAGGGTGCAGGCGAGCATGAGGAGGTCGAGGGGCCACAGGACAAGGGCGAGCAGCACGGCGTAGGCGAGCTCACGCCAGGTGGCCTGCTCCTTGACGCGCAGCTTGAACCAGGCGGGGATGCCGGGGGCTTCGGGGGTGCGGTGGGGGGTGGGGGCACGGGGCGCGGGGTCGACGATGCGGAGGCGGTGGCGTTCCAGGGCGGCGATGGGTATGCCGGTGAGGGCCAGGAGGGGGAGGAGGGGGAGCCCTACGAGGACGAGGGTGAGGGCCAGCCCGAGGGTGAGGCCGAGAACACCGCCGACCAGGACCAGGACCCCCAGCAGCACGCCCCCGACGAGGTACACCACGCCCCTCCAGGGCGCACTGCTCCCGAGATACGCCCTCCCCCGCATCCCCACCCACACGCTTTCCCTGACCATGGGGCCACGGTATGCGCCTCCGCGACACGACCGGGCCGGGATCACTTCTCGGGACGCTGCGGACCCAAAGCACGTCCGGGACGAGGCCACCCGCCGGGGCGCTTCGGGCCCAAAGCCGCGACACGACGCCACCCACCGCACCGCAACGGAACCACAACCCGCCCGCGGCAAAGCCACCCACCGGAGCACCGCAGGCCCTAAGCCGCGACACGACGCCACCCACCGCACCGCAACGGAACCACAACCCGCCCGGGACAAGGCCCCCCACCGGAACACCGCAAGCCCAAAGCCGCGACACGACGCCGCCCACCCCGCCCCTCCTCCTCACCCCTGCCTGAACGCTCCCGCCCTCCCCCTGTCACCCCGGGGCAATCGGGCGGGTGGGCGGGAGAGCCCCCCCGGCGAGGGAAAGCAGGGCTCACCCAGGCAACAACCCCTCGCGCCCCTGCCCCCGGAACTGGGCCACCAGTACAGCCTCGTCACCGGACGTGAACCGCCGATAGACCCCCGCCCCAGGATCGGGGCGCCACCACACAGACCCCCCACAGCGAAACCCCTCCCCCCGCAAGGAAGAGCGGGCCACCTTATTGGTGGCCGTAACCGGCATCCGCCGAACCACCCGCACAAAACGAGGCGCCATCTTCGTCCCCAAGTCCGGCTGAGCCAGCAGAAACTCGGCGAAGGCGAGGGGATCGAACTCCACCCCCTCCCGGGGACAGACCGCGGCCATCACCTGATCCCCCGCCACCGGGTCGGGAACCGCGTACACCGCGACCGCCGCCACCCCCTCCCACCGCGCGAGGATGTTCTCGATCATCGCCGCCGCCAGGTTCTCGCTGTCCACGCGGAGCCTGTCGTCCGTACGTCCCGCGAAGTAGAGGAACCCCTCCGCGTCCCGGTAGAAGAGATCCCCCGTCCAGTACCATCCGTCCCGCAGCCGCGCCGCGTCCGCCTCGGAGTTTCGCCAGTACCCCTCGAAGGGCGTGCGCCCCTTGTTCACCAACTCCCCTATCGCCGCCTCCCCGTTCAGGAGCCGCCCGTCCGCCGCGAAGACAGCGGGCGGGCACTCCTCCCGCGTACCGGGATCCACCACCGCCAACTCGTCCCCCGGCGCCGCCCGCCCGATCGCCCCGGACGGAGTCCCCGGCGTCCGCTGAATCGCCGCCCCGCCCTCCGAAGAGCCGTAGCCCTCCACCAGCCGCACGCCGAACCGCTTCTCGAACCGCCCCGCGTCCACCGCACCGGCCTCCGTGCCGAAGCCCATCAGGAGGGGGTTCTCCGCGTCGTCGGGGCGATCGGGCGTGGCCAGGATGTACTGCACCGCCCGGCCCACGTACGTGAAGTACGTCGCCCCATGAGCCCGTACGTCGTCCAGGAACGCCGAAGCCGAGAAGCGCCGCCGCAGCGCCACCCCCGCCCCCGCCGCCAGCGCGGGCGCCCAGTCCGCGATCACCGCGTTGCCGTGGAACATGGGCATGCAGATGTAGTGGACCCCGTCCGGACCGAGCCGGAAGTGGCCGGCCAGGGACTGGCCCGCCGCCGCGAGACGGCCCTGACTGCAGATCGCAGCCTTGGGCGCCCCGGTCGAGCCGGAGGTGAAGTAGAGCAGTATCCGGCTGGACGGGCTCGCCGCCCGCCATGCCTCCGGGCACGCGTCCGCGTAAGGGGCCAGCAGCTCCCCGTACGCCTCCGTGTCCGTCACCAGCACGCGTACGCCGGGTAGTCGGAGGCCGTCAAGGAGTGCGAGGTGCGCCCGCTCCGTGACCAGGACCCGGCAGTCGGTGTGCACGATGTCGCGGGCCAGTTCCGCGCCCCTGCGCGTGGGGTTGATGCCCGCCACCGCCGCACCCGCAAGCGCCGCCGCGCTCAGCCACAGGGGGTACTCGGGAGTGTTGTCGAGCAGGACACCGACGTGCGGCTCGGCCCCTCTCGGCAGCAGGTCGGCAAGGAGCGCGGCCCTCGCCGCCGCACCCGCCGCGACCTGGTGATGAGTCATCTCCTGGTGCTCGAACCGCAGCCCGGGGCGGTGGTCGCCCCAGCGCGCCTGTACGAGTTCCGCGACGGTGCTCCCGGTGGACTTCATGGCCGCGCACCATAATTGATGGACCGTCAGATGGGGAGGGTCACGGCCTTGAGGAAGGACTAGGGAAGGTCCGGCTCATAGCCGTCGCCCGAGTCCTAGCCATCGTCCGAGGCGGACACGTCGCCAGAGCCTTACATGTCGGCCAAATCAAACATGTCATGCGCCGTCGCCATGAAGGCGACGCAGAAGGCGAGCATGACGCCGAGAAAGCAGAGCATGCCGATCATGGCCGCCGCACCCTTGGCGGGGCTCGGCGAGTGGGCCGTCGCCTTCTCGGGGCGATCCGCCGCGTAGTGCACGGTGACGAAGTCGCCCTCGATGATCGTCGCTGGGCCGTCCTCCTCCGCGAACCGGACGGGACGGCCCGCAGGCGGAGTGAACTCATAGACGTGGTGCAGCGTGGTCCTGAAGCGGTCGTTGTCGCTGTGGCGGCTCGTCGTGGTGTACGTGCGCAGGCAGCGCGCCTCCGCCGTTAGACCGCTCGACCACGCCTGCCGCAACTGCACGTAGTGCTTGATCACCTTGACCGCCATCGCGATCACCCCGGCGCACGTCAACGTCGGCACGGCATAGAGCATGAACTCCACTGCGTCCCCCGGTGATTGTCGCCGGTACTGCCCCGCGCACGCCGCCCTGGTCCGGGACGGCGTACGCGGAACCTACCCGCGGGGAGTTCCGTGGAGCCTCAAGCCATGCTCAGAACTTGACGTCGGAGCAGGCGTAGAACGCGTTCGTCGTGTCGTGGACCGTCCACACCGCGACGATCACGTGGTGTCCGCTCCTGCCGCCGGGAATCTTCCCGGAGTGCGAGAGCGTGGCGGGCGGCTGCTGGCCGTTGTAGGGGACGTTGAGGAACGGGGTCGTTTCGAGGGCGGCCCGGGTCACCGGCTTGCTCTCGTCCCAACCCTGCTTGGTTATGTAGTACTTGAAGTCGGTGGTGCGGTGGCGTGCCGTGAACTGCCAGCGGAAGCTGTAGTTCTGACCGGCGCTGACGCTGGTCGTGGGCCAGGCTCCGCCACCCGGCGCCTTCGGCTGGTTGAGCGCGTCGAAGCCGCTGACGCCTGCCGAACAGATCTTGCCGTCGGCGGGACCGGACGCCGGGAAGCCCTTGGGGCCCTCGACGCTCTGGGGTTCGTACTGGATGGAACCGCAGCCGCTCACCGTGCCGTTGGCACAGTTGATCTGGCGGCTGGCAGGCAGGTCGGTGTAGCCGTGACCGCTCGCGCCACCGGATGAGAGCGCGAGGGCCCCGACCGTGGTGGCACCGAGCATGGCCGCGTACATCTTCTTGTTTCGCATGCTGCCGCTCCAGGGGACGTGGGGGTTCCATGAGCCGTGCGCGCGCTGCGGCACTGCGGGTGCAGTGGGATGCAGTGAGTACTGCGGTCTAGACCAAGCCCAGATTATGGGCGGTAGTTGAACATGTCCATACCAATAGTGGAGACGATCCGATCGCACCGGTGGCGCGACTCCTCGACGAGATCACCGTTCGGGTTGTCGTTGGCCGCCACCCACTCGGCCGCCCCTTCGGCCGTCCGGCCGCCCGCCAACTGGCGATCGAGCAACCGCTGTTGGCGTACCTCCGCAGGTGCCCCCACGTACCAGCACTCCCCCATCAGCTCCCGCGCGTCGCGCCAGCCGGGCAGATCGCAGGCCAGGTAGTTCCCCTCGGTGACCACGAGCCGGGCGGCCGGCGGGACGCGGTGCCGGGCGGCGACCGGCTCGTGGAGCACGCGGTCGTAATCGGGTACGTAGATGTCGTGGCCGGTGTCATCGAGGACCCGGGCCAGGAGTGCGACGTACCCCCGGACGTCGAAGCTCGGCTCCGATCCCTTGCGGGAGGTGAGGGAGAGGCGCTCCAACTGGACGTTCGAGAGGTGGAACCCGTCGAGCGGAAGATACGCGGCCCCCTCGCCGATCTCCTCCACAAGCGCCCGCGCGAACGTCGACTTGCCCGCGCCGGGCGGCCCCGCGACCCCGAGGAGGGTGCGGGGCCGGTCGGCGGTCAGTTTCCAGGCGTCCTCGGCCAGGGCCGGGAGAGTGGGGGCGAGGGCGGTGGCGGTGGCGGTGTCATCGGTCTCCATGCCCCGTATAGAACGCCACGGTCAAGTCCTTGACCAAGGCCTTGCGCTCGTAGTCGTCGAGTTCGACCAGGCCACGGGTGGTCAGCCGCGTCACCGTGTCCTCGACGGAGTCCACCACCGAGGTGAGCACGCTGTCGCGGTGCCGCGCGTCCAGGGCGGCGACCCGGCGCAGGCGCATGGTGTCGGCGATCTCGGGGGCGTACTCGATGCGGGTCGGCTGGGCCGAGAAGATCTCGATGCCGACCGGTTCGGTCTCCGCCACGAGCATCCGGGTCAGCGCGTCGCCGACCGCGTCCGCGTCGCGCAGGGTCGCGGTGTCGTCATGGAAGGCGTCGGCGGGCAGCCGCGACAGGACGCGGGCGGTCGCCGCCTCGACACACTCGCGCAGATACTCCTGGTGGTCGGCGACGCCGAGCGTCGCCCGCGCCGCGTCCTTGACCCGCCACACCACGAGGACGACGACCCGCAGCGCGACCCCGCCCCGGTCCACCGCGGGCATCGGCTCGCTGCGCCAGTGCCGCAGGCGTACGTCGACGCGGCGGCGCAGGAGCAGCGGGTTGACCCACATCAGGCCGGTGCGGCGGACGCTGCCGCGGTACCGCCCGAAGAGGGTGAGCACCCACGCCGTACCGACCCGGCCCCTGGCAAGACCCCCGAACCCGAACAGCGCGAGCGCGCCCGATCCGGCGAGCGAGGCCCACTGCGCGAGGCCGAGCCCGGTGTACGCGTCGTAGCCGGCGGGCACGTCCGCCCCCAGCAGCGCCGCCGCCCGCGCCACCGGTTCGGGCAGCACCCCCGCCCACCAGAGCGCGGCGGCACACCCGGCGGCTCCCGCCATTCCGCCGAGCACCCCGACGGCACCGGGCAGCACGCGCGCGGACCGCTCGCCGAGGTCGGGGTCGACCACGGGCAGGGGCCGCGCCACCGATGCCGCGGGCCGCCGGGGGGTACGCGGCTGCTCCCCTGTCCCTTGGCGGCGCCGCACCACGGCGGGTGACAGGGACACCCCGGGGCCGGCGGGGTCGTCGCGGAAGAGCATATGGACGGGGATCTCGGTGGTGGCCTCGCTGTGGATCAGGCGCGGGGAGCGGGCGGTTGTGTCCGGGGCGCCGGCGGTCTGCGGGTCCTCGGGCTGGGGGGTCTGTGACCGTGATGCCGCTGTCGCACTCATCCTTGCCTCCGACTCATCCTTGCCTCCGCCTCATGCGTGCCTCGATCTCATGCGTGCCTGGATTTCATGCGTGCCTCGATCTCGCACATGCCTTGCTCTCGTACGTGACTCGATCTCGTACGTGCCTCTGTGACATACGTAACCCGGTCACATCCGCGCCCCTGGCCCGACTCGTGCCCCGGTCACACCCGCAACCCGGTCAGCTTTCTGTCCGCGTCCCGGGCGGGCGGCCCCGCTCCTGCGGCTGACGCGACTCCTGCGGCTCACGCGAACAACCGCCGCCAGGTCTCGGGGCCCGGGTAGCCGTCGGCCGCCGCGCCCCGCCAGCCCTGCGCCCGCTGGAACGCCTCCACGTTGCGGCGATCGTTCTCGCTCCACCGCGGGCCCGGCCCACGCTCGTAGTGCTTGCCGAAGCCCTTCTTCACCAGCCGCCTGCCGAGCTGTTCGATCGACGGGCTCGACCCGCCGGGGCGGAACACTCCCCTGCCGGGATACGCGGGCACCCTGCCCTGGGTGGCGCCCGACTCGGCGCGTGGAATGTCGCGGCCCTTGCCCGTCATCAGGTACGACCAGGTCACCGGGCCCGGCAGGCCGTCCGCCTCGGAGCCGGTCCAGCCCTGCGCCCGCTGGAACGCCTGCGTGGCCGCGCGGTCCGCGCCGGTCCAGAGCGGTCCCGGCCCCGCCTTGTAGAAGCGGGCGCCGCCCCGGCCGACCAGCGCCTTGCCCAGCTGGGTGACGTACTTGTTGTCGGCGCCCGGACCGAACGACCCGGCACCGGGGTAAGGCGTTGCCGTGCCCGGACCCGAGCCGCCGGGGGTGCCGCTCTCCACCTCTTTGTAGCGGTACGGAAGATAGCGGCTCCCATTGCTCCAATAGGCATAGGGAGTCGTCTTCACACGGGTGTGCGGCCGGGTCTGTTCGTACGCCACGTATTGCGTCTGCGCCGCGTTCGCCCAGCCCCCGAAAATCGTCACGTGCGACCCCTTCTCGGGGTTCGCGGGATTATGGAAGAGAAGGATGTCGCCGGGTTGCAGCTGGCTCTTCGTGATACGGACCGCGAAGGACGAGAGGCTCCCCGTCCATTGGTTGCTGCCGAGATTCCAGGCCATGGAGACATAGCCCGAGCAGTCCTGCCGGTAACCGTCGGACCAGTACGCGCCCATGTCGTACGGCACCTTCGCCGCGACCCACTTCTTGGCGCGGGTAAGGATCTCGGTCCGCGTGATCGGCGCCGCCGACGCCGCGGGGCCCGGCGAACCCGACCCGCTCGGCGCCCCGTACAGCGGGCCGGTGTCGCCCTGCGGGGTGCCGGGGGCGGGCCCGGTTTCCGGGTCCTCGCCCGTCGGGGGCGCCGGCACCGTGCCCGGTGGCCCTACCGGGTGATGGCCGGCATGGGGGGCCGCCGCCACCGGAAGGACCTGGCCGCCGCCGAGCACGGTGCCCGCCGCCGCGGCGACCACGAGGGCGCGGCGCGCGCCGTGCGCCGCCGGGTGGCCGCCTTGCCGTACGGGGAGCGCGTGGGTCATGGCTCGTCGCCGTTGGATACATCCGGGGCAATCGCAGTCGCTCTCGGGCTCGAATTCCTCGAATACCGGAGCACCCTCCATGCGATTCCCCTCACACTCAGGGAAAGAATGCCTGCGTCGCATCTGCACAGTCGTCAGCTTCTCAACTGTCCGGTGATATCGCATGTTGACGGTCCGAATGATGGAGTCGCCCCGCATTCACGTCCCCGCCCGGCCCGCATTCACGTCCCCGCCCGGCCCGCATTCACGTCCCCGCCCGGCCGTCGGCCCCGCCCCGGGCAATGCCCGGCGGCGCCTGGGCGGCACCTCGGGTGGTCCGGAGCACCCTTCGGCATCCGGTAGAGTTCTCCAGGTCAGCAGGCGCCGCTAGCTCAGTTGGTTAGAGCAGCTGACTCTTAATCAGCGGGTCCGGGGTTCGAGTCCCTGGCGGCGCACAGACAGCGAAAGCCCTCCGTTCACGCGGGGGGCTTTCGTCATGCCGTCACCGGCGCGTTTACCGCTACCGTTGCGCCATGGCGCGCGACATACAGGAGCGGATCAAGAAGCTCATCATCGACCAGCGGCTGCCCTCCGGGGCCTCGCTGCCCACCGAGCCCGAGCTGATGGAACGCCTCGGCGTCAGCCGGAACTCTGTGCGAGAAGCCCTCAAGGCGCTGCAGGCGATGGGCATCGTGGAAATCCGGCACGGTTTCGGCACTTATGTCGGACCTATGTCGATGGCTCCCATGATCGAGGGCCTCACCTTCCGCACGGTGGCCGGCCACTACCGCGGCGAGGACAGCCTGCTCCAGCTCCTGGAGTTGCGGGAGGCCGTGGAGACCGGGCTCATCGCGCGCCTCGCGGGCCGCATCCCGGCCGTGGACCTGGCCGAACTCGACGCCCTCGTGGACCGCATGGACACCGAGGCGGCTCAGAACGACGACCGGAGCGGTCAGTCAGGTGCGGTGCACACCGAAACCGACCGAGCATTTCACGCCACTCTCTACCGCTGTCTGCGCAATCCGCTGCTCGGCGAGGTCCTGGAGGCGTTCTGGGACGCCTTCCACAACGTACGCACCGATCTGGTCGACGTCCCGCACGATCCCAAGGTCACCTGCCGCCAGCACCGGGAGATCCTCGACGCGGTCCGGTCCGGCGATGTTCTCCGAGCCGAGCGGGCGATACGGGAACACTTCGGTAATATTCGAACGCGATTGAGCGCTCCTGTCCCAACAGGCACCTCGAATCGCTCGTATGACCGGTAAACACCTTGTTTCGCTCTTGCGATCATGGCTAGGGGCGTAGAACCTTGTGCTGGATCCATTGGCTCCCATGGGGCAGGCGGTGCGGGGCAGTTGGGGGGCCCGACCGGCCGGAGCCACGGGGTGAGGGGCGGGGGCCCCTTTCACGATTGGATGTCGAGGGGGGCATCATGCAACCGGAAGGTGACTGTTCCATGTCTAAGGGGACGGTGGCCTGCCACTGATGCGTCCGTGAAGGTCGGGGGACCTGGCCGGACGGAAGGACCAACGAACACGCGGGCGACCGCGTGCGGGGGGATGACTCATGACGTCGACGCCGACGGGCGCCCGGCCGAACGACCCGTCAGAGACGACCCAGCTGCGGGTGCCATCGCACCGGACAGGCGGGTTCCGGCGTATCAAGAAGGCTCTGCCGCGATACGACTACGAGCACTACAGCCGTCTCGCGGGGCCGCTCACGCAGCCGGATCCGGCCAAGCCGTACAAGGTGCAGTACCGCTCCCTGCTCTCGCAGGAGCCGCACCGGATCAGAGCCGCGCTGATGCTGGGAGCGGCGCCGCTGCTCTCGCTCGTGCTGCTCGCCTGGCTGCTGCAGCCGACGCACTGGACGAAGCGTGACTACGTCGCGAACGACTGGCTGCCGACGCTCGACATCGTCATGCTCATATCCATCGGCCTGATCGAGTTCTTCCGCTGCATGAACGTGCTGTCGAACGCGCACGCCACGCTCGTAGCCCGTGACCCGATACCCGTGGTGCCCGAGACCGGCACCCGCGTCGCCTTCCTCACCTCCTTCGTGCCCGGCAAGGAACCCCTTGAGATGGTGACGAAGACGCTGGAGGCGGCCGTCAAGATCCGCCACCGCGGCCTCATGCACGTCTGGCTCCTCGACGAGGGCGACGACCCCGCCGTCAAGGAGGTCTGCCAGCGGCTCGGCGTGCACCACTTCTCCCGCAAGGGCGTGGCGAAGTGGAACATGAGCAAGGGCCCGCACCGCGCCAAGACCAAGCACGGCAACTACAACGCCTGGCTGGACGCGCACGGCGACGACTACGACTACTTCGCATCGGTCGACACCGACCACGTCCCGATGCCCAACTACCTCGAGCGGATGCTCGGCTTCTTCCGCGACGAGAACGTCGGCTTCGTCATCGGCCCGCAGGTCTACGGCAACTACGACAACTTCATCACCAAGGCCGCCGAGTCCCAGCAGTTCCTCTTCCACGCGCTGATCCAGCGCGCGGGCAACGCATACGGCTCCCCCATGTTCGTCGGCACGAGCAACGCCGTACGCATCAGCGCCCTGAAGCAGATCGGTGGTCTGTACGACTCGATCACCGAGGACATGGCGACCGGCTTCGAGATCCACCGCGCCACGAACCCGAAGACCGGCAAGAAGTGGAAGTCGGTCTACACCCCGGACGTGCTCGCGGTCGGTGAGGGCCCCAACGCCTGGACGGACTTCTTCACGCAGCAGCTTCGCTGGTCGCGCGGAACGTACGAGACCATCCTCAAGCAGTTCTGGAAGGCGCCGTTCTCGCTGCCGCCCGGCCGCTTCTTCAACTACACGATGATGGTCATCTTCTACCCGATGTCCGCCATGAACTGGATCCTGGCCGCGCTCTCCTGCGCGCTGTTCCTCGGCATGGGCGCATCGGGCGTGAACATCGACCCGACGATCTGGCTGATGCTGTACGGCAACGCCTCCGCGCTGCAGATCGGCCTCTACATCTGGAACCGCCGCCACAACGTCTCGCCGCACGAGCCCGAGGGCTCCGGCGGTATCGCGGGCATGGTGATGTCGGCCCTCTCCGCGCCGGTCTACGCACGCTCCCTGCTCGACGCCGTGCTGCGCCGCAAGAGCAAGTTCGTGGTGACTCCCAAGGGCGATTCGGCGAGCCCGGACACACTGTTCGGCACGTTCCGCATCCACCTGTTCTTCATCCTGGTCTTCGCCGGCTCGATGGCCGCCGCGTTCGTGTACGACCACGTCCACCCGGCGATGATCATCTGGGCCACGTTCGCCCTGCTGATCACGGCGGCGCCGATCTTCGCCTGGCGCTGGGGCATGCGACAGGACAAGAAGAAGCGCAAGTCCCAGCGGGGACCCGGAGCTTCGGGGCCGCCTTCCGGCGGCGGGGACCCGACAGTGCCGCAGCAGCGTGACGCCACGGCGGAACTGCCACAGGCGCACCAGCCGCCGCACGCGCCGCAGCAGAAGCCCAGCTGGGCAGCGAACGACCAGACCATGCAGATCGCCCTTGGGGGACGTAAGAAATGAAAGACCGTTCCAGCCGCCGCCGCGCCCGCCGCATCGCGATAGGCGCGGCGGTGGTCATAGCGCTGGCCGGGATGAACGGCCCGTGGCTGTGGCGCGTGGGGTCGGAGAAGTACCACGACTACAAGATCAACAAGCCGGAGTACAAGGCCGACAACGGCCACTGGCAGGTCGTGAACTTCCCCGAGGAGTACCGCCAGAACACGATCCACGCGGCGCTCCTGCACACCGGCAAGATCCTCCTGGTCGCGGGCTCCGGCAACAACCAGAAGAACTTCGACGCCAAGAAGTTCGACACCCGCCTGTGGGACCCGGTCAAGAACACCATCAAGAAGATCAAGACGCCCGTCGACCTCTTCTGCACCGGCCACACCCAGCTCGCCAACGGCAATCTGCTGATCGCGGGCGGCACGCAGCGCTACGAGAAGCTCAAGGGCGACATCACCAAGGCCGGCGGCCTGATGGTGGTGCACAACGAAGACCCGGACAAGCCGATCACGCTGCCCGCGGGCACGAAGTTCACCGGCAAGAAGAACGGCAAGACGTTCGTCTCCAAGGACCCGGTCGTCGTCGAGCGCGCCAAGAAGGTCTTCGACAAGCAGACCGGCGCGTTCGTACGCAACGATCCGGGCCTGGGCCGGGTGTACGTGGAGGCGCAGAAGAGCGGCACGAAGTACGAGACCGGCACGCAGGACAACTACCGCGTGCAGGGCCTCAAGGGCGCCGCCACCCGCAACACGTACGGCATCGCGCAGAAGCTCGCCCTGGACAAGAAGGACTTCCAGGGGATCAAGGACGCCTTCGAGTTCGACCCGGTCGCCGAGAAGTACATCAAGGTCGACCCGATGAACGAGGCGCGCTGGTACCCCACGCTGACCACGCTCTCGGACGGCAAGGTGCTCAGCCTCTCCGGCCTCGACGAGATCGGCCAGCTGGTCCCGGGCAAGAACGAGATCTACGACCCCAAGACCAAGAAGTGGACCTACACCAAGCAGGTCCGCCAGTTCCCCACGTACCCCGCCGTCTTCCAGCTGGAGAGCGGCAGGCTCTTCTACTCGGGGTCGAACGCGGGCTACGGCCCCGATGACGTCGGCCGCAAGCCCGGCACCTGGGACCTGGAGAAGAAGGGCAGCTGGAAGGGGATCCCGGGGATGAGCGACCCGAACCTCCTCGAGACCTCCAACACGGTCGAACTGCCGCCCGCGCAGGACCAGAAGTACATGGTCATCGGCGGCGGCGGTGTCGGCGAGTCCAAGAAGTCCAGCAAGAAGACCCGCATCGTCGACCTCCTGGACGACGACCCGAAGTTCGTCGACGGTCCCGAGCTGGAGAAGGGCACCCGCTACCCGCAGGCCTCGACCCTGCCCGACGACACGGTGCTCATATCCGGCGGCTCCGAGGACTACCGCGGTCGCAGTGACTCGAACATCAAGCAGGCGCGGATCTACGACGCCAAGACCGGCAACATGCGGCGGGTCGCGGACCCGGAGGTCGGCCGCAACTACCACTCGGGCTCGATCCTGCTGCCCGACGGCCGTGTGATGTTCTTCGGATCCGACTCGCTCTACTCCGACAAGGCCAACACCAAGCCCGGCGAGTTCGAGCAGCGCATCGAGATCTACACCCCGCCGTATCTGTACCAGGGCTCGCAGCCCACGCTCACCGGTGGCCCCGAGGAGATCAAGCGCGGCGGGTCGGGCACCTTCAAGACCCAGCACGCCTCATCGATCAAGACGGCCCGTCTGATCAGGCCGAGCGCGTCGACGCACGTCACCGACATCGACCAGACGTCCGTCGCCCTCGACCTGAAGAAGTCCGCGGGGGGCGTCACGGTGACGATCCCGAAGGAGAAGAGCCTGGTCGAGTCCGGCTGGTACATGCTGTTCGTGACGGACGACCAGGGCACGCCGAGCAAGGCCCAGTGGGTGCACGTTCCGTAGCTTTGCCGGGCGCTGAGCAGACGAAAAGCCGCAGCCGCATCTGCCGAGACATCTGGCAGATGCGGCTGCGGCTTTTCCGTGGTTGCTCGCGCAGTTCCCCGCGCCCCTGACGGGGCGCTGCTACTTGGCCGCCTCCGCCAGCTTCAAGGCGTACTCGGGCCACCACTCCCCCGCCTTGGGGCCACCCCGGCAAGTCCCGTCCGACTCACCGGGACGCTTGATCCAGAGGTACGCGTCGACGAGCGGGTCGCCCGTCTTGGTGGTGGGCGCCTCGCCGAGCGCGCGGCCCGGCGGATTGCACCAGGTGTCCTTGCCCTTGGTGTACGGGCCGTTGCCGTTGCGCGCGGTGTCGATGACGAACGGCTTGTTGCCGATCTTCGCCGAGAGCTTCTTGCCGAACTCCGTGCTGGCCTCGGTGGTCTGGAAGTTCGAGACGTTGACGGAGAAGCCGTCGGCCTGCTCGACGCCCGACCACTTCAGGGGCTCCCAGAGCGAGTCCGGGTTCTTCCAGCCCGCGTTGCCCGCGTCCAGGTACACCTTCGTGTTCTTCAGGGACTTGAGCTTCTCGATGGCGCCTTTGAGCAGGTCGTAACGCTCTTCGTGGAACTCCTCCGGCGTGCAGTTGTCGACCATGTGGAGCACGGCGTCCGGCTCCAGGATGACTGTCGTCCTGCGGTCGCCGATGCCCTTGGCGACCTGGTCGATGAACTTTCGGTATTCGTTGCCGTCGGCCGCGCCGCCGCCCGAGTACTGGCCGCAGTCGCGGTGCGGAATGTTGTAGAGGACCAACAGGGCGTCCCTGTCGGCCTTCTCGGCGGCCTCGGTGAAGCCGCGCGTCTGGTCCTCCGCGTTCTCGGGGATGATCCATTCCGCGACCGGCTGTTCGGCGATCTTCCGGATGAGTCCGGCGTCGTCCTTCTTGCCGTCCTTCTCGTACGAGGCGACCTGCTTGGCCGCGTTGCCCTCCGGGTTGACCCAGTACGGGTCGGAGCCCTTGGGCTGCTGCTTGACCGGCTGCCCCGAAGACTCCTCCTCGCCCGAGCCGTCACCGGAGGAGCACCCCGACAACAGCAGCGCAGCCCCCGCAAACGCCGCCGCAGCCTTCACCCCCCGGGCCGCGATCCGATGACCGCGGCCGGTGCCTTTGTGGTACATCCACTCCCCCTAGGGTGCACTGTCCGATTCTCAATCCTGACATACGCACTCCCGGCTCACGAGGCCCGCCCGTCGGCTGCGGACACCTGTTGGAGAGCTGTTACAGCTCGGCGGCCGGGGGTAGGCGCACTGAGCGGGGCGGAGCTCATGGGGAGGAGACCATGCGGGATCGCACCCCTGAACTACGGCTGGCCCGAGTCCTGGTGGAGACCACAAACACCCTGGACGACAACTTCGACCCGGAGCGCTATCTGAGCCGGGTGGCGGGACACTGCGTGGAGCTGCTCGACGCGTCCGCCGTCGGCGTCATCTTCGGCGGCGCGGACTCACCCGCGTTCGCCGCCGGCGGGCACCCCCGCGACCTCGCGCTCGGCCTCCTCGGGGCGCAGCAGGGCGGTGGGCCCTGCGTGGAAAGCCTCGGTACGGGGCGTCCGGTGCCGCCGGCGTGCCTCGCGGCGGACGAACGCAAGGAACGCTGGCCGGAGTTCACCGCGTTGGCGCGACGCCACGGGATCGGGACGACATACGCGGTTCCGCTGCGGCAGCGCCAGACCCTGCTCGGGGCGCTCAACGTCTTCGTGCCCGAGACCTCCCCGGGTCCGTGCGCCGACAGCGAGATGCCACTCGCGCAGGCGATCGCCGACGCCACCGCGGTGGGCCTGTACAACCACCGTGCCTACACCGAGTACCGAACCCTCGCCGCACAGCTCCAGACCGCTCTGACCAGCCGCATCCGCATCGAACAGGCCAAGGGCATCCTTGCCGAGCGCTGGCACACCGGATTGGACGAGGCCTTCGACGCGCTGCGGCGGTACGCGCGTAGAGAACGCCTGGTCATGGACCTGGTCGCGACCGAGGTGATCAAGGGATCGCTCGACGACGCCTCGCTGCGCGGGGGTTGGTCCGAACCTTCCTGAAGGTCATCCCGAGAGCCACCGTCACCTGCGGGGATCACGGAGAGGAAGCGGTTCACGACTTGGCGTCAATCCACCCCTAGGCTCCGGCGCTCATCCGTTCTAGAGTCGTCATTACGGCCCAAGCCCCCGGCCTGATCGCCCATCCCGCACAGCGGGGTTGGCCTTCGAACCTCCCGCGCCGGCGCCGGGTTACTCCCGCAACCCGTGCGCGCGCGGTCGAGGACCAGCCCGGTCGACGGCTCCGGGGGGAGCGGGCCGCCGACCGGGCCAGGTTGTCCCGACCCGTAGTCAGGCTGGTGCCACCACGGCGCGAGCGCGGCGGGAGTGTGCTCGCGCCGCGGCGCGCGCCCCTCCCACGGCGCCCCCCCCTTCCACTGCGTCCCCCTACGGCCCCACCCCGGTGAGGTAGGCGGACACCACCACGTTCGCCGAGTACGTCCTGGTCTCCCGGTCGAAGGTGCCGCCGCACGTGATCAGCCGGAGTTCGGCGCGGCCCTCCACGTGCGGGCCGTACGCCTTCTTCGCGTCGAAGCGGTCCCTGCCGATGACCTGGACGTCGTCCACCGTGAACTCGGCGACCGAGCCGTCGTCCCGGGTGACCTGGATCTTCTCGCCCGGACGCACCGCGCTGAGGTCGTAGAAGACCGCGGGGCGTGTCTCGGTGTCGACGTGGCCCACGAACAGGGACGTGCCCGCCGCTCCGGGGCGCGTCCCGCCGCCGTACCAGCCGACGGAGTCCGCCTGTTCGAAGGGCGGCGGATCGATGGCGCCGTCCCGGTCGAGCCCCCGGGTGATCACGGGCGCCCGTACCCTCAGCGAGGGAACGTCGACACGCTGCGGTCTCGCGGCGTCCAAGGGCTCGTGCGCGTCCGGGAGTTCGACGGCGAACGGTCGGCCCACCGCCGCCACGTCTCCGTTCGTGGGCTCCGAGACGCCACCGCGTACGTCGGTGTTCTCGCTGCCCCACAGCCAGAGCCCGACAAGCACCAGCGCCCAGGCGACACCGGTCAGGAACCGCCCGTGCCCCGTCGACCCCTCATGGTCCGACATGTCGGTCGTCGCCCGTCACTCGGAGCGGCGTCGGCGGACGCTGCGGATCGCCACGGCCACGGCCGCCACGCCCGCGAGCACCAGGCCGATCACCGCGTGCCGGGTGCCGGGGCCCGCCTCCTCGGCGTGCGCGGCCAGCCGTGCGGTGCCGCCGCCGCCCGCGCGGACCGGCGAGACGGGCTCGGAGCGGTGCTGGACGACCTCCACGGTGCCCACGGCCTGGTGGGGGTGGCCGTCGCAGATGACCGTCACGTCGTACGTGCCGCTGACGCCGCCGCGCAGCGTGGCGGAGCCGTTCAACGAGTTCTTGCCGCCGTCCCTGCCGGTGAGCTTCGCGTCGCCGGAGAACGCCCCGGAGCCCGCGGACCCGGTCGTCCCCTCACAGCCCGCGACGCTGATCTCCACCCTGGCCCCGGACGCGGCGCTGGCCGGCGTGACGGTGGCGCGCACCCTGCCCTCGTCGTGGGCGTGTGCGGGAGCCGTGGCGGCAAGGGGGAACGCGGCGAGGACAGCGGCCCCGGCTATACCACGCACGGTGAGTGATCCTCTACGCATCGTGAACCTCCTGTTCCGAGGTTCACGCGCGTTCGCGGCTCACGCCTGCCGTGTGCGGCAAACGGGTGACGTCACACGCGTTCGACCAGGTCAGCGATGGAGTCCACGATGTTGGACGGCCGGAAGGGGTGCTGGTCGATGTCCTTCCGGGACGTCAGGCCCGTGAGGACGAGGAACGTCTCCATCCCGGCCTCGAGACCGGCGAGGATGTCCGTGTCCATGCGGTCGCCGATCATGGCGCTGGTCTCGGAGTGCGCGCCGATGGCGTTCAGGCCGGTCCGCATCATCAGCGGGTTCGGCTTGCCCGCGAAGTACGGGTTCTTGCCGGTCGCCTTGGTGATCAGTGCCGCGACGGCCCCGGTGGCGGGCAGCGGTCCCTCCATGGAGGGTCCGGTCTCGTCGGGGTTGGTGCAGATGAAGCGGGCTCCGCCGTTGATGAGACGCACGGCCTTGGTCATGGCCTCGAAGGAGTACGTACGGGTCTCGCCGAGCACCACGTAGTCGGGGTCGTGGTCGGTGAGGACGTACCCGATGTCGTGCAGGGCGGTGGTGAGGCCCGCCTCGCCGATGACGTACGCCGTGCCGCCGGGGCGCTGGTCGTCGAGGAACTTCGCGGTGGCGAGCGCCGAGGTCCAGATGTTCTCGACGGGTACTTCGAGGCCCATGCGGTTCAGCCGGGCCTGGAGGTCGCGCGCGGTGTAGATCGAGTTGTTCGTCAGGACCAGGAAGGGCTTGCCGGAGTCACGGAGCCTCTTGATGAAGGAGTCCGCGCCGGGGATCGGAACGCCCTCGTGGATGAGCACGCCGTCCATGTCGGTGAGCCACGATTCGATGGGCTTGCGCTCTGCCATGGGGTGCACTCCTGCGGTGTACGGGTTGGCTGGGGCGCCGGGACAGCGCTGTGCCGACGCCCCCACCCTAGTGACGTTCCTCCCTACGGCTATGGCCGAGGGATTCCAACCTCGACGTCGAGGTTGCTCATGGCTGGGTTACCCCAGCTGTCGGTTGGCGCTTCACGGACCGGGCATCCCCGAGGTCTCCACGCCCTGTGACCCATATGTCCACGGGCCAATGTGTTCTCCGCCCCCACCAGGTCGGCGTGCTCCCGGTATCCGCAGGAGGTGCACGCAAACCGTGCCACCCCTTGTCGAGGATGGCACGGTTCAGGCCGGCCTTCTGCTTCACGTTCGTACCGGGTGCGGCCGCTACTCCCGCAGCAGAGGCAGTCATGTTCACGGTGTTCAGCGCTTCGAGAACCACCAAGGCGTTGCCGTCCACGATCCGGTGTGCTGTCTTGGCATGAAAGTCCCGGCGGCGATTGCGTACTCGGCGCATGATGACGCCGAGCTTGGCCGCGCGTGCTTTACGGCGTATCGACCCTTTACGCGTTCGGGCGAGCTGCTGCATCAGCCGGCGGCATCGTTCTGCTTCACCAGGCCTGATGAACGCCCGGTCGAAGAAGCGGCCATCGGATGTGACGGCGAGAGCGGCCACCCCGCGGTCCACACCCACACGGCCTCGCTCCAACGACACGGTGCGCTCAGGCTCGCCCGTCTCGACGAGGAACGAGATGTACCAGTGCCCACCGTCCCTGCTGACGGTTGCCGACCTGACCGCGCCGTCCAACGGACGGGTCCACCGAAACTTCACCCAACCGATTTTCGGTAGCTTTGCCCGGGCCCATTTGCGGTTCACACGTTCCACAGCGATCTGCCGCGGATCGGGAAATCGGAACGACGGGCGCCACCGGCTCTTGACCCTCCACCGCACGTTGAACGTCCCGTGATCCTGACACGCCTTGTCGAGGTCGCGGAGCGTCTGCTGGAGAACGTGCGAGGGCGCGACGGCAAGCCACGGGTGCGCGAGCTTGGCCTCGGCCAGCTCAGCCGCCTGCGGCGAATAATTCATCCACGCGCCTCGCCGCCGGTACTCACGGCGCTGCTCAAGTGCCGTGTTCCATACCGCCCGGCAGAGCACTCCATTCGAACTAACGAACCGCAGCCGGATGGGTTACGCGACGCCATGGCGGGTGTACGGCGACAGCGAGGAAGCCCACCGCGACGGCGGCGGTGGAGACGAGGAGCGAGCGGCGGGATATGCCGCGCGACGACACGTGATCCTCCGAGGTTCGCAGGGGGTCGGCGTTCGTGAGGGGCGGGCGCACGCCAACGCCCCTGGAGGACCAGGGACGTTGGGTCCATACCCGTTATCTTTTCGCTACCGAACACCTCGGGCCAAGGGTGCGGCGGTGAACTTCAGCTACCGGTCGCCGACTTCCAGTCCTCGACGTACGCCTGGAGGTTCTCGGAGATGTCGGCCCAGTCGGGCTCGAAGACCTCGACCCCGTCGACGATCTTGTCGAGCGCGACCGCGTCGGGGTCGGTGGCCTTGATGTCCTTGCGCGCCGCGAAGCCGCCGCCGATCTCGCTGACCTGCTGCTGGGCCTTCTGGCTGAGCAGGTAGTCCAGGAACTTCTTGGCGTTGGCGTTGTGCGGGGCCTTGTTGACCAGGCCGGCGGCGTAGGGCAGCGCGAACGTGGTGGGCTTGCCCCCCTCCTTCGCCGGGAACCAGATGCCGAGGTTCGGCATGTCCTTGGACTGGGCGTAGTTCATCTGGACGTCACCGTTGGCGGCGAGGAGTTCGCCCTTGTCGACCTTGGGGGCGAGCTTGCCGGTGGAGGCGGAAGGGCCGACGTTGTTCGTCTGGAGCTTCTTCAGGTAATCCATGGCGGGCTTCTTGCCGCCGAAGTCGTGCATCGCCTTGATGAGCACGGCGGTGCCGTCACCCGCGACACCGGGCGTGGAGTACTGCACCTTGTCCTTGTACGAGGGGTCGGTGAGGTCCTCCCAGGTCTTGGGGGCCTTGGAGCCGCCGAGCTCCTTCTTGTTGTAGATGAAGCCGAAGTAGTTGTTCACGACGGAGGTCCACTTGCCGTCGGCTGCCTTGTCGGCGCCGTCGACCTGTTCGGAGCCCTTGGGCTTGTAGGCCTGGAGCAGGCCCTTGTCGTCGGCCTGCTGGATGAACGGCGGCAGGGTGATGATGACGTCGGCCTGCGTGTTGGACTTCTCGCGGACGGCGCGCTGCACCATCTCGCCGGAGCCGCCCTCCACGTAGTTCACCTTGATGCCGGTCTTCTTCTCGAAGTCCTTGAAGACCTGGTCGTACCAGCCGTCGCCGTTCTCGCCCTTGAGGCCGTCGGCGCTGTAGACGGTGACCTCCTTGGCGTCGGACGCGGAGGATTCGCCGCCGCACGCGGTGAGGGAGCCTGCGAGGACGAGGCTGCCGGAGACGGCGGCGAGCGTGCGGGTGCGGGTACGGGTGGTGTGACGCGACATGACGTTTCGTACTCCTTCGGGGAGGGTTCGGGCTCAGCGGTAAGAGGCGCGGGTGCGGATGCGGGAGACCCCGAAGAGGACGAGCAGCGTGGCCGCCATCAGGACCACCGCGACGGCGGCACCGGTGAAGAGGGAGCCTCGGTCCGTGGCCGCGTAGATCCGCACGGGCAGCGGCATCCAGTCCGGCGGGTAGAGCATCATCGTGGCGCTCAACTCGCCCATGGAGAGCGCGAAGCAGAGGCCCGCTGCCGCGTTGAGCGACGGCAGCAGGAGCGGCAGCCTCACCTTCCACAGGACGTACGAGGGCCGGGCGCCGAGCGATGCGGCGGCCTGTTCGTACGCCGGGTCGAGCCGGACGATGGCAGCCGAAACCGACTGGTAGGCGAACGCCGTGACAAGAATGGTGTGCGCGAGGATCACGATCCAGCGCGTGCCGTTGAGGATCATCGGCGGCTTGCTGAACGCCACGAGGACCGCGAGCCCGACGACGACGGAGGGCACGGCGACCGGCAGCATGAAGAGGGTGTCGAGCAGGCGCTTGCCCCTCTTCTTCAGCGAGGCGGCGGCGAGCGCGGCCCAGGACCCGACGGTCAGCGCGAGCAGGCTCGCACCGACGGCGGTGACCAGACTGGTGGTGAGCGCCTTGAGCGATTCCCCGCGGGTGGCGGACTCGTAGTGCCCCGTGGTGAATCCGGAGGGGAACGCGCCGGACCAGTGCGAGGAGAACGAGGCCGCCAGGATCACGAGAAGGGGAAGCGCGAAGAGCGGCAGGAAGAAGACGAGGAAGAGAACCCAGGTGGCCCATTTCCCCTTGCGGCTATGCACCAACACGACGGCTCACCACCCGGTAGAGGCTGTAAAGACCCACGGAGATCGCGATGTTGACCACGGCGACGACACAGGCCGCCGGGTAGTCGGATTCGAGGATGGCCTTGCTGTACACGAGCATGGGGAGCGTCGTGACCCCCTTGGCACCGGTGAAGAGCACGATCCCGAATTCGTTCAGACACATGACGAGTACGAGGCTGCCGCCCGCGGCGAGGGCGGGCAGCGCCTCGGGCAGGATGACCCGCCGGATGACGCGGCCGGGCTTCGCGCCGAGGCTCGACGCCACTTCCAGCTGCGCGGTGTCGATCTGCGAGAACGCGGCGAGCAGGGGGCGCATCACGAAGGGCGTGAAGTACGTGATCTCCGCGAGGAGCACGCCCCACGGAGTGGTCAGGAACTGGAACGGCCCTTCGGCGGCGCCGGTCGCGTCCGTCCACATTCCGTTGGCCATGCCCTTGGTGCCGTAGAGGAACAACAGGGCGAGGGTGATGAGGAAGGACGGAAAGGAGAGAAAGACGTCGATGAACCTGGCGACGGCTTTTCCTCCCGGGAACGGCACAAAGGCGATGACCAGCGCGAGCGCGAACCCGAGCACGAGACACCCGACGGTGGACCCGACAGCCAGCCACACGGTGGTCCCGAGCGCCTCCCGGAACGCTTCGGAGGCGAAGACGTCGGAGTACGGCTGGAGGGAGGTCCCTCCGGTATCGGGCTGAACGGACTGCTGGACGACGAGGGCGAGGGGGTAGAGGAAGAAGAGGGCGAGCAGAGCGATGGGGGGCAGGGCCCACACCCACCGCGGCACCTTCAGGGGCCGCTTGTCCTTCCGCGCGTGGGGCGCGGTCAGCGTGGCGCTAACCATCGGTCACCCCACCGGACAGCAGCACCGCGTCTTCCGGCGCGAAATGCAGCGTGACCTCTTCACCGATACCGGGCGGAGTCCGAAGCTCCCGGAGGTCCGCCTTCACCCGCTGCCCACCGACATCCACGTACAGCCGATGGGTGGCCCCCCGCCACTGCACCTCGGCGACACGGCCCGTCAGGGCGTTGGGGCCATCCCCCAGACCGACCAGATGCGGTCGCACGCACAACGTGGCAGTCGCACCAGCAGCCGCCTCGCCGGTGTCGATCTTGAGCGACGTCCCGGCGAAAGTGACGCCCTCGTCGGCGACAGCCACCGGCAGCAAATTCGCGTTCCCTACAAAAGAGGCCGTGAATTCGGTCCGAGGCGCCCGGTAAAGCTCCTGCGGAGTCCCGCAGTCCCGCAACCGCGCCTTGTCCATGACGGCGATCCGATCCGCCAGGGTCAAAGCCTCCACCTGGTCATGGGTGACGTACAGGATCGAGACGTCCGGCAACTCCCGGTGCAGCCGGGCCAGTTCGCCCAGCATCCCCGATCGCAACTGCGCGTCGAGCGCGGAAAGCGGCTCGTCCAGCAGGAGCACCCCCGGCCGGATGGCCAACGCCCGCGCGATAGCAACCCGTTGCTGCTGACCGCCGGAGAGCTCACGGGGAAACCGCTTGGCGTACGAGGCCATCCCCGTCATCTCGAGCGCATCGGCGACGCGCCCCGGAATCTCGGACTTGGCGACCTTCTGCGCCTTCATGCCGAAGGCGACGTTCTCCTCGACCCGCATGTGCGGGAAGAGGGCGTACTGCTGGACGACCATCCCGATGCCCCGCTGGTGCGGCGGAAGACCGGTGACGTCGCGATCCCCGATGAACACCCGCCCGGAAGCGGGCCGCACGAACCCGGCGACGGCCCGCAGCGCGGTCGTCTTGCCGGAGCCGGACGGGCCGAGCAGCGCCATGACCTCGCCGGGCTCGACGGTCAGGTCGAACGAGTCGAGGACCGTGTTCTTGCCGTAGGCGACCGATACGCGATCGAAGCGGATGCCACTGCTCATCCCTCGACGCCCCTGAGCACAGCGGGCAGTTCGGCGACCGACCCGAGTACGTGCGTGGCTCCGGCAGCCCGCAGCGCCTCCCCGTCGTGCGCCCCGGTCAGCACCCCGGCGACGACCGAGGCGCCGGAACGTACTCCGCTGAGCATGTCGTACGCCGTGTCGCCCGCGACGGCGATGTCCCGCACCCCGTCCACGGCCCCCGTCCGCAGGAAGGCGCTCAGCACCATGTCGGGGTAGGGCCGCCCGCGGCCCCCCGCGTCGGCGGGGCACAGCGTCAGCTCGACCAGGTCACGCCAGCCAAGGGCGTCCAGGATGGCGTCCTGCGTGACCCGGGCGAACCCGGTGGTGAGCACCACGGTCCGCCCCTCGCCCCGCAGCTCCTCGATGGCCTCACGGGCCCCGGCGATCGGCGCGATCCTGCCCCCGTCGACCAGCTCCCCGTACGCCTTCTCGAAGGCGACGTTGGCCCGCTGGGCGAGCGCCTCCTCGCCGAACAGGTACCGGAATACGGAGATCTTGGATTCGCCCATGGTGGCGCGTACGTAGGCCAGCTTCTCGGCGTGATCGGCCGAGCCCGGCTCGACGCCGAGTTCCCGCGCGGCGGCGGCGAAGGCCTGCTCGACGAGGCCTCCGTCCGCGACGGTGGTACCGGCCATGTCGAGGACGACAAGCCCACAGCGCGTGTCCGATGTGTTCGTCATGTTCAACTCCCTCACCATCCCAGCTCGTCGGCGGTCTGCTCCGCGATCGCGGGCGAACACGTCATGCCGCGCCCGCCGGGCCCGGTGACCAGCCAGACGCCCTCGCGGACCTGCTGGCGGTGCACGACGCGGGACGTGTCGACGCACTGCGCGTACACCCCGGCCCAGCGCCGCCTGATCTTCGGCAACGGGCGGCCGAGGAAGCCCTCGACGACTTCGGTCAGGTGGTCGTAGGGGTCTTCGAGAGTGTCGAAGGCGAAGGGGTGCTCGTACTCGTGGGTGTCGCCGATGGTCAGGCCGCCGTCCTTGCGCTGCACCATCAGGAGCTGCATCTTGTGCTCGGCGGCGGTCGGCGTCTGCGCCTGCCCGGCGTTGAGCGCGTCGAGGGCGTCCGACTTGTACGCGGGGTAGTAGCGGAAGCTGTCCGCGTCGGCGACGGAGGTGGTGAGCGCCTCACCGAGGTCTTCCGTCTGCATCATCTGGAGCCGGACACGGCGCACGGGCAGGTCGGGCCCCGCCAGTTCGCGGACGAGGCCACCGAGCCAGGCGCCAGTGGCGAGCACGACGACATCACCGGTGTGTACGTCACCGTGGTCGTCCCGCACCGCGTTCTCGCCGACGACTTCGCGGACCTCGCGGCCGGGCAGGAAGGTGTAGCGGGGCGAGGCCAGAAGTGCTTCCCGCAGCCGGAGTTGAGCGGTCCGGGGCTCCACGGCCGCGTCCCGCTCGCACCACAGTCCCGCGATGAAGTCGCCCCGCAGCGCCGGATTGAGGGCGCGGGCCTCACCGGCGTCGAGCAGCTTGTAGCCGCGGGCCGCCGCGTCGGCGCGGGTGAGGGCGGCCTCGGCGACGGCGCGCTCCCGTTCGTTGCGCACGAGGGTGAGGGAGCCGTTGGCCCGGAAGCCGATGCCCTCCACCCGCGCGCCTATCTCCTCCCACAGCTCACGGGCCCGAAGGGCGGTGTCCAGCTCCTCGCCCCCGGCGCGACCGCTCACCCATATCTGCCCGAAGTTGCGCAGCGAGGCCCCGCGGGCCTCGCTCTCGCGCTCGATCTGTACGACCTCGTGGCCGCGTTCCACTGCGTGCCAGGCGTGCATGGTTCCCACCACGCCGGCTCCTACGACGATGACTCTCACGGCGGCAACGCTCCTGGGGACGAGTGACCCACCGCGGTCCTGGCGGCAACGGGATGGTGAACGGGCACCCAAACTTGGCCTAGACCCGTTACCTTCTCGTTACCGATCTCCTCGGTGAAGGGCCGGTCGGTGGGTCAGCCGCCGTTGCCCAGGTGCGTGGTGAACGAGAACCGGTCGCCGCGGTAGAGGGTGCGGACCCGCTCCAAGGGGTGCCCGGAGGTGTCCCGCGAGACGCGGTGGATCAGCAGCATGGGCAGCGCGGGAGGGGTGCCGATCAGGAGGGCCTCGCGGGGGGTCGCGAGGACGGTCTCGATGCGTTCGTCGGCGTCACCGAAGGAGATGCCGAGCTGGTCGCGGAGGTAGGCGTAGAACGAGGAGTCGGGCTCGAACTCCCGGTCGAGGGCGGGCACGCGGGCAACGGCGACGTACGTACTTTCGAGCCCCACGCGCTCGTCGTCCGCGAGCAGCACGCGCTCCATGTGCCAGACGGGCTCCCCTTGCTCGACCCCGATCTCGGCGGCGAGGGCTTCGGGGGCGGGGAACCGGTCGAGGGAGATGAGATTTCGCCCGGGGGTACGCCCCTGCCGCCGTACGCCCTCCGTATAGCTCGCGAGGGACAGCGGCTGCTCCAGTTTGGGGCCCGCGACGACGGTGCCGCGCCCTTGCCTGCGCAACCGGCCTTCCAGCAACAACTCACGCAACGCCTGCCGCACGGTCTCCCGCGCGACCTCGAACCGCAGGGCGAGGTCGCGCTCGGTCGGCAGCGGCTGCCCGTCCCCCAACTCCTCTATCAGGGAGGCGATCCTGGCCTTCACCGCGTAGTACTTCGGGATGCGGCCGTGCTCGGGGATGCCGGAGCGGATGGGGGCGCCGGGGGCCTGGTCGAGCAGGTGGGCGGGAGGCTGCGGGGAGTTCGGGTTGTCCACTCGGGGATGTTCGCAGACGTACGTGAACTGGAAGGTGAACGGAGGGTGCGGCGGGGGAGCTCGGGGCGCGGGGGCTCAGCGCCTACGGACGGCCCGCAGCCGCCGGGTCCCTACGACGAGGGCCCAGCCCCCGGCGAACAGCGAACCGGCGATGGCACCGGCGCCGAGCAGGGTCCCGGGTCCTGTGGCGGCGAGTTCATGGGCTTCGTCCGCGTACGAGGACCCTCCGGCGTCGGAGCGCTCACGGCCGCCGTCACGGCCGCCGTCGCCCGCGCCGGTTTCGCCGCTGTCGGCACCGGCGCCGTCACTGTCGCCGGCACCGTCACCCTCGCCGTCATCGATGCCGAACGGATAGTCCTCGGACTCGCCCACCCAGTCACCGTCGTCGGCGCGGCGCTGGACGACGGCGGCCGAGATGACGGCGTGCTCGGAACGGGCGTCGGAGGTGAAGGAGAGCCGCACCTTGACGGTGAGGGTCCGTCCCGCCTTGACCGTGAACCCGGGGAATCCGTGGTCGAAGACGCCGACGTTCTCGTCCCGGTCGGTCCGCTCGAACCCGACGGGCCGCCAGCGCGTGCCGTCGTGGAACTCCAACTGGACCTGGCGGGGGCGCAACTCGCGCTCCTTGTCGACGATGACGACGACCGGGTGGATGTTGCCGCAGGTGCCGCGGGTGGTGTTGGCCAGCTCGACGGACCAGCGCCGGTAGCCACCCCCGGCCTCGTAGGAGGCGGGCCCTCCACGAATCCGCGTCCCGATGGGAAAGTCCTCGCCGTCGGAGTCGGAGCAGGTGGGCGGCCGGGCCGCGGCGGGCGGCCGCCGTCCGGGGGCGGCAGCGAGGGGAAGTTGAGCGGGGGGGAGTTGAGCTGCGGGGGGCGGGGCTGCGGGAGGTTGAGCTGCGGGAGGTTGAGCCGCAGGAGGCGGAGCTGCAGGAGCTTGAGCCGGTACCGCCCGCTGTCCGGAACGGGCAACCACCGCGTCACTCGGCATAAGCCCTTCGGCGGCAGTCACCGTGTCACTCGGCATGAACCCTTCGGCGGCAGCCACCGGAACCGCCCCGGAGGCGAGGGCGGCGGCGATGACAGCGGTGATGCCGGGGGCGAGAGAGCGGCGGAGTCGCATGCGGGGCCTTTGCTGAGCGCGGATGGGCGAGAGCGGGGGCGGAGGCGTGAGCGGCGGCCGTATGACGGGGATCATGGCCCGCGAGATTGCCACGCCTCCCCGCCTTCCTCGGCCACGCCACAACCCCGTACGCCCGACTGGACCCCGCAAGTCCGCCCTATCAGCCGACTTTCGGTTAATCGGGGTTTCCGGGGAGGAGAGCCGCAGCTTCAGCCACTCGGGAATCGCAGGTTCAGCCCCAGATGCGGCCCCAGATCCAGACCCTCCGGCGTTTGAGGGGCCCCGCCCCCCTAACCCCGCCCCACCGGAAACGCCACGCTCGCCCTGCCGAAGAGAGGGGCGAGCACCAGTTGGGCCGCGCCCTCCGCGACGCCCCTGTCGCCGCCGGGAGCCACCACTACCGGCACCTGCGTCCCGCCGCCCCGCCTCACGCGTTCGGTGACGACCGCGCCGACCCCTCGTACGAAGCGTTCCTCGTCGGCAAGGACCGCTCGGCCGCCGAGCAGTACGAGGTCGATGTCGAGCAGGCTGACCAGATTCCCCGCCGCCACCCCCAGGACCCGTGCCGCTTCGTCCAGATCGCCCCGCGCCACCGCCGCCAGGCACAGCGCCTCGACGCAGCCCCGTTCGCCGCACCCGCACCGCGGGCCGTCAAGGCGGATGACCTGGTGGCCGAACTCGCCCGCCCCGGTCCGCGCCCCTCGGTAGATCCCTCCGCCCAGCACGAGTCCCGCGCCCAGGCCCGTCCCGAGGTGCAGATACGCGAAGGACTCCGCCGCCCCGCCCAGCGCGAGGCCCAGCGCCGCGGCGTTCGTGTCCTTGTCCACGACCACCGGCAGTCCGAGCCGCCCGGCGAACGCGTCCCGCAGCGGGAATCCGTCCCACGCGGGAAACCCCGTCACGCGGTGCAGTACCCCGGCAAAGTGGTCGAGCGGGCCGGGCAGCGCGACCCCGACGCCGAGCAGGCCGGCGGCGACGGCCGAGGCGCTTACACCGGCCTCTGCCCCTCGGGCCGGCTCCCGCACCACCTTCCGCACCACCTCCACCGCCGCGTCCACCACCGCCTCCGCGCCGGTGGCGAAATCCAGGGGCGCCCGGCGCTCGGCGACCACGTGACCCGTCAGGTCGGCGAGGACCACCGTCAGCTCGTCGCGGTCCAGGTGGAGGCCGATCGCGTGGCCCGCGTCCGGCACGAGACGCAGCAGCGTGCGCGGCTTGCCCCCGGTGGACGCGCGGCGGCCCGCCTCCGCCGCGAGCCCCTCCGTACGCAACCGCGCGGTGATCTTGCTGACGGCCTGCGGTGTGAGCCCCGTACGCTCGGCCAGTTCGAGACGGCTTATGCCCGCATCGCCCGCCGTGCGCAGCAGGTCGAGCACAAGGGCGGCATTGTGGCCGCGCAGCGCAGGCAGGTTCACTCCGGCGCCCGGCCTGCCGCCGTTCGGGCCGCGGCCGTGCGCGCCGCCACCGTTCGCCCTGCCGCCATTGCCGCCCTCAGTCCTCGTGTCAGTGCTGTTCACACCTCCCATTGTCGTACGCGCTTGCGCTTTGGCAACACCGTTGCTTAAGTGGAATGCATGACTGGCACACGCTCCCCAGGCTCCACGGGCTCCACAGGCTCCCCTCTACGCGTAGCCCTCATCGGATACGGCCTCGCGGGCTCCGTCTTCCACGCCCCGCTGATCGCCGCCACCGAGGGCCTCGTCCTCGACACGGTCGTCACGTCGAACCCCGAGCGGCAGGCCCAGGCCCGCGCCGAGTTCGGTGACGGACTGAACTTCGCCGCTTCGGCCGACGACCTCTGGGCCCGCGCGGACGAGCTCGACCTGGTGGTGATCGCGTCCCCGAACAAGACGCACGTCGCGCTCGCGACCGCCGCCCTCAAGGCGGGCCTCCCGGTCGTCGTGGACAAGCCGATCGCGGGCACGGCCGCCGAGGCCCGCGAGCTCGCGGCACTCGCCGACGACCGCGGCCTGCTCCTCTCCGTCTTCCAGAACCGCCGCTGGGACAACGACTTCCGCACTCTCCAGAAGCTCATCGCCGACGGCGAGCTCGGCGACGTATGGCGCTTCGAGTCCCGCTTCGAGCGGTGGCGTCCGCGCCCCAAGGGCGGCTGGCGCGAGTCCGGGAACCCCGAAGAGATCGGAGGTCTGCTGTACGACCTCGGGTCCCACGTGGTCGACCAAGCGCTCGTCCTGTTCGGCCCCGCCAAGTCGGTGTACGCCGAGTCCGACGTCCGCCGCCCCGGCGCCGAGGCCGACGACGACACGTTCATCGCGATCACGCACGAGAGCGGCGTCCGCTCGCACCTGTACGTGAGCGCCACCACCGCCCAGCTCGGCCCGCGCTTCCGCGCCCTCGGCTCGGCGGCGGGCTATGTGAAGTACGGCCTCGACCCGCAGGAAGCCGCACTGCGCGACGGCAAGCGCCCTACGGGCGGCGGTGGTTGGGGCGAGGAGCCCGAGTCCTTGTGGGGCCGTGTCGGCTCCGGCGAGTCCCCGCTGACCGGCGGCGGCAACCCGGTCAGGACGCTGCCGGGCGACTATCCGGCGTACTACGCGGCCGTGACGTCGGCCCTGCGTGGCACCGGCCCGAACCCGGTCTCCGCGCATGATGCCGCCTCCGCCCTCGACGTCCTCGAGGCGGCGCGCCGCTCGGCCCGCGACGGTGTGACGGTGGTCGTATGACCACGCCCAGCGCACCGACGGTGGACGAGCTGGAGTCCCAGGAACTCCGCCTGGTTCTGCCCCACTTCACGTACGACGACGCCTGGGCGCTCGGCAGCCTCCTGGTCGAGCTGGCCCGGGAGCGCCAGGCGCCGGTGGCCATCGACATCACCCGCGGCGGCCAGCAGCTCTTCCACGCGGCGCTGCCCGGTTCCACCCCGGACAACGATGCCTGGATCGCCCGCAAGCGCCGGGTCGTCGAGCGCTACGGCTGCTCGTCGTTCCTGGTCGGCACGCGTTTCCGCGCCAAGGGGACGACCTTCGAGGAGTCCTCGCGCCTGGACCCCGACGTGTACGCGGCACACGGCGGCGCGTTCCCGATCGCGGTGCGGGGCGCGGGCGTGATCGGCACGGTGGTGGTGTCGGGCCTCCCCCAGGCGGCGGACCACGCGCTGGTGGTGGAGGCGCTGGAGCAGGCCCTGGAGCGCTTCTACTAGCCCCTCCGGTGGGGGTGCCTCACAGAACGAAGGCGCCCCCACCCCAAGGAGTCACGCGTCCTTGAACTCCTGCCGCTGCCTGCCGAGCCCCTCGATCTCCAGCTCCACCACGTCACCGGCCCGCAGGTACGGCTTCGGCTCCGGCTGCCCCATGGCCACACCCGCCGGCGTACCGGTGTTGATGACGTCGCCGGGGTACAGGGTCATGAACTGGCTTACGTAGCGGACCACTTCGGCCACCGGGAAGATCTGCTGGGCGGTGGTCCCGTCCTGCTTCAGCTCGCCGTTGACCCAGAGCTTCAGGGACAGCGCCTGCGGGTCGGGGACCTCGTCCGTCGTCACCAGCCACGGGCCCAGCGGGTTGAACGTCTCGCAGTTCTTGCCCTTGTCCCAGGTGCCGCCGCGCTCGATCTGGAACTCGCGCTCCGAGACGTCGTGCGAGACGGCGTACCCGGCGACGTGCGCGAGCGCCTCCTCGTCGGACTCCAGGTAGCGCGCGGTGTGCCCGATGACGATCGCGAGCTCGACCTCCCAGTCGGTCTTGACCGACTTGCGCGGCACGAGGACGGTGTCGTCGGGCCCGACCACCGTGTCCGCGGCCTTGAAGAAGATGACGGGTTCGGCGGGCGGCGTGGCCCCGGTCTCGGCCGCGTGGTCGTGGTAGTTGAGCCCGATGCACACGACCTTGCCGATCCGGCCCACCGGCGGCCCGACCCGCAGCCCCTGCGCGTCGAGCACGGGCAGCTCGCCCGACTCAGCGGCGGCCCGGACCCGGCCGAGGGCGGCCGTGTCGGCGAGCAGCGCCCCGTCGATGTCCGTGACGATCCCGGACAGGTCGCGCAGAGCGCCTTCGGCGTCGAGCAGCGCCGGGCGCTCGGCCCCCGCCGTACCCACTCGCAGCAGCTTCATGGTCAATCTCCCTTGGTCGAGCGCGGCCGGTCTGCTGTGACCGCCCGCGTGGCCAGGCCGATGGGTTGCGGCCATCGGAGGTTTGGAAGATCCTCCAAGGTCACCGTCCATCCCGCAAGACCCTGTTCACGGACCGGACCATTACCCGGCAGTAGCCAGCGCCCCGGCGCCGTACGGCACGTCGCGGTAGAGGAAGGCCCGCTCGACCGCGCTCCAGGTCGTGCTGGTGACGACGTACAGCGCGGCGGCGAGCGGCACGAAGGCGACGGTGAACAGCGTCATGAACGACATGAACGGCATGACCTTGGTCATCGTGCTCATGGCGCCCATGCCGGGCATCTGCTGGGCGTCGCCGCCACCGATCGCGGGCGCCGCCATGGCCATCTGCGCCTTCGTACGCCGGAAGTTGAAGGTCGCGACGCCGGCCACGATCGCGAAGAGCGCGAGATAGACGAGCCCCTGCGCCCCGAAGACCCCGCCGTCACCGAGCGCGTCGGCCCACCGCCCGCCGAGGGGTGCCTCGAAGAGCTTGTGCTTGAGCAGCGCGTTGGCTTCGCCGCCGATGCTGGAGCTGGAGAACAGGTGGTAGAGCAGGAAGAACGCCGGAAGCTGGAACAGGCTGGGCAGGCACCCGGAGAGCGGCGAGACCTTCTCCGCCGCGTGCAGCTCAAGCACCGCCTTCTGCAGCTTCTCGGGGTTCTTGGCGTGCTTCTTGCGCAGCTCGGCGATCTGCGGCGAGAGCTTGGCGCGCGCCTTCTGGCCGCGGGCCGAGGCTCGCGACAAGGGGTGGACGAGGAGTCGTACGCACGCGGTGAAGAGCACGATGGCGGCGGCCGTCGCGGAGGCGTGGAAGAGAGGTTCGAGCAGGTCGGCGAGGGAGCCGACCAGGTCAGCGAACAGGGATACGAAGCCGGACAGAAAACCGGACATGGAGGAGCCCTCCGGGGGTCTCGTCGTGCCGAGGAAAAGGGGCAGATGCTCTTTTCGGCGTGACGGCCCACGAAGGGAGGAGTCGGGTTCCCGTGCTCCCTACGCGGCCGTCATGACGAGACGGCCCGGTGCTCGGGGCCGCCTGCGCCCGGAGGCGTCGGGATCGCGCTGCGGCAGGAACGCCGTGCGCTTCTCGCGGTCGCGGATGGCGGTACGCACCCGGGTGCGGGGCACGGGGAGAGCGCAACGCGCGGCGATGAGCGAGCAGACGGCGAGCGCGGAGCCCGCGGCGGCGGTCGCGGCGAGCGCGACGGCGGCGGTGAGGCTGCTCGCGTCGAGGAGAACGACCTCGACGAGGAGGAAGAGGAGAAGACCGGTGGGGCGAAGGGCGGCTTTCCCCTTACGGATCGCGTCCTGCATCGCTACCTGGCCCTCCTCTCCTGCTGCTGGCTCCAGCTGCTCCTGCCGCCGCTGTATCGCGTACTGCCGTTATACAGGATGGGTCCGGACGACCGTAGGGGTCGCCCTACCGGGGCCGCATGGACTGCAGCTTCCCCCACACGACGAGCCGGTACTTGGAGGTGTACTCGGGGGTGCAGGTGGTGAGGGTGATGTAGTAGCCGGGAGCGCTGTACCCGCGCCCGGCCCTGACTTGGCTGCGGGGCACGGGGGCGATGACCTGGCTGTCGTGGGCGGAGGTCTGGGCCAGGGTCTTGCCGACGACGTACGTATACGTGGCCTCTTCCGTCTCGACGATGAGCTCGTCCCCGCCCCGCAGCCGATCGATGCGGCGGAAGGGCTCGCCGTGGGTGTTGCGATGCCCGGCGAGAGCGAAGTTCCCGGCCCGACCGGGCTGGGCGGTACGCGGATAATGCCCGACGTATCCCTTATTGAGTACGCCGTTCTTGCTCACCCCCTCGGCGACGGGCACGCGGATTCCGATGCGGGGTATACGGAGGACGGCGTAGGCCTGGTCCCAGCGTGGGGTGGGGGCGTGGGCGGTCTGCCGGCGGCGGTCGGAGAGCTGCGAGGAGGGTTTGTCACCCCCTGAGGCGGCGGGCGACTCGCGGCCGGAGCCAGGGTCAGAGCCGGACTCGGACTCGGCAGCGGCGCCCGGGGGGCTGGAAGTACGGGTCGCGGAAGGGCTCCCCCACTCCCGCTCAAGGGCCTGGACCTGACGCTCGGCGCCTTCGCGGGCCTGGCGGTTGGTCCACCAGAGCTGATGGGCGACGAGAAGCAACAACACAAGCCCGCAGGTGACGGCGGCTTCGGCGCCACCCCACACCGCACGCACGAGGGGACTCTTCCGCGTCCTTCGCCCAGTCCTTCGCCCAGTCCTGCCCCCAGCACTTCGCCCCTGCACGACAACAGGAACCCGTTCCCGCACGGCTACCACCCCTCTCCCGGCAGCCCGCACGATAAAGCCGACCCGGCGAAGTAACCATGGCAAGGCGCCAACGCAGTACCCACGGCGTCTCCGCACCCACCGCGTCTCCGCGTATCCGTGCCTCCGCATATCCGCATATCGCCTATCGGCACGACAACCCTGCTGTAACGCCCCCTGTCGGCAGTACGGTGTCCCGTATGCGCCCCGACACGCCTGCCGACCACATCGCCGAAGCCGAGCGCCTGGAGCGGACCGCCGGCTTGTATCCCGAGGACACCGAGCACCTGCTGCTCCAGGCCGCGGCCCACCTGGAGCTGGCGGGCGAACGCGACCGCGCGACCACGCTCTACGACCGCCTGCTCACGCCGGACGCCCCTCACCCGGCGTCGGCCCCGACCCTCATCCGAGCCTTGAAGGCGTCGAACCTCTGGGAGTACGGCCACGAGGCGGAAGCAAGGGCGATCATCGACGGAGTCCGGGCGGCGGCGCCCCGCGACCCGGCCCCCTGGGTGATCGTGGCGGAGTCGCTGGAGGCCCACGACGAGCTGGCGCAGGCGCAGGAAACCTTCACAGAGGCACTGGACCTCCTGCTCCCGCCCGGCGGCTCCGGTGGCGCTCCGTCGTACGAGCAACGCCCACTGCTGTTCGGCCGCCACAGGGTGCGGCGCCTGCTGGGCGCGGAGCACGACGCGTGGGACGCGCTGGCGGACGAGGTCTCGTCATCCCCCGTCCCCCTGGACGAACTGCACGACCCCAAACGACTCTGGTCCCTGGGCTCGGACAACCCGGCGGAACTCCGCGCGGAGATCTCCCGAATCCAGGCGGAGCTGGGCTCGTACAGGGAGGCCCTGTCGCGCCCGTTCCCGGTGGCGGTCCTGCACTGGCCGACAACGGAACTGACGGAACTCCTGACGGCGTACCCGGCCCTGGAATCGGAATACCCGTCCCACGAGGCCCACTTGTCGACCATAGAGTCCTCCCTGAGGGAACTCTCAGCCTCCGGCACCCCCAACCTGGGCATCGTCACAGGCACGGTCCCGTCGTACGAGGCCTTCGCGGCCTCGGAGGGCACGCAGCCGACGGACGTGTCGCTGCTACCGCAGTACGCGACGACGCTGGCGGCGCGAGGGCGGGCTGTGGGGTGGCCGCCGGAGGCGGGGGCGGGGTGTTGGTGTGGGTCGGGGCGGAGCTATGGGGAGTGCCACGGGAGTGGAACTCCTTAACCATGCCGGGGCCTGCCAGGAGACAGCCCAGGTAGGCCCCAACGACGGGCTAGCTAATACTTGCTCCCGTTACGCCACCACTTGCGGTGATAGCGGACATAGTCGAGGTGCACCCGATGCTCCCTCTTCACAGTCAGTTTCGGGAGCACGCTCGCTCCTTCCCCTCCGCTGCGCACGACGATCGACCAGTCGTCCTCTATGAGGATGCTGCCGAGATCAAGACGAACATGGCAGTTAGGGCAGAGGCAGAGGATGTTTCGCTCGACATCTGGCCCTCCATGCGGATTACCAAGTGGCTTTATGTGAGCGCCTTCGCTGTAAGGCTTGCCATCCGGGCCCACCAGACGAACGTTGCATGCCTGACAACGACCGTCATAGAGATCCTTTATGCGCCGCGCCGCTGCCGCATCGCGCACCAGACGCTGCACCTGCGTGGTGCGGGTCTCTGGAATCTTCTCGACATCGTCGCCGTCAAGCTCCCCTTGCTCCAAAAGCTCGGCGATCCGCTTCTCCACCTGAGTTACCTGCTGCTGCGAATCAGGGAGCCGGTGCAGGTCGAACTGACAGATCAGGATGTCGGTGCCGTCAGGCGCAGGTGATTTGGACGTGGCCGTACGCACTACGGCGATCTCATACAAGCCGTCGTATCTGTAGTGATCGCGCAGGGAGTATCGCTCATCCCCCTTGTAGCCACGGACGATCCGAACGGGATGCTTGCGCTCGTGGCTCAGTTTGAGGGCCGCATTGTCGGCATATGACCACGACTGACTCCGTAGGAGCTTCTTCGTCAGCGTGTCGCGGTCCTTGTCAGGTGAAGCACCCGTGTAGCGCACCCAAGTCCAGTGGTCCTCGTCGTCTTCGTAACCACCATTCAGGACAATGGCGTCAGCAACCCTGCTGCCGTCCGGATCCCGCAGCGTGGAGATCCCTCGCTGTTGGTCACCGTGCAGTTTCGCTCGCAAGACGTCTGCACGGCGATGAAAAATCGCTCCAGGTGCGACACCGGCTATATGACCTATCCCTCGTTCACTTTCCACTCAGCCATCGTGGAACGCGAGCGGTCGTCTCCGATGCTGTCACGTCGAAAGTTGACCGATTCTTCACCATGAGGTGATCGATCTGACTGAACGTCACCGTTGGTCTCGCACAGCCGTGTTCGCCTCACCGCCCGCAGCCAGCTCACACCACGTAACCTTCGAGTCTGCCTCGGGCAGGACCCCCCACCGCTCGGCCACCTCATTGACGATGGCCATTCCTCGTCCGCCTTCCGCATCCCGCTCCGCGGCGACAAGAGCGGGCAAGGCCCGCGGATCCGGATCTCGGAGCTCGATGCGCACATGGCTTCCGCGCATCGAGAGGCCAAGAACCGTCGGCGTGCCGACTCCCACGTGGTCGATCACATTCGTGACGAGCTCGCTCACACACAGTTGCGCATTATCGACCACGTGAGGCAGCCCCCACTGGACGAGGTGCAGTCGAATGATGCGACGCAGAGCCGCCACCCCCTCAGGCTCCGCAACACACTTCAACTCCCATGCGGTGCGCGGCGCTTCACTGACCAGTCCGTCCATGGGCCTGCAGCTCCCTTCTGACCTTCGAGCGTCGCCTTATGCATCCGCTCCATCACTCAGAGTTGCAGTGGAAGTTCCAAAATGGAACTCTCAGAACGGATTTCGAGGCAGCTTCGAGGAGCACGGGGCTGGGCCGCACGCCCCCGGCGCACGCGACCTTGCCCAGGTCCCGCCACGCGGGCACGCTCGTTCCGATCAATACGGAGGGCCGAATCATGCCAGTTGGACCAACTACGCGCCGTCGCCAACTCGGCGCGGACCTTCGCCGTCTCCGCGAGCGCAAGGGGCTGACTCTCGAAGAGGCAGGCGCGCGGGTCGGCATCTCCAAGGCGACACTCAGCCGCTACGAGACCAAGGAAGGAACCGTCAAGTGGCCTGCGGTCGACGCCCTATGCCGTGAGTACGGCACAACCGATGATGAGCGCAAAGCTCTGGTCGAGCTCGCCAAAGGTGCCAAGATCCAAGGGTGGTGGCGGTCCCTGGCCGACCCTGTTCCCGAGTCCATGAACCTGATGCTCACCCTGGAGGACGAGGTGATCCGAGAGGATCACTACGCCTGCATGTACGTCCCCGGTCTACTCCAGACCCGCGCATACGCCGAAGCCGTACACCGTGCCTCCGAAATGCGCTGCGAGGAGCGGGAGGTGCAGCACATGGTGGACATCCGCATGAAACGGCAAGAACTCCTAACCCGTGATGAGCCACCTCATATTTGGGCCATCGTCGACGAGGCCGTTGTTCGTCGTTGTGTCGGCGGCAAGGACGTGATGCGGGAGCAGCTTCGACAATTGCTGGATATGGCGGGGTCTCCCCATGTGACCTTGCAGATACTGCCGTTCGCGGCAGGTGCCCACGCGGCAGCCGTAGGTAGCTTCGTCGTACTGCGCGGCCCGGCGCCGGAGTTGGACGTGGTGTACGTGGACATCCTGGGCGGCGGACTCTTCATGGAGAAGCAGCCGGAGCTTGATCGCTACACCGTAGCGTTCGATTATCTCCGCGCCCAAGCCCTGGATCTGGCAGCATCCACAGAGACCATCCGTCGAACACTGAGGGAACTCTGATGGGTCACGAGCAGCGGCTCGACTGGTTCAAGTCCTCCTACAGCGGGGGAAGCGGCACCGAGTGCGTCGAGGCAGCGTTCACTTCCGGCTCTACTCGGGTACGTGACTCCAAGAACCCCGAACTCCCCCACCTGGCCGTAAGCCCGTCCACGTGGTCCCGTTTCATCGAGGCGTTGCGGACGCAGGGCCTGCATTGACGAAGGGGGCCCGCTGCTGGCGGGCCCCCTTCGGGATGGTGCTCTGTGTTCAGTTCGCACCTGTGCACCCTTCGGGGGCAGCGGGCGGATTCAGCCCCAGCCACCCCCGAACGGCCCCGCGCCCGAGACGCCTGGCCGTGGAGGGGTGCCGTCAGTAGTTGGTGCTGGCGAACTAGTCGTCGCCGTTGTCGTCGTGGCCGTTGTCGTCGTGGCCGTTGTCGTCGTTGCCCTCGCAGTAACCGGTGGCCTTGGTGATCCCGTCGTGGCCACCGAGGTTCTCGTAGGTGAAGCCGCCCCGCAGGTCGTCGTCATGGCCGTTGTCGTAGCCGTTGTCGTGGCCGTTGTCGTCGCTCTCGAAGTGACCGGCGGCACCGGTGATTCCGTCGTGGCCACCGAGGTTCTCGTAGGCGAAGCCGCCCCGCAGGTCGTCGTCGTTGTCGGCGAGGGCGGTGCCGCTGGCGCCCAATACTGCAGCGGCGGTGAGGGCGGTGACAGCGAAGGCGGTACGAATACGCATGGGTTCCCTTTCAGGTACGTGGTCACGGGTGCGCATGGCGTGGCGCGGTCGTGATCATGGGGTGTGTCCAGTTCTCCCCGATACCCCGACTCCACAGACCTGCCCCGCCGCAATTCACCCGGACAGCCGCCGCCCGCCCTTGGGAGCCCGTGACTGCCGAGTGACCCGTCTACTCGACCCGCTCGTCCCAGTCGATCCGGTGCTCGAACTGCCACGCTCCCCACACGGCGCCCCCGCCCCCGCCCACCTTCGTCGCCACCGGCAGCACCGCGTCCCGCAGTACCCGGCTCAGCGGCCCCGCCGGCTTGGGCGTGGCCGTGCGGGCCGCTGCCGAGGTGGCCGTCGTCGTGGCCGTCGTGTGTTTCAGGATGCGGTCCACCCTGGGGCGGCGCAGGGACTCGTACGCCTTGAAGGCCTTGCCCGGGGGCAAGTCCCGCAGGCAGCGGGCCAGTTCCACCGCGCTCTCCGTGGCCAGCGACGCTCCCTGGCCCGATGTCGCCGGCGTTGCGTGGGCCGCGTCGCCGATCAGGATCATTCGGCCCCTGCTCCAGGCGGGGACGGGAGGCATCGTTTCCGTGGGGCCCGTGATCAGCAGGTCCGCCGGGCCCGTGTCCGCCAAGAGGTCCGGTGCCGCCGTCCGGTCGTCCGCGAACGCCTCGCCCAGGCGTTGCAGCCACTGCCCCTCGCCCACCGCCCGCGCCTCCGCCGTCGTCATCGGCTCGCGGTGCGGCAGGTTCGCGGACCAGGCCGCCGTCCCGTCGTCGAAGATCTGGTAGCCGAAGTACGCCCTCTTGCCGAAGCACATGTACATCACCCCCTGCGTCGAAGGGAGTTCCGTCTTCTGTACGTGAGCCGTGAACGTGAGCACTCCCGCGTAGTGCGGCTTCGGCGTGGACGGATCGATCAGCTTCCGCACGGTCGAATGCAAGCCGTCCGCGCCGATCAGGACGTCCGCCCTCGCCAGTGAACCGTCCGAGAAGCGCGCCGTCACTCCCGTGCCTGTGTCGGTCGCGTCCAGCAGGCGTTTGCCCCTGTGCGAGACGACTCCGCGACGCGCCGCTTCCTTCGCGATCGCCTCGTGCAGCTCCGCGCGCCAGACGAAGCGCGTGGTGGGGAGGTCGGCGGGCGGGGCGAGTTGGGCCAGGTCTCTTCCCGTCCAGCTGCGCAGGCTCAGCGCCGTCACCGGGGTGCCGATGGCGCTCACCGTCCGCGCCGCGTCGATCGCCTCCAGCGCCTGCTGGCCGTTCGGGGCGATCGTCATTCCCTCGCCGCGTCCCGAACCCCCGCGTCCAGAACCCCCGAGTCCAGAACCCCCGCTCCTCGGCGTGGAGTCGTACGCCTCGTACACCGTCGCCTCGATGCCCGCCTTGTGCAGGGCCATCGCCGCGACCGGGCCCGCTATGCCGCCCCCGATGACCAGGGCGGTTCGGATGCGGTCGGTGCGGTCTGTGCTATGGGTGCGATGGTCAGGAGTGGGTCGCGCGGTCATCTTTACTATCGGTCCCTCGTCGGTGCGCCTTCGATCGCGCCGCTCGGACGCAGCGCGCACCCTCACCAACCTACGCGGGGCAGACCCCCTCGCCGCAAGGCTTCCTGGCGGCGCGTTAGCCTCGGCCACGGACATGTCGAGGGACGTACGGACATGTCGATGGTCGTATTCGTATTCGTATTCGTATTCGGCTGGAAGCCGTGGAAGCGAGGCAGGTATGGCGAAGGTACCGGCAGCAGCAGTGGCCGCCAGTGGGCTCGTCGGCGGGTACGCCGTCGCTCGCTGGACCAAGAAGCGGCCCCTCGGTGGCCTCGTCCTCGCCGCCGCGGGTGCCGCCGCCGCTCAGCAGTGGCGTGCCGCAGCGGGCGGCAGGACCGCCGCCGCGCTCAGTGCCACGTACGTCGCCGCCTTCGCCGGGTCCCATCCGCTCGCCAAGAAGGTCGGGGCCTGGCCCGCGGTCTTCGGGGTCGCGGGGGGTGTGGGGCTCGCCTCGTGGATGCTCGCCGATCGCAAGCGGCAGACGGTCGGCTGACACCGCGGAGGCGGCCATTCGACCCCACCCAGGCCGCCCGGCCGTACTCAGTTCTCGCTGCCCCTGAACAAGCGCGCGAACCCCGCCACCGCGAGCACCCCGGCCCCCATGACCAGCACGAAGAACCCCCACGCCAGCGGCCACGGCGCCGCGTCCGGCGCCGGGTGGCTGTCGAAGGAGACGAACATCAGCACCGCCGGCGGGGCCGCCACAAGCAGCAGCGCCCACCCGAGGCGGTCCCGGAAGCCGAAGTAGCCCGCCAGGGACAGCATCGACACGGTCAGGGCAGTGACGCCGAGCGCCGTCACCGGTGACGTCTCGTTGATCGCGCCGGGTGTCTCGGGGCGGTTGCGCAGGTCCCAGGGCAGACAGACGAGGTACGCCGCTGCCGCGAGGGCCGCGCCCAGCGCGCGCGTCGTCCAGCGCCGCAGGGGCGGGCTGCCGGGCAGGGACGTCAACAGGTTCCGCGGGTTCATGGGGCCCAGGTCGTGGCGCGGGCCCACGCGCCGACCTGTGTCACGCGGACTCATGTGCATCAACTTCATCGACTTTGCCGTCATGGGTACGAGCCTGCCGACCTCCCCACGGGTGCGACAGAGTACGCGTACTCAGACCGGGCCCCGTGCGACTGAGGACCACCCCCCGGAGCGTCACCCGGCACGTCCTCGGAGGGTCATCCGGCACGCCCCCTGAACGTCATCCTGTACGCCCCCGGCGACACCCCCAACCCCGCCTGGAAGTGCTGCCTCAGCGACGCGCCCGTGCCGAAGCCCGCCTCCGCCGCGATGCGGTCGACCGTGTGGTCCGTCTCCTCCAGGAGCTCGCGCGCCCGGTCCACGCGGCGCTGGGTCAGCCACTGCATCGGCGTCAGGCCCGTCTCCTCGCGGAAGCGGCGGCTGAAGGTGCGCACGCTCATGGACTCCTGCTCGGCCAGCTCCGCCAGCGTCAGATGTTCGGCGAGGCGCGTCTGGGCCCACTCCCTCGCCCGGCCCGTCGACGTCAGCCGCGGCTCCGCCACCGGGCGGCGGATGTACTGGGCCTGGCCGCCCTCGCGGTGCGGGGGTACGACGGTGCGGCGGGCCACGTCCGCCGCCACCGCCGCGCCGTGGTCGCCCCGGATCATGTGCAGGCAGAGGTCGATGCCCGCCGCCTCGCCCGCGGAGCTGAGGACCGGGCCCTCGTCCACGTACAGCACCTCCGGGTCCACCTTCACCGTCGGGAACGTGCGGGCGAAGAGGTCCGCCGAAAGCCAGTGCGTCGTCGCCCTGCGGCCGTCCAGGAGGCCCGCTGCCGCGAGGACGAAGGCACCGGTGCAGATGGAGGCGGTACGGGCGCCGGTGGCGGACTCGAGCGTCTTCGCCAGGGCGGGTGGGAGTCCGCCCGGCCTCAGCGACTCGTCCTGCTCGTGCGACGCCGGGATGATCACCGTGTCCGCGGCGGCCACCGCTTCGGGGCCGTGCTCGGCGTGGACGGGGAAGTCGGCGTCCGTGCGGATCCTGCCGGGTGTCAGGGCGCAGGTCTTCAGTTCGTAGAGGCGTGCGCCCCGCGGCGAGCGTGCGTTGCCGAACAGCTGGTGGACCAGGCCGAGTTCCATGGGCAGTACGCCGTCCCTGATGAGGACCGCCACCCGGTGCGGGCCCTCCGGCTCGTCCTCAACTCCCTCTCCGCTCATGCCCGGATCCTCCCATCCGGCTCCAACTGCGCCTCCGCCATCGCCTACCCCTCCGCCTTCACCTCCGACAGCGGGCTCGCGATGTCCTCCAGGGACCGCCGCTCCGCCTTCACCGCGAGCACCGCCGCGACAAGCCCCGCCGCGCACATCAGGCCCGCGCCGATCTGGAAGGCGAGGACCGTGTCGCCGACGACGCCCGACTCGGTCAGCTTGGCGAAGATCAGCGGGCCGCTGATGCCGCCGGCCGCCGTACCGATGGCGTAGAAGAACGCGATCGCCATGGCCCTGGTCTCCATGGGGAAGATCTCGGACACCGTGAGGTAGGCGCTGCTCGCACCCGCCGACGCGAAGAACAGCACCACGCACCAGCACGCCGTGAGCGTCGCCGCGCTGAGCGAACCACGGTCGAAGAGCCAGGCGGTGCCGAAGAGCAGGACGCCCGAGACGATGTACGTCGACGAGATCATGATCCGGCGGCCCACCGTGTCGAAGAGCTTGCCGAGGAAGAGCGGGCCCAGGAAGTTGCCCGCGGCGATGACGGCGAAGTAGTACCCCGTGCTGCCCGACGGGACGTCGAAGAACTTGGTGAGGATCGCGCCGAAGCCGAAGGTGATCGCGTTGTAGAGGAACGCCTGGCCGATGAAGAGGGAGAGGCCCAGGACCGCGCGCCTGGGATAGTCGCGAAAGACGGTCTTGGCGATGAGGCCGAAGCCGATGCTCTTGCGCTGGTGGATGGTGATCTCGCGCTCGGGCGGCGGCAGGCGCTCGCCCTTCTCCTCCTCGATCTCCCGCTCCACCGACGTGACGAGGGCCTCCGCCTTCTCGCCGCGGCCGTGGATCAACTGCCAGCGCGGGCTCTCCGGCACATGGCGGCGCACGAGCAGGATCACCAGGCCGAGGACGACCCCGAGGGCGAAGGTGAGCCGCCAGCCGAGGTCCTTGGGAAAGATGCTGGTGTTCAGCATGACGACCGAGAGCAGCGAACCGCCGATCGCGCCCAGCCAGTAGCTGCCGTTGATGATCAGGTCCACGCGTCCGCGGTACTTGGACGGGATGAGTTCGTCGATGGCCGAGTTGATGGCCGCGTACTCACCGCCGATGCCGAAGCCGGTGAGGAACCGGAAGAGGAAGAACCACCAGGCGTCGAAGGAGAGCGCGGTGAGGGCGGTGGCGCCGAGGTACACCGCGAGGGTGACCATGAAGAGCTTTTTCCGGCCGTACTTGTCGGTGAGGCGCCCGAAGAAGAGGGCCCCCGCGCAGGCTCCCGCCACGTACAGGGCCGCCGCGGTGCCGGTCACCTGGGCGGAGCTGATGGCGAGGCCGCTGCCCTCCTCGGAGAGACGGCTCGCGATGTTGCCGACGGTGGTGACTTCCAGGCCGTCGAGGATCCAGACCGTGCCGAGGCCGATCACGATCATCCAGTGCCAGCGGGACCAGGGCAGCCGGTCCAGGCGGGCGGGCACGGCCGTGGTGACGGTGCCTTCGGGGTGCGGGCCCTGCCGGTCCGGCGGGGTTGGCGCTGCGGGCGTGGACGACGCGGTCATGGCGGGCGGCTCCTTCCGCTGCTCCCACGTCGCCGGGCTGCTGCTCCCGCGGCTCCCACGGATGCCCGCGGCCCCCGCAGCTCGGGCGACGGCCCTCTCTGCGTCGAAAGAGCTCCTCCAGAGTGCCCGGCAAAGGCTCCCTCACGCGCGCTGAGCCGCCGGAAGGCCCCCCGCCTCGGCCCGTCGCCCCTACGCCCCCAGCAGCCGCGACGCCGAATAGATCGCGAGCCCCGCCAGCGCCCCCACCACCGTGCCGTTGATCCGGATGAACTGCAGGTCGCGGCCGATGTGGGCCTCGATCTTCTTCGACGTGTGCTCGGCGTCCCAGCCCGCCACCGTGTCGGTGATGAGGGAGGTGATCTCGTCGCGGTACGTCGTCACCACGTACACCGCGGCGCCCTCGACCCAGCCGTCGACCTTCTGCTGCAGCCGCCCGTCCGTCGCCATCCGCGCGCCCAGCGAGAGCAGCGCGGCCCGCACCCGCAGGCGCAGCTCGCTGCGCTCGTCCTCGGCGGCGGCCACGATCATCTGGCGCACCGCCGACCAGGCGGAGGCGATCAGGTCCTGCACCTCGCCGCGGCCGAGCACCTCACGCTTGAGGCGCTCCACGCGCTCGCGGGTGTCCGAGTCGGACTGCAGGTCGGCGGCGAAGTCCGCGAGGAAGCGGTCGACGGCTCCGCGCGCGGGGTGCTCGGGCATGTCCCGCATCTCGGTGAGGAAGCGCAGCAGTTCCTTGTAGACCCGCTCGCCGACCTTCTTGTCGACGAAGCGCGGGGTCCAGCCGGGGGCGCCGCCCTGCACGGCGTCCATGACCGATGCGTCGTGCTCGACCAGCCAGTCGTGGGCGCGTACGCAGATCAGGTCGACGACCCGCTTGTGGCCGCCGTCCGCGACGATCTTCTCCAGCATCTTGCCGATGCCGGGGGCGATCTCCTGGGCGTCGGCGCGGCGTGTGATGGCCTCGCCGACGACCGCCTGGACGTCGGAGTCGCGCAGGACCGTCAGGGCGCCGCGCAGGGCCGTGGCCAGTTCGGCGGTCACCCGATCGGCGTGGTCGGGGTCCGCGAGCCAGGTGCCGAGGCGGCTGCCGATGCCCACCGCGCGCAGCCTGCCCCGTACGACGTCGGACGAGAGGAAGTTCTCGCCCACGAAGTCACCGAGGGAGGCCCCCAGTTGGTCCTTCTTGTTCGGAATGATCGCCGTGTGCGGGATGGGCAGGCCCAGCGGGTGGCGGAAGAGCGCCGTGACGGCGAACCAGTCGGCGAGCGCACCGACCATGCCGGCCTCGGCCGCCGCGGCGACATAGCCCGCCCAGGCGCCGGCACCGGAGTTCTGGGCCCACTTGGCGAGGACGTAGACGAGCGCGACGAAGACGAGGAGGCCCGTCGCGGTGATCTTCATCCGGCGGACGCCGCGCCGCTTCTCCTCGTCGGCGGGGCTGTACGTGAAGCCGCCCCCACCGGGAGCGGCGCCACCCCCGCCCACACCGGACCCCCCGCTCGTTCCGGAGCCCTTCAGGGCGCCGCTTGAAGGGCGGCGCTCACGGGAATGCTGCCCGGCAGCAACCCCTTCGGACGCATCCTCCGGAATTGAACGATTCGTACGTTCCACTCACTCCACCTGACCCGTTCGCGTGGTTCGCGGCGTCCTCGTACGTATTGTCCCCGCCGCTCTGCGTCCCTTCCTGACCGACTCCTGGAACGAACCACAAGTTCCCGGCGTCTCAATGGACGGAGGGGGGCAGTGTCGGCCGCCTCGCGGCCCATGACGCATCATGGGGTGATCACATCGGAGCCTCGATCAGGCTCCCCCTGCTCGAGGAGACACAGCCAGCATGACCAAGCGTCACGGTTATGCCCTGCTTGCCGCGGTCCTCGCGGTAATAGTGGTGATTTCCGCCGCCATATACCTCGGTGTATCCACCGACGACGGATCTCAGGACACCATCAGCGCCGGGCCCCGCGGCCCGCGCAACTCCGCGGCGCCCGCCTCGGCAGGCACCTGGGTCGGCTCCTGGGCCGCATCCCCCGCGGCAGCCGAACCAAACACGCACCGCAACGGCTTCGCGGGCCGCTCCATCCGCAATGTCGTGCACACCAGCGTCGGCGGCGACAGCGTCCGCATCACCCTGTCGAACCTGTACGGGCAGCAGCCGCTGAGCATCACCCACGCCTCCATCGCCGTCGCCGTGGGCTCGAACAACCCGGCGGCCGCACCGGGCACCCTGCGCCGCCTCGCCTTCAACGGCAACACCTCCGTGGTGATCCCCGCGGGCCAGCAGGTCATGAGCGACGCGGTCCGGCTGCGCGTGCCGCACGACGGTGACCTCCTGGTCTCCACGTACTCGCCGACCCCGTCGGGCCCCGTCACCTTCCACCCGCACGCCCGCCAGGTCAGCTACGTCGCCGAGGGCGACCGCACGGAGGACCCGAACGGCGCCGCGTACACCCAGCAGAGCACCTCCTGGCGCTACCTCACGGCCGTGGACGTCCTGAGCAACGAGGCGGACGGCACCGTCGTCGTCTTCGGCGACTCGCTCACCGACGGCATCTCCTCCACGGTGGGCGCCAACGCCCGCTGGACCGACATCCTCGCCGACCGCCTGCGCGACGAGTCGGGCGCCCCGCGCTACGGCGTCGTGAACGAGGGGATCAGCGGCAACCGCGTCCTGTCGGACGGCAACGGCACTCCCGCGGACAACCCGAGCGGACTCTCGCGCTTCGACCGCGACGTGCTCGACCGGACAGGCGTCAAGGCCGTCGTCGTCGCGCTCGGCGTGAACGACATCCTGCGCAACCCGCACCAGAACAACCCCGACCGCATCGTGGAGGGCCTGCGCGAGCTGACGCGCCAGGCGCACACGCGCGGGCTGCGGGTCGTCGGGGCGACCCTGATGCCGTTCGGCGGCCACCGGGGGTACGAGCCGAGCCTGGAGAACGTGCGCCAAGCGGTGAACGAAGAGATCCGCGACGGCAAGGTCTTCGACGAGTTCGTCGACTTCGACCGGGCGCTGCGCGATCCGTACGACCCCCGCAAGCTGCGCGGCGCGTACGACTCGGGCGACCATCTGCACCCGAGCGACCTGGGCTACCGCAAGATGGCCGAGACGTTCAACCTGGCGCACCTGCGGAGCTCCGCCGCTGCCGAGCTGTAGCCCCCACCGCCGTGGGCGGCGCTATTCGCCGCCCCCGGCGCCGTACTCCCCCGCCGCCGGATGCGAGGAGTCCGACCCGCGGTGGAGCTCCCCGTGGCGCCGCCGGCGATCCTTGTCCTTGACCTTGTCCCCGCGCTCCAACTGCGCCGCGCGCCGCTCCTCGCGCCTCGCAAGACGCTCGCGGCGCCGCTCCTCCTTCAGGCGCAGCTTCTCGACCCGGCGGATCTTGCGGTCCACGCCGACGCCGCCCATCAGGGCGAAGCCCTTGACGACCACGCGAGGCGAACCGGGAGTGCCCTCCCCGGTCGCCTTGTCGTCGAAGCCGCCCATGAAGCCGAAGCCCTTGACCAGGACGTTCATCTCGGGCGGCACGATGACCTGGATGCCGCCCATGATGGTCCAGCAGCGGATCTCCACGTCGCGCTCCGTGAACCGCGCCTCGCGCAGGTCGATCTCACCGCCGCCCCACATCGCGAACCCGTCGAACTGCCGGCCGACCACCCAGCCGCCCTTGCGACCGAACCCGCCCCAGAAGGCGAAGCCGAGCTTCGAGGTGGGTTCGCCGCTCACCATCCGCTCGGACCAGTCGATGGCGGCGGGGTCGTCGCTCACCGGGCCCTTCACCATGGACACCTTGGTGCCCGCCGCCGGCAGGTCCCGCGTGATCGGCTCCAGCTCGCCGTACGTACGCGCCTTGTACGTCGCGTCCAGGCGCTCCTCGAACTCCTCCATGTCGAGGCGGCCCTCGGCCACGGCGTCACGGAGTCGTTCGGCGACGCGCTCGCGGTCGGCGTCGGCGGCCCGCAGGTCCGGAAGATGAGGCTGCTCGTCGGTCATACGAAGCAGCCTACGAGGTCGCCTTCTCCGCGTACATCTTGGCGATGACGGCCTCGATGTCGGGTTCCCTGACCGAGAGGTCGACCATCGGATAGCGGGCCGCGACCCGGGCCACGAGCGGAGCCGCCGACTCCGCCGCGGGGAAGGCGAGCCACTGCCGCGGGCCCTCCACCTTCACCACCCGCGCCGACTCCACCTCGATGGGCGGCAGTTCACGCTCCAGGTCGACGACCAGGGTGCGCTCGCTCTCGCCCACCTCGTGCAGCCCGGCCAGCGCGCCGTCGTACATCAGACGCCCGTGGTCGATGACCATCACCCGCTTGCAGAGCTGCTCGATGTCGGTGAGGTCATGCGTGGTGAGCAGGACCGTCGTACCCGCCTGCTCGTTCAAGTCCCGCAGGAACCCTCGCACCTTGGCCTTGCTGATCACGTCGAGACCGATCGTCGGCTCGTCCAGATACAGCACCTCCGGATCGTGCAGGAGCGCCGCCGCGATGTCACCGCGCATCCGCTGGCCGAGCGAGAGCTGGCGCACGGGGACGTCCAACAGAGCGCCCAGCTCCAGGAGTTCCACGCACCGGTCGAGGTTCTCCTTGAAGCGGGCGTCCGGGATGCGGTACATGCGGTGCATCAGGCGGTACGAGTCGATCAGCGGCAGGTCCCACCACAGCGTGGTGCGCTGCCCGAAGACCACGCCGATGCGCCGTGTGAGGCGGGTGCGCTCGCGGGAGGGGTCGATTCCCGCGACCCGCAGCCGGCCGCCGCTGGGCGTCAGGATGCCCGTCAGCATCTTGATCGTCGTCGACTTGCCCGCGCCGTTCGGGCCGATGTAGCCGACCATCTCGCCGCGCGGCACGGTGAAGGTGATGCCGTCGACGGCGCGCACCTCGTGCTTCTCGCGCCGCATGAAGCCGGTCTTCTTGGTGACGTCGAAAACCTTCTCGACGCCGTCCAGCTCAATGAGGTCCGGTTCCACGGAAGTTCAGCTCCCTGTACTGCGATACGAACGAAGGCCCGTGCGCCAGGCGAGGCCCGCGAGTGCGAGAAGAAGGGCGGCCACCAGCGGCGGCGCGAACGCCACCCAGGTCGGCAGGTCCAGCGGATAGGGCCGCCCCAGGACGTACAGCGCGGGCAGCCAGTTCACGAAGGCCAGCGGCAGGATGAAGGTGACGCCGCGCACCAGGTCCTTGGCGAAGACGGTCGGCGGGAACTGGAGCAGCGTGGTGCCGCCGTACGTGAAGGCGTTCTGCACCTCGGCCGCGTCCCGCGCCGCGAACTGGAAGGCGGCGCCCGCCACGAACACGGCCGCGAAGATGCCCGCGCCGCAGAGCAGCATCAGCGGGATCATCAGCACCTTCAGCGGGGTCCAGCCGATGTCCAGGACCACGAGCGCGTACCCCAGGACGAGCGCGCCCTGCAGCAGCCGCCCGACGCGGTGCAGCCCGAAGCGGTCGGCGGCGACCTGCGCGATCACCGGGGCGGGCCGCACCAGGAGCGTGTCGAGCGTGCCGTCCCGCACCCGCCTGCCGAGCCGGTCCATGGAGCCGAGGGCGAGGTCGGCGAGCCCGAAGGAGGTGCACGTGGCGCCGTACAGGAGGGCGATCTCGGAGAGCGAGTAGCCGCCGAGCCGGTCGACCCGGGAGAACATCAGCAAGATCGCCACGAAGTCGAAGGCGGTCACGGCGAAGTTGCCGAACGCGGTCATCACGAAGGACAGCCGGTAGGCCATGAGGGAGCGGATCCACATGGCGGAGATCAGCCGGTAGGCCCGCAGCCCGTCCCGCACCTGCGCAAGACCTTCCCCCGCCTGCGTACGGTCCTCCCGCACCCGCGTAGGGCCCTCCCCCGCTCGCGTACGGTTCTCCCCCGCCCGGGTCGGATCAGCCACCCTGGACCACCACCCGCCGCGTGGCCACGGTCTGCAGCAGCCGCCCGGTCGTGAGCAGCGCCGCGGCCCAGCCGATCTGGAAGGCGTACGTCCGCAGCAGGTCCACGCCCGTGTGCTTGCCGAGGAACACGTCGGCGGGCACCTGGAGCAGCGCCGACCAGGGCAGCGCGCGGGCGAACTCGCCGAGCGCGCCCGGGAAGACGTTCAGCGGGAGCAGCATCCCGGAGAAGAAGGTGCCCGCGAGCATCGCCACCTGGCTGGTGCCCGCGCCGTCCATCAGCCAGAACGCGGAGAGCGCCACCAGGAAGCGGATCGCGAAGCTGACGAGGGCGCCGAGGACCACCGCGAGCAGGAACGCGAACCAGCGCAGCGGCTCGGCGGGCAGGGCCAGGTCGAAGATGAGGGCGCCCACCACCATCGGCACCACACCGCGCCCGAGCAGCTGGAACAGGGCACGGCCCAGGTCGGTCGCCAGCCACCAGAGCTGCAGGTCGGCCGGGCGGTACAGGTCGACGGCGATGTCCCCCGTGCGGATCCGCTCGATCAGCTCGCCCTCGAAGCCGCCGCCCATCAGCGCCATCACCGTGAGCAGCGCCTGCCCCAGCCATACGAAGGTCAGCGCCTGCGCCTGGTCGTATCCGCCGAGCCCCGGCCGCTCGTCCCAGAGCGCGATGTAGGTGTACGCGAGGATCAGCCCGAAGACGGTGTTGGTGAACACTCCCGCCAGGGTCGCCGTCCGATACGTCGCGTACCGCCTGAATCCTCCTCGGGCGACGGCCGCGTACAAGCGGAACCGTCCTGTACGCACACGCATCCCCTTTATCGAGAGCCTTGCCCGTTCCGGGCCAAAGGGACGGAGCCTAGTACTGACGGAGACACCCGTGCCAGGCAATTTACGGGCATGAAGCGTGCCTGGCGCGGAACGCAGGAAGCGACAGTGTGCAATGGGTCGTACGAGGCGTACGTGACGTGCGACGCGAACCGGGAGTTCCACGAGACATGAGCAGCGACGAGCCGCAGCAGCGGGGTGCCGGAGAACCCGAGGGCTGGGCGCCCCGCGACCCCGTGGACAGCCCCGCCGGCCCGGCCGCCCCACAGACCCCTGACCAGAGCGCCGAAGACACCGAAGGCGCCGACGGCGCGAAGGGCAAGAAGAAACGCCCCAAGCGCAAGGGCTGGCGGCGGATCTTCCCCACCTGGCGCATGGTCCTCGGCGGTTTCATCCTGCTGATCCTGCTCTGCGTCGGCGGCTTCGTCGCGGGCTACATGATCGTCGACATCCCGCCGGCCAACGCGGCGGCCACCGCCCAGAGCAACGTCTACCTCTATGCCGACGGCACCCAACTGGCCCGCGACGGCGAGGTCAACCGCGAGAACGTACCGCTGAGCCAGGTCCCCAAGGAAGTCCAGCACGCCGCGCTCGCCGCCGAGGACCGGGACTTCTACAGCGAGTCCGCGGTCGACCCGAAGGCGATGATCCGCGCCGCCTACAACACCGTCACCGGCAAGGGAAAGCAGTCCGGTTCGACGATCACCCAGCAGTTCGTGAAGAACTACTACCTGGGCCAGGAACAGACCGTCTCGCGCAAGGCCAAGGAATTCTTCATCTCCATCAAGCTGGACCGCGAGGTCAGCAAGGACGACATCCTCGCCGGGTACCTGAACACCAGCTACTTCGGGCGCAACGCGTACGGCGTGCAGGCCGCCGCCCAGGCGTACTTCGGCAAGGACGTCAAGAAGCTGAACACCGCGCAGGGCGCCTACCTGGCGACACTCCTCAACTCCCCCAACGCCTACGACGTGGCGACCCACCCGGAGAACAAGCAGCGCGCCGTGGGCCGCTGGAACTACGTCCTCGACGGCATGGTCAAGGAGGGCTGGCTCAGCGCCGCCGAACGGGCGAAGACCAAGTTCCCCGAGCCGAAGGAGGCCAAGGGCGCCTCTGGTCTCTCCGGCCAGCGCGGCTATCTCGTGCAGGCCGTCGAGGACTACCTGACGTCCAACGACATCGTCGACGAGGACACCCTGGCCAAGGGCGGCTACCGCATCACCACCACTCTCCAGAAGGACCGCCAGGACGCCTTCAAGGAGGCCGTCGACGACCAGGTGATGTCCAAGATCGACAAGAAGGCCCGCAAGGTCGACCGCAACGTACGTGCGGGCGGCGCCTCGATCGACCCGAAGACCGGCAAGGTCGTCGCCATGTACGGCGGCATCGACTACACCAAGCAGTACGTCAACAACGCCACACGCCGCGACTACCAAGTGGGCTCCACCTTCAAGCCGTTCGTCTTCACCTCGGCCGTGGAGAACGGCTCGGTCACCCAGGACGGCCTGCCCATCACCCCGAACACGATCTACGACGGCACCAACAAGCGCCCCGTACAAGGCTGGGACGGCGGAACCTACGCCCCCGAGAACGAGGACGACGTCGACTACGGCGACATCACCGTCCGCACCGCCACCGACAAGTCCGTCAACTCCGTGTACGCGCAGATGGCCGTCGACGTCGGCTCGGACAAGGTCAAGGAGACCGCGGTCGCCCTCGGTGTCCCCGAGAACACCCCCGACCTGACCGCGTCCCCCTCCATCGCGCTCGGCCCCTCCACGGCCTCCGTCCTGGACATGACCGAGGCGTACGCGACGCTCGCCAACCACGGCAAGCACCCCACGTACACCATGGTCGAAAAGGTCACCAAGGGCGGCCAAGAGGTCGAACTGCCCGAGCAGACCACCGCGCAGGCCGTCAGCCGCGAGGCCGCCGACACCACCACCTCGATCCTGCAGAGCGTCGTCGACGGCGGCACCGGCACGGCAGCCCAGGCCGCGGGCCGCCCCGCCGCGGGCAAGACCGGCACCGCCGAGGAGGACAAGGCCGCCTGGTTCGCGGGCTACACCCCCGAACTCGCCACCGTGGTCGCCGTGATGGGCCAGAACCCGGACACCGGCGCGCACACCCCGCTGTACGGGGCGCTCGGCGAGGCCCGCATCAACGGCGGCGGCTACCCCGCGCAGATCTGGGCCCAGTTCACCCAGAACGCCCTGGAAGGCGAGCCCGTGCAGGACTTCGACCTGGAACTTGAGGACGGCGCCGACGTGCCGCCCGCCCCCGACCCCTCGGACACCGAGGAGGACCCGGCCACCGGCGGGGCCACCACGGGCGGAGACGACGAGACGCAAGGCCAGGACCAGGGCCAGACCCAAGGCCAGGACCAAGGCCAGACCCAAGGCCAGGACCAAGGCCAGACGCAAGGCCAGGATCAGGGCCAGACCCAAGGTCAGGACCAAGGCCAGACCCAGGGCGGCCCCACGGACGGCGGCGCCACCGACGGCACGACGGCCGACGGGGGCGCCACCGCCGACGGAGGCGTCGCCCAGGGCGGCCAGACCGACGGCTCCACGGCCGACGGCGGAACGGGCGACGACGGCGGCGCGGACCTGGGCGGCCTGACCGATGGCATGACCCCCAGAAGGACCGGCGCCGGGAGCCCCTCGTACCACTAGGGTCCTTCTGACGAATCTCCCCGGCGTCAGTGCCCCGAGGTCGCCTTCAGACCCACGACGGCGACCAGCAGCAACACGACGAAGAAGATCCGGGCGGCCGTGGCGGGCTCACCGAGCACCATCATCCCGACCACCGCCGCACCGGCGGCACCGATACCGACCCACACGCCGTACGCCGTACCGATGGGCAGCGTCTTGGCGGCATGAGACAACAACATCATGCTCGCGACGATCCCCAGACCGGTGAACACACTCGGCCACAACCGGGTGAACCCCTCGGTGAACTTCATCCCGATCGACCAGCCCACCTCGAGCAGACCGGCGACGATCAACAAAACCCAGGCCACGACAGCACCTCCGACACGCGGGACGCGAGAACACGTCACTTGAATGGGGGTGCGTCGTCTTTGCGGAAACCCGGTACGGCGCGTCTCGTCGGGGTCCTTAAAAGGTAGCAAACAACACGCGTAAGGGCTGGTGACCATGGTCACCAGCCCTTACGGACGTTCTTAGCACGGCCCACAGATCCACAGACCTACAGGGCCACGGACCTACAAATACAGCCCCGTCGAATCCTCGGAACCCTCGAACCGGTCCGCGGCCACGGCATGCAGATCACGCTCGCGCATCAGCACATACGCCACGCCCCGCACCTCCACCTCGGCCCGGTCCTCCGGGTCGTACAGGACCCGGTCACCCGGCTCCACCGCACGCACGTTCTGCCCGACGGCCACGACCTCCGCCCAGGCGAGACGCCTGCCGACAGCGGCCGTCGCCGGGATCAGGATGCCGCCGCCCGACTTGCGCTCGCCCTCGGCGGTGTCCTGCCGCACGAGCACACGGTCGTGCAGCATCCGGATGGGCAGCTTGTCGTCGTGGGGGCTGTGTCCCCGGCTCTTGGCGCTCACGCCCCGAACTTACCTGCCGACGGCCCACCCCGACGATGCCGGGTCAGTCCTTGCGTCGCCGCGAACCCACCGCGAGCATCCCCACGAGACCCACGACCACCAGCGCCACCGGCACGATGCGCTCCAGACGCGGCGCACCGTCCTCGTGCACGAGCTGGGCCCGCACATCGGAGACGACGCGGTTGGCACCGACGTACGCCCGCCCGAGGGAGCTGTCCACCTTGGCGACGACCTTCGCCTTCGCGTCACCCGCGATCGTCTTCGGGTGGACCCGCACCCCGATCTCGTCGAGCGTCTCGGCGAGCGTCACGCGACGGCGCTTGATGTCCGCCTCGATCTGCGCCGGGGTCCTGATATCCGACGTGTCCGACACCGCGCTGCCTCCGTGGTCGTGTCCGGCTGTCATTTCCTTCTGCACGTGCTGCCGCCGACAGTCTGTCAGCTCCGGGCGCACCGCACCCCACGGCACCCCTATTACGCTCGACTCCGTCACCACACGTTTTACGAGCATCCTGCGAATACGAGCATCCTGTGCGAGGAGACCGAAGATGAGCGAGCGACTCACCCCCGGCGACACGGCCCCGGCCTTCACCCTGCCGGACGCCGACGGCAACGAGGTCTCCCTGGCCGACCACAAGGGCCGCAAGGTCATCGTCTACTTCTACCCCGCCGCCCTCACCCCCGGCTGCACCAAGCAGGCCTGCGACTTCACGGACAACCTCGACGCCCTCGCCACCGCCGGCTACGACGTCATCGGCGTGTCCCCCGACAAGCCGGAGAAGCTCGCCAAGTTCCGCGAGCAGGAGAACCTCAAGGTCACACTGGTCGGCGACCCCTCCAAGGAGACCCTGGAGGCATACGGCGCCTTCGGCGAGAAGAAGCTGTACGGCAAGACCGTGACCGGCGTCATCCGCTCCACGATCGTGGTCGACGAGACCGGCAAGGTCGAGCACGCCTTCTACAACGTCAAGGCGACCGGCCACGTAGCCAAGATCATCAAGGACCTGGGCATCTGACTGCCATCTGACCTGCCCCTTCCCCTCCCGAGACAACTGTGACGAACGCCCCCTTCACGGGGGCGTTCGTTTGCGTCGGGCATGTTCGAGCAAATGATCCCAGGAGGATTGTTCGCAGAACGGAAGGACTACCCATGGCGGCCCACGACGAGGCAGAGGCCGATACCGAGGCCGTCAAACGGCACCGCACCCTCTTCCGAGCCGCCAAACGGCGCGCGAACCCCCCGCTGCGCCGGACAGACATCACGGTCACGGACGATGCCGCGGTCAAGCGGGCGGTCAAAGCGGCCTCGCTCGGCAACGCCATGGAATGGTTCGACTTCGGCATCTACAGCTACCTCGCCGTCACCATCGGACACGTCTTCTTCCCTTCCGGAAACGACACCGTCCAGCTGATCTCCTCGTTCGCCACCTTCGCGGTCTCCTTCCTCGTACGCCCCATCGGCGGCATGGTCTTCGGCCCCATGGGCGACAAGATCGGCCGCAAGAAGGTCCTCGCACTGACGATGATCATGATGGCCATCGGCACCCTCGCCATCGGCCTGATCCCGTCCTACGCCACGATCGGCTTCTGGGCCCCGGTCCTGCTGATCTTCTTCCGCCTCGTCCAGGGCTTCTCCACGGGCGGCGAGTACGGCGGCGCGTCGACCTTCATCGCCGAGTACGCGCCCGACAAGCGCCGCGGCTACTTCGGCAGCTTCCTGGAGCTCGGCACACTCGCCGGCTACACGGGCGCGGCGGGCCTCGTCCTGATCCTCAACAGCGCGCTCGGCGCGGACACGATGGAGTCCTGGGGCTGGCGCGTCCCGTTCCTCGTCGCGGGCCCGCTCGGCCTCGTCGGCCTCTACCTGCGACTGAAGCTCGACGAGACGCCCGCGTTCCAGAAGATGGAGGACGCCACCTACCACTCGGCGTCCGAGGGCGCGTCCACCGTGGAGACCACGGCGAAGGGCGACCTGGCGAAGATCTTCACCAACTACTGGCCCACGTTGATCCTGTGCATCGCCCTGGTAGGCGCGTACAACGTCACCGACTACATGCTCCTGTCGTACATGCCGACGTACCTCTCCGACGAACTCGGCTACGACGACTCGCACGGCCTGCTGATCCTCATCGGCACGATGGTGATCCTGATGCTGATCATCAGCCAGGTGGGCAAGCTGTCCGACCGCTTCGGCCGAAAGCCGCTCCTGATGACGGGCATGATCAGCTTCTTCGTCATCTCGATCCCGGCGTTCCTCCTGATCAAGCAGGGCAGCCTGCTCGCGGTCTCCGGCGGCATGCTCCTGCTGGGCCTCTCCCTGGTCTGCCTGCTCGGCACGATGTCGGCCACGCTCCCGGCCCTGTTCCCCACGTCGGTCCGCTACGGCTCCCTGTCGGTCGGCTACAACCTCTCCGCGTCCCTCTTCGGCGGCACGGCCCCCCTGGTCATCACATCCCTGATCAGCATCACGGGGACGGACATGGTCCCGGCGTACTACTCGATGGCAGCGGCGCTGGTGGGCATCATCGCGGTGGCCTGCATGAAGGAAACGGCCCAGAAGCCGCTGTCGGGCTCGCCCCCGTCGGTGGAGACGAAGGAGGAGGCAGCGGAAATGGTGGAGGCGGCGGCACCGGTCCCCCGCTTCTGACCCCCCGCCCTCCCGTCACCCCGGAACGGCCCGCCCCCTCTCACAAGTGGGGCGGGCCGTTCCGCATTACGGACGTGACTGTCCGATTGTCGGTTCGTTAGGCCGTACGAGACTGCGATGCGCGGTCGGATGCGGAGGGGAACGATGCCGGTCAGTCCGTACACCAGAGAGCGGCTGGCGGAAGCTGCCAGTTCGTCGCGGACGCTGTCCGAGGCGTTGCGAAAACTGGGGGTGGATCCGAAGAGTTCGACGCGGCGGTACGTCCACGAGCGGATGAAGAGGCTGGGGGTGGATACGTCGCATTTCGAGCGGGAGACGGGTGCACGGTGGACGAGAGAAGTGCTTGAACCCGCGGTGGCCGCGTCGACCACCATGAACGATGTTCTACGGTATTTGGGCATCGAAGTCGTGGGCGGCCATCACACGAACATCAGCCGCCGCATCAAGGCGTACGGGATCGATACCTCACATTTCCGGAGACCTTCACGGGTCGGCCTCCCCCGACAGCGCCGCTCTCCGGAGCAGCTCCTCGTCAGACAAGAGCCGACAAACGCCCGACGCATGCAAAGTGACCGGCTCAAGCGCGCCATGAAGAAGCTGGGCATCGTCGAGCGATGCGCGATGTGCGGAACGGAACCGCTGTGGCGAGGGCATCCACTTCCGCTGGAGGTCGACCACATCGACGGCGACTGGCGCAACAACCGGATTGAGAATCTACGGCTTCTATGCCCCAACTGCCACTCCACCACGGATACTTACCGAGGCCGGGCCAAGGGGCGACAGTCGTCGTGAGCGAGCCGGTCCGCTACACGCGGGAGTTGCTGACGAAGGCTGCCGAGAGCTGTTCGAGCATCGACGAAGTCATCGCGTTCCTGGGTACGCGCCCTTACGGCAACCTCCGCCGTCATCTGTTCCGGCGGTTCGACCAGTTCGGAATCGACGTCTCCCACTTTCCACGATCACGGCGCCGCCCCGCGTGCCAGAGACCTTCCCCCGACGAACTGCGGCGGGTGGTCGCTCAGTCCTCGTCCATCGCACAAGCACTGCGCGCCCTGGGCAAGGCGCCGACCGGCGGCCCGTACGCGCATTTCCACCGGTGGCTGGAAGAGGACGGACTCGACACATCTCATTTCCTGGGCCAAGCCCACCAACGGGGCAAGCCGGGATTAACCCCCTTGAGGACGGCAGCGGATCTGCTCGTCAAACACGACGGTAAGCGCCGCACCAGGACCGTTCTCCTGCGCCGAGCCCTACGCGAGGTCGGCGTCTCCGAGCTCTGTGACGAGTGCGGGACACCGCCCGAGTGGCTCGGGAAGCCCATGACGCTGGAGGTCGACCACGTCAATGGGGACTGGAGCGATGACCGGCGCAGGAATCTGCGGTTGTTGTGCCCGAACTGTCATGCGGTGACCAACACGTGGTGCAGAGGTGGCCGCAGACGCTCGGCCTAGGCAAGAGACACCCGACCGGTAGCATGGTCGTGCACGCGGCCGTGTCGTAACTGGCAGCCGAGCGGCGCTTAGAACGCCGTGGGCGAAAGCCCGTGTGGGTTCGAATCCCATCGGCCGCACCGAAGGCGAAGGTCCGCCTCGCGCACCCCGCGAGGCGGACCTTCGGCGTTCACACGCCTCCTCAGCCCAACAACTCCCGAACCACCGGCACCAGCCCCCGGAACGCCTTCCCCCGGTGGCTGATCGCGTTCTTCTCCGCGGCCGAAAGCTCCGCGCACGTCCTCGTCTCCCCCTCCGGCTGGAGGATCGGGTCGTAGCCGAAGCCGCCCGAGCCTGAGGGGGTGTGGCGCAGTACGCCGCGCAGCTGGCCCTCCACCACCCGCTCGGTGCCGTCCGGCAGAGCAAGCGCCGCCGCGCAGGCGAAGTGGGCGCCCCGGTGGGCGTCCGCGTCGATGTCGCCGAGTTGGGCCAGGAGGAGGTTCAGGTTCGCGGTGTCGTCGCCGTGCTTGCCTGCCCAGCGGGCGGAGAAGATGCCGGGGGCGCCGCCGAGTACGTCGACGCAGAGGCCGGAGTCGTCGGCGACCGCGGGGAGGCCGGTGGCTTTGGCGAGGGCGTGGGCCTTGAGGAGGGCGTTCTCGGCGAAGGTGACGCCGGTTTCCCTGACGTCGGGGATCTCGGGGTAGGCGTCCGCGCCGACGAGGTCGTGGGTGAGACCTGCGTCGGCGAGGATCGCCTTGAGTTCCGTGATCTTGCCGGCGTTGCGGGTGGCGAGGATGAGGCGGGTCATGCCCACCAGTATCCGGCCTGCCCCGGACGTTACGGCGTGCAGACCTTCGTCAGTTCACCCGCCGCGTCCGTGATCGGGCTGAGGTCGGGCGTCGCGTCGCCGCCGTCGATGGACTTGCGGACGTTGTCGACGGCCTTGTCGAGGTCGTCGACGGCCTTGTTCACGTCGGTGTTGTCGGTCTTGTCGCCGATTTCGTCGATGTTCTTGTCGATGTCGTCGAGCGCCTTGTCGGCCTGGGTGGGGTCGTCGCCCGCCTTCTCGACGGCCTGCTGGAGGTCGGTGACGCTGTCGGCTATGGCGTCCGCGGTCTGGACGCAGTCGAGGGCCTTCTCGACGGCGCTGCAGCCGACAAGTCCTACGCCCGCCGGTACGGCGATCAGAACTGACGTGATGGCGATGGCGATACGGCGGTGGCGCGAGGCCATGGGTGGGTCCCTCCCGAGTGCTGTCACGGGCGCACGGCTTTGCCCGTGCGCCCGTATTCGTTAGAACGCTTGTGGAGGGCTCGATGGTTGCTTGCCGGGCCGTCCGGTTGGCGGCCTCGCCGCCGGTGCTACTTGGTTGCTTCGAGTGCCTCGCGCTGGAAGGCGGCCAGGTCCTCGCAGCCGCCGACGGCGAGGTCGAGGAGGGCGTTGAGTTCCTTGCGGTCGAAGGGCTCGGCTTCCGCGGTGCCCTGGACCTCGACGAAGCGGCCGTCGCCGGTGCAGACGACGTTCATGTCGGTGTCGGCCTTCACGTCTTCCTCGTAGCGGAGGTCGAGGAGCGGTACGCCGCCGACGATGCCGACGGAGACGGCGCTGACGGTGTCGGTGAGGGGCTTGCGGCCGGCTTTGATGAGTTTCTTGCCCTGGGCCCAGGCGACGGCGTCGGCCAGCGCCACGTAGGCGCCGGTGATGGCCGCCGTGCGGGTGCCGCCGTCGGCTTGGAGGACGTCGCAGTCGAGGACGATGGTGTTCTCGCCGAGCGCCTTGTAGTCGATGACGGCGCGGAGGCTGCGGCCGATGAGGCGGGAGATCTCGTGGGTGCGGCCGCCGATCTTGCCGCGTACGGATTCGCGGTCGCCGCGGGTGTTGGTGGAGCGCGGGAGCATCGAGTATTCGGCGGTGACCCAGCCTTCGCCGCTGCCCTTGCGCCAGCGGGGGACGCCTTCGGTGACGGAGGCGGTGCAGAAGACCTTGGTGTCGCCGAAGGAGATGAGGACGGAGCCCTCGGCGTGCTTGCTCCAGCCGCGTTCGATGGTGATCGGGCGGAGTTGCGTGGGGGTGCGGCCGTCGATTCGAGGCGTGGAGAGAGGCGTGGAGAGAGGCGTGGAGGACATGCGGCCGACCCTATCGGCACATGGTCGAGGGGCCGTATCGGCACATGGCTGGGACGCTCGGCCGTATCGGCACATGGCCGCGGCATCGGATCGGTACATGGCTGAGGGCCCTTGCCGGTGGTCGGCAGGGGCCCTCAGCGGGTGGGCTCAGTGGCTGTGGCTCACATCATGTCTTCGATGTCGGCGGCGATGGGGTCGGCGTCGGTGCCGATGACGACCTGGATCGCGGTGCCCATCTTGACGACGCCGTGGGCGCCGGCGGCCTTCAGCGCGGCGTCGTCGACGAGGCTCGGGTCGTGAACCTCGGTGCGGAGGCGGGTGATGCAGCCCTCGACCTCTTCGATGTTGTCGATGCCGCCGAGCCCGGCGACGATCTTCTCAGCCTTGCTGGCCATGGTTTCTCCCTGTTCTTAAAGGACGCGGCCTCACCACACCGTGGGCCCGCTTTGTCACGGTAACGCACGGTTGGAGCATCTTCGCGGGCGGCTACGGCACTCGTACCCAATGATGGCGATCAAGGTGCCATCCCTCGTGTCAAGCCTGTGGGGGCGGCACCGCGCTCGTTCCGCAACTGGTCTACACCAGTTTTCAACGCCCGCCAAACCTGGCTTGTTCCGGAGGGGACGCCGATGAGTACCGACGCAGCAGCGGTGCCGCAGAAGAAGTGGTGGAACGGCCTGTTCCAGGGTCTCCAGAAGATGGGCCGCAGCCTCCAGCTTCCCATCGCCGTCCTGCCCGCCGCGGGCATCCTCAACCGCCTCGGGCAACCGGACGTCTTCGGTGCGGACGGCCTCGGCTGGGACAACGTCGCCAAGGTCTTCGCGGCGGCGGGCGGTTCCCTCCTGGACTCCACCCTCGGGCTGCCCCTGCTGTTCTGTATCGGTGTCGCGATCGGCATGGCCAAGAAGTCGGACGGCTCCACGGCACTCGCCGCGGTCGCGGGTTTCCTCGTCTACTACGCGGTGCTGCGCGCCTTCCCCGACGACTGCCCGGCGGACACCACCTTCGGTGCCGCGGGCATGTGGAGCGGGGTCTGCATCGCGGAGGACGGAACGCCCGCGCAGGCCGCGTACCAGAACCCGGGGGTCTTCGGCGGCATCGTGATGGGTCTGCTGTCCGCGTGGTTCTGGCAGCGCTATCACCGCGTGAAGCTGGTCGACTGGCTCGGCTTCTTCAACGGCCGCCGTCTCGTGCCGATCATCATGGCCTTCGTCGGTCTGGTCTTCGCCGGGCTGTGCGTGTGGATCTGGCCGCCCATCGGTGACGCGCTGACCGACTTCTCCAAGTGGCTCGTGGATCTCGGGTGGCTGGGCTCCGGGATCTTCGGTGTGGCCAACCGCGCCCTGCTCACGATCGGCCTGCATCAGTTCCTGAACACGTTCGTCTGGTTCCAGTTCGGCGATTTCGAGAAGCCGGACGGCACGATGGTCCACGGTGACATCAACCGCTTCCTGGCGGGCGACCCGACGGCCGGTCAGTTCACCTCGGGCTTCTTCCCGATCATGATGTTCGCGCTGCCCGCCGCGGCGCTGGCGATCACCCACGCGGCCCGTCCGGAGCGGCGCAAGGTGGTCGGCGGCATGATGCTCTCGGTCGGCCTGACGTCGTTCGTCACGGGCATCACCGAGCCGATCGAGTACTCGTTCCTCTTCATCGCGCCCGCCCTGTACGCGATCCACGCGGTGCTCACCGGTGTCTCGATGGCGGTGACGTGGGGGCTGGGGGTCAAGGACGGCTTCAGCTTCTCGGCGGGTCTGATCGACTACGTCATCAACTGGAGTCTGGCGACCAAACCCTGGCTGATCATCCCGATCGGGCTCGTCTTCGCCGTCGTGTACTACGCCCTGTTCAGCTTCGTGATCCGCAAGTTCGACCTGCATACGCCGGGACGAGAGCCCGAGGAGGAAGCGGAAGCACAGGACGCGGAGCAGACGAAGGCGTAGCCGCTGGCAGGGCCGTCGCCCCGGCCTGCTGCCGCTCCGCACCGGAAGGTCCTGGGACGCTGACGTCCCGGGGCCTTTCAGTGTTTATTTCGCGTTATGGCGGACCCCACAAAACTCGTGGGTTCCTTACGTCACCTTCACCGTGCTACAACAGGTCTACACCACTAATGGTGTAGACCACGCGGCCGTCGGCCGCGGCCCCCGGAGACGCCGCCGTCCCCCTCTTCCATGTCCCCAGGCGGCGCCTTGCCCACTGGAGGAAGTTGTGTCCACGGCCAGTGCCGCCCCCGCGGCCGACAAGAAGAAGGGCTCCGGCGCGATGGCTGTCATGCAGCGCATCGGCCGCAGCCTCATGCTGCCGGTCGCCGTGCTGCCCGCAGGCGCCCTGCTCGTCCGACTCGGTAACCCCGACATGCTGGGCCGGGAATCCTTCCCGGCGTTCGTCACCAAGATCGCCTCCTTCATGGCCGCGGGTGGCAACGCCATCCTCGACAACATGGCGTTGCTGTTCGCCGTCGGTATCGCGATCGGCTTCGCCAAGAAGTCGGACGGCTCGACCGCTCTCGCCGCCGTCACCGGCTACCTGGTCTTCAAGAACGTCCTCGCGACGTTCACCGACCCGAACCTCGACAAGATCGCCAAGGTCGTCGACGGCAAGATAGTCATGACCGAGGCCCCGGTGGACGCCAAGGTCCTCGGCGGTGTCGTGATGGGCATCGTCGTCGCCCTGCTCTACCAGAAGTTCTACCGGACCAAGCTGCCCGACTGGGCCGGCTTCTTCGGCGGCCGCCGTCTGGTCCCGATCCTCGCGGCCTTCGCGGGCCTGATCCTCGGCATCGTCTTCGGTTACATCTGGCCGGTCCTCGGCACGGGCCTGCACAACTTCGGTGAGTGGCTGGTCGGTTCGGGCGCCGTGGGCGCGGGCATCTTCGGTGTCGCCAACCGCGCGCTGATCCCGGTCGGCATGCACCACCTGCTGAACTCCTTCCCGTGGTTCCAGGCCGGTTCGTACGAGGGCAAGAGCGGTGACATCAACCGCTTCCTCGCCGGTGACCCGACCGCCGGGCAGTTCATGACCGGCTTCTTCCCGATCATGATGTTCGCGCTCCCCGCGGCCTGCCTCGCGATCGTCCACTGCGCCCGCCCCGAGCGCCGCAAGGTCGTCGGCGGCATGATGTTCTCGCTCGCGCTCACCGCCTTCGTGACCGGTGTGACCGAGCCGATCGAGTTCACGTTCATGTTCATCGCCCCGGTCCTGTACGCGATCCACGCGGTGCTCACCGGTGTCTCCATGGCGCTGACCTGGGCGCTCGGCATGAAGGACGGCTTCGGCTTCTCGGCGGGAGCGGTCGACTTCTTCCTCAACCTCGGCATCGCGAGCAACCCATGGGGCCTGGCCCTGGTGGGCCTGTGCTTCGCGGCGGTCTACTACGTGGTCTTCCGCTTCGCGATCACCAAGTGGAACCTTCCGACGCCGGGCCGCGAGTCCGACGAGGAGCTCGCCGAGATCCTGAAGGCCGAGGCGAAGTAGCCTCCGGCCCCACTTCGGGACGTGAGCCCCGCACCGTCGCGACCGACGGTGCGGGGCTTTGTCGTGTGCCGCGGCTTGCGGTGAGGCATTCGGGTCCAGCGACGCCGCGGAGATCCGTCAGGAGGGCCCTAGATCTCGTAGACCCGTCCGGCCTCCGCGAGTTCGGCCGGACCGTCGTACACCGACCGGGCGTCCGCCAGGTTCGCCTGGGGGTCCGTCCACGGTGGGATGTGGGTGAGGAGCAGGCGCGCGGCGCCCGCGCGCCGGGCGGACTCGCCTGCCTCACGGCCGTTGAGGTGCAGGTCGGGGATGTTTTCCTTGCCGTGCGTGAAGGCCGCTTCGCACAGGAACAGGTCGGTGTCCGCGGCCAGTTCGTCGAGCGCGGCGCACACCCCCGTGTCTCCCGAGTACGTGAGGGACTTGCCGCCGTGTTCGACGCGGATGCCGTACGCCTCGACGGGGTGGCACACCTTCTCCGTACGGACCGAGAAGGGGCCGATGTCGAACGTGGCCGGCTTGACGGTGTGGAAGTCGAAGACCTCACTCATCGAGGACGCCGAGGGTGTGTCGGCGTACGCGGTGGTCAGGCGCTGTTCGGTGCCCTCGGGTCCGTAGACCGGGATGGGGGCGCAGCGGCCGCCGTCGTGCCGGTAGTAGCGCGCCACGAAGTAGGCGCACATGTCGATGCAGTGGTCGGCGTGGAGATGGCTGAGGAAGATCGCGTCCAGGTCGTACAGACCGACGTGGCGCTGCAGCTCGCCCAGGGCGCCATTGCCCATGTCGAGCAGCAGCCGGAAGCCGTCGGCCTCTACGAGGTAGCTCGAACAGGCCGAGTCCGCGGACGGAAACGACCCCGAGCAGCCGACGACGGTGAGCTTCATGGAGCGGAAACCTCCGGGGGCGAAACGGGGGTTGTGCGGGGGCCTTGCGGGGGCTCGCGAAGGGCTTGCGAGAGGCTCTTCGAGGAGTTCTGCGGTCCGTCGAGCGTAAGGCGCAAAAGGGCCGGTCGCTCCTCCGTCGAGGGCCGTTGTGGGAGAACTCACCTGCGCTGTCACCGGTTCGGGGGGCGCGCGGGGCGGGGAGTGCGCCGGTACCGTCTGCGGTATGGATACGTCGTGGTGGCTTGCCCTGGGCGCCGTGGTGGTACTCGCCGTGGTCGCCGCTGTGGTGGACGGCTGGGGTCGCGGGGGCCGCGGTCCGCGCGGGCGGACCACTCGGCCGCCGGGCCGTCCGCGCGGCCCGCGGCGCCGGCTGCCGGCGCCGGAACCGGCGGAGATCTGGTGGGCGCGGGTGCCGTACGAGGACGGTCCGGGCGGTAAGGACCGGCCGTGCCTGGTGCTGTCGGTGCGGGGGAAGAGCGCGGTCGTCGCGAAGATCACCAGCAAGTACCAGGACGAGCGGGCCGGGGTGATCCCGCTGCCGCCGGGATCAGTGGGGGACGCGCGGGGCCGCCCCAGTTTCCTGGAGACCGGTGAGCTGCGGGACGTGCCGGTGTGGGAGTTCCGCAGGCGGGCGGGGATCGTGGATCCGGCGTTGTGGGATCAGGTCAGGTACCTGGCGGGCTAGAGCGGCGGAACCCCACGACGGGCTGGACATGTCCTGTCCAGCCCGTCGTGGGGTTCCCCGTTTGAAGATGTACGTGGTGATGCCGGTGGTCGTCCGGTGGCGTCGGACGGCTAGGGCCCTCCTGACGGGCCCTACGCCCAGAGCTGGCCCTGCACCGTTTCGATGGCTTCCTCGGTCGTCGGCGCCGTGTAGACGCCGGTGGAGAGGTACTTCCAGCCACCGTCGGCCACCACGAACGCGATGTCGGCGGTCTCTCCGGCCGCCACCGCCTTCTTGCCGACGCCGATCGCCGCGTGCAGCGCGGCTCCGGTGGAGACTCCGGCGAAGATCCCTTCCTGCTGGAGGAGCTCGCGGGTCCGTGTCACCGCGTCGGCCGAGCCGACCGAGAAGCGGGTGGTCAGGACCGACGCGTCGTACAGCTCGGGGACGAAGCCCTCGTCCAGGTTCCGCAGCCCGTACACGAGGTCGTCGTAGCGGGGCTCCGCGGCGACGATCTTGATGTCCGGCTTCTGCTCGCGCAGGAAACGGCCTACGCCCATGAGCGTGCCCGTCGTGCCGAGGCCCGCCACGAAGTGGGTGATGGAGGGGAGGTCCGCGAGGATCTCGGGGCCGGTCGTCGCGTAGTGCGCGCCCGCGTTGTCCGGGTTCCCGTACTGGTAGAGCATGACCCAGTCCGGGTGCTCGGCCGACAGCTCCTTGGCGACGCGTACCGCCGTGTTGGAGCCTCCGGCCGCCGGGGACGAGATGATTTCCGCGCCCCACATGGTGAGGAGGTCGCGCCGCTCCTGCGAGGTGTTCTCCGGCATGACGCACACGATGCGGTAGCCCTTGAGCTTGGCCGCCATCGCGAGCGAGATGCCGGTGTTGCCGGACGTCGGCTCCAGGATCGTGCAGCCGGGTGTCAACCGCCCGTCCTTCTCCGCCTGTTCGACCATGTGCAGCGCCGGGCGGTCCTTGATGGAACCGGTCGGGTTACGGTCCTCCAGCTTCGCCCAGATCTGGACGTCGGCGGACGGGGACAGGCGCGGCAGGCGGACGAGGGGCGTGTTGCCCACGGCCGCCAGCGGGGAGTCGTAGCGAGGCATCCGCGATCAGACCATGCCGCCGGCGACGGCCGGGAGGATCGTGACGTTGTCGCCGTCCGTGAGCTTGGTGGAGATGCCGTCGAGGAAGCGGACGTCCTCGTCGTTCAGGTAGACGTTGACGAAGCGGCGGAGCTTGTCCCCGTTCGCCGGGTCGATGAGTCGCTCGGCGATGCCCGCGTGCCGCGAGTCGAGGTCGCTGAAGAGCTCGGCGAGGGTGTCGCCGCTGCCCTCGACGGCCTTGGCGCCGTCGGTGTAGGTGCGGAGGATGGTGGGGATGCGGACCTCGATGGCCATGGCTTGGGCTCCTGTCGGGAGAAGTCACGTGGGTGGGCGCGCGGCGGCCCGGTCGTGCTGGTGCGTAAGTGCGGGTGCCTGGGTGCGGGTGCGTAGGGCGTTACGCGGGGGTGCGCCGCGGCTCACGGCCGTACGGCGGCGGCTGTCAGCGCGAACAGATCGCGCTGGAGAGCCTGCACAAATCGACGTGCAGACGCGCAACGAGCAGCATGCCCGGCATCTTGTCGCTCACGTCGTGGGGAACCATGCGGTCATCGTATCGATTCCCGGTCCGGGTTCTGGAATGTGATCTCGCATCGTGGACGGATTGCGTCCATCACGTGGATGGCGGGAGATAGGTGACCGTCGGCGCCCCGGTCGCGGGGTGTACCGAGACCTCGGCCGTCACCCCGTACACCTCGGCCAGGAGCTCGCTGGTCAGGACCTCCTTCGGCGGCCCTGACGCGACGAGGCGGCCTGCGTCGAGGACGTACAGACGGTCGCAGTAGTAGGCCGCCAGATTGAGGTCGTGCAGGGCCAGGAGATTCGTCGTGCCGAGGTCGCGGACCAGGGTGAGGATCTCCAGTTGGTAGCGGATGTCCAGGTGGTTGGTCGGTTCGTCCAGTACGAGGACTCCGGGCTCCTGCACCAGCGCCCTCGCCACGAGGGCGCGCTGGCGTTCGCCGCCGGAGAGCCCGGCGAAGGCGCGGTGGGCGAGGCCGTGGGCGCCGACCCGTTCCAGGGCCGCGAGGACCAGCTTCTCGTCCTCGGCCGTGTCCGCCTCCCAGAAGCGCTTGTGCGGGGAGCGGCCCATGGCGACGATCTGCCGGACGGTGAGCTCGAAGCCGGTGTGCCCGTCCTGCGGGACGGTGGCGATGCGGCGGGCGCGGTCCTTGGCCGAGCGGGCGGCCAGGTCGTCGCCGTCCAGGAGCACACGGCCGCCGGTGGGCGAGAGGGTGCCGTAGACGCAGCGCAGGAGGGTGGTCTTGCCGCTGCCGTTGGGGCCGACGAGGCCGATGGTCTCGCCTTGGTCGGCGTGCAGGGTGACGGCGTCGACGAGGGTCTTGTCCCCCACGCGGTAGGAGAGGGACTCGGTGCGGAGTACTGCTACTGCTGCCGGGTGGCTCACGCGGTTGCCTCCGTACGGTTCTTTCGCAGCATCCAGAGGAAGAACGGGCCGCCCGTCAGCGCGGTCAGGACGCCGACCGGGATGTCCTGCGGCGCCGCCACCGTGCGTGCGGCGAGGTCGGCGGCCACCAGGAACACCGCGCCCATCAGGGCCACCACCGGCAGGAGCGCCCGGTGGGCGGCGCCGACGAGCATCCGGGCCGCGTGCGGCACCATCAGGCCGACGAAGCCGATGGCTCCGCTGTACGCGACGAGTACGCCGGTCAGGAGCGAGGCGAGGACGAAGACGGCGGCGCGGAAGCGGGCGGTGTCCAGGCCGAGGACGGTGGCGCCCTCCTCGCCGACCAGGAGCAGGTCCAGGGGGCGGGCCAGGGCGACGAGCAGCGCCGTGCCCGCGATCAGGGCGGCGCCGGGCAGGGCGAGCATGTCCCAGCGGGCGCTGCCGAGGCCGCCGAGGGTCCAGTACAGGACTTCCTTGAGGTGGTCCGCGCTGTCGGCCGTGATCAGGATGAGGCTGGTCAGGGCGGAGAGGATGTACGAGACGGCCACCCCGGCCAGGATCAGGCGGCCGGTGGCGAATCCGCCGCCGGATCTGGCCAGGGTGTAGACGACGAGCAGGGAGAGCAGGGCGCCCGCGAAGGCCGCGGCCGGGATGGTGACGGTCGTGGCCAGGCCCGCGCCCAGGCCGAAGACGCTGCCGAGGACGATGACGGCGACGGCTCCGGCGGAGGCGCCGGAGGAGACGCCCAGGAGGAAGGGGTCGGCCAGCGGGTTCCTCACCAGGGCCTGGAGGACGGTGCCGATGACGGCGAGCCCCGCGCCTACGGCCGCGCCGAGCAGGACCCGGGGCAGGCGGACGTCCAGCACGATCGTGCGGAACGGGGAGGGTTCCGCGCCGCCGGTAAGGATCTCCAGGACGTCGGGCGCCGGGATCCTGACGGAGCCCAGCGCGAGGCCTGCGACGATCGCCGCCGCGAGGGCTGCGCAGAGCGCCGCGATGACTGTCGCGTAGCCCAGTCGTCTGCGGGTCGGTGTGACCCTGGCGGGGCCTTCCCCAACCCCGCCCCTTCCCGGCTGTGACATGTGCGGCTCCGCCGCGGGCCGCTCTGGTGCGGGGGCCTTGGTTGCCGTCATCACCGGCTTCGCCGAGTTCGTCCTCAAACGCCGGACGGGCTGAACCCCCTGCCTCTTCACAGCTGGTCCGCCAGCTTCTCCACCGCCCCCGGTGCCCTCACCCCCGCCACCGTGTCCGACAGTGGCAGGACCGCGAACCGCTTGTTCTTGATGGCGGGGACGTCCGCGAGGACGGGGTCTTCGAGGAGGCGCTTCTTCTTCTGGGCCACCGTCGTGCCGCCGTAGTCGAGGATCACGATCACCTCGGGCTTGCGGTCGACCACCGACTCCCAGGAGGCGTCGCCGAAGGCCTTGTCGAGGTCGGCGAAGACGTTGCGGCCGCCCGCCCGCTCGATGATGTCGTTGCCGATGCCCCGGCCGCCCGCCGTGAACGCGGTCTTGTCGCCGCTGTCGTAGACGAAGACCGGGACCGGCTTCTCGGACTTCAGTTCCCCTGCCGTGGCCGCCAGTTGGCGCTTCGCCTCGCCCACCCACTTGTCGGCCCGCGGTCGCACTCCGAACGTGCTGCCGACCTCGCGGACCTCCTTGTAGACGTCGTCCATCGTCACGGCCCGCTTCGCGCAGCCTTCGACGTTGAGGCGGCTGTCGATGCCGGACTTCGCCAGAGCCGCGCGGCTGCGGCCCTCGCCCGCCTGGAAGGCGCTCGCGTAGCCGCCGTAGACGAAGTCGGGGTCGGCGGCCAGGAGTTTCTCGTACGAGGGGTACTCCTTGGCCAGGACCGGGGTGTCCGCGTACGCCTTCGCGTACTTCGGCAGGACCTTGTCGTCGAGGTAAGCCGTCCCGGCGATGCGGTCCTTCAGGCCCAGCTCCAGCATCACTTCCGTCACGTGCTGGTTCATCGTCACGGCGCGCTTCGGGGGCGCTTCGTACGTCGTCTTCACGCCGCAGTTCGTGACCGTGTACGGAAAGCCGGGCGCCTGGGCCGCCGACTGCGACTCCGGTCCTTCGGAGGACGAACACGCGGCGAGCGGGGCGAGCAGGGCCGCGGCGATGAGCACGCGTACGGGTCGGGACATGACTGGACTGCCTCCTCCAGGGGATTTCCGCGTCCCCTGCGTCGTGGGAGAAGAAGGCGGCAGGTCAGTTCCTGACTGCCCCGCCCGCGAAGGGTGGGGTCACAGTGGCGGGACCGTGCCGGATTCGCACCGGCTTCCTGGGTCCTGCCGCCTCAAAGGTGAAGCTCAGTATGCCTGGACGACCTTCACCTCTTCCTCGGTGACCTCGCCGTCCACGATCCGGAAGGAGCGGAACTGGAACTCGCCGGCGCCGTCGGTGTCCGCGGTGGAGACCAGGACGTAGTGGGCGCCGGGCTCGTTGGCGTACGTGATGTCGGTGCGCGAGGGGTAGGCCTCGGTCGCCGTGTGCGAGTGGTAGACGATCACCGGCTCCTCGTCGCGGTCGTCCATCTCGCGGTAGAGCTTGAGGAGGTCGCCCGAGTCGAACTCGTAGAACGTGGGCGAGCGGGCCGCGTTCAGCATCGGGATGAAGCGCTCGGGGCGGCCCGTGCCCTCCGGGCCCGCGACCACACCGCAGGCCTCGTCGGGGTGGTCCTGGCGCGCGTGCGCGACGATCTGGTCGTGGAGGGCCTGGGTCAGGGTCAGCATGGCAGCCAGGATAAGCAGAAGGGCCGGTCCGTACCGAAGAGTGGTACGGACCGGCCCACATGCTGGGATCAGGCGGTGATCAGGGCTTGGTCAGGGGTGACCACGGCTTGATCAGGACTTGATGGCGTCCTGCGGCTCGGAGCTGCCGCCACCCGTCGACTGCGTGCCGCGCTTCTGCATGACCAGGTAGCCGATGCCCAGGATCAGGGCCCACACCGGAGCCGCGTACAGCGAGATCCGCGCGTCCTTGTCGATGCCCATCATCACGATGACCATCGCGATGAAGGCCAGCGCGAACCAGCTCGTGTACGGAGCGCCGGGCGCCCGGAAGGTGGACTGCGGCAGCTCGCCGCGGTCGGCCTTGCGGCGGTACTTGATCTGGCAGACCAGGATCATGATCCAGGCCCACATGCCGGAGATGGTCGCGAAGGAGACGACGTAGTTGAACGCCTCGCCGGGCCACTGGTAGTTGATCCAGACGCCGACCAGCATCAGCGTGGCGGAGAAGGTGGTGCCGACCAGCGGCAGGCCGTTCTTCGTCAGCTTGGTGAAGAACTTCGGGCCCTGGCCGTTGAGCGCGAGGTCGCGCAGCATGCGGCCGGTGGAGTACATGCCGGAGTTGCAGGAGGAGAGCGCGGCCGTCAGGACGACGAAGTTGACGATCGCGGCGCCGATGCCCAGGCCCATCTCCTCGAAGGCCGCCACGAACGGCGAGACGCCCGGCTCGAACGAGGTCCACGGCACGACCGAGAGGATCATGATGAGCGCGCCGACGTAGAAGACGGCGATGCGCCACGGCACGGTGTTGATGGCCTTGGGCAGGACGGTCTTCGGGTCCTTGGACTCGCCCGCGGTGACGCCGACGAGCTCGACGGCGAGGAAGGCGAACATCACGATCTGCAGCGTCATCAGCGTGGAGCCGATGCCGTTCGGGAAGAAGCCGCCCTGGTCCCACAGGTGGGAGACGGACGCGGTGTCACCGGCGTCCGAGAAGCCGATGGTGAGGATGCCGGCGCAGATCAGGATCATGCCGATGATCGCGGTGACCTTGACCATCGAGAACCAGAACTCGAGCTCGCCGAAGAGCTTCACCGAGATCAGGTTGGCGCCGTACAGGATGACCGTGAAGATCAGCGCGTACGCCCATTGCGGGATGGCGTCGTGTGTCCAGTACTGCATGTACTGGGCCGCCGCCGTGACTTCCGTGATGCCGGTGACGACCCAGAAGAGCCAGTACGTCCAGCCGGTCACGTAGCCGAAGAACGGGCCGATGAATTCACGCGCGTACTCCGAGAAGGAGCCCGAGACGGCGCGGTACATGAGCAGCTCGCCCAGGGCGCGCATGATGAAGAAGATGACGAGGCCGGCGATGGCGTACGCCAGGATGAGGCTCGGGCCCGCCTTATGGATGGCTTTGCCCGCGCCGAGGAACAGGCCGGTGCCGATGGCACCGCCGATCGCGATCATCTGGATCTGCCGGGCCCCGAGCCCGCGCTGATAACCCTCGCCTGACGTGCCGGACGAACCGCCCGCTCCGTCGGCCTCATTGCCGTCGTGATGCTCTTCGACCTGCACTGAGGTCATGGTGACGCCTTTCTCCACGCCGATCCGTGCCCGCAGTCTGCGTATGGCCACGGATCAGGTCCTGATCCCCCCGGATATGGATGGAGTGCTACCGGCGGTCTGCCGGCCCGAGCGCCACCGGTGACATGGGTGGCGTCACCGAGTGGTCGTGAAGATTTATCACGGCCGCAATAGTGATCGGCTCAGCCGCGTGTGGCCCACACCACGAAGAGAAGCGGACAAAATTCCCTCGCCGCATCAAATTCGGGCATTGGAGTGACCTGATCGTTATCCGGATTTGAGCGTCCGATGAGCGAACGGGAGGTAACCGCTGCCCTATGCAACGACTTTGCGTGTGCGACCGTGTGACTTCTAACCGATCAGCGTGCCGACCAGCGTCTCCTGCAGGCCGCCGAGCCAGAGGTAGGCCATCACCATCGGCTTGCGCGGGTCGGAGTCCGGGAGCTGGTAGAGCAGGTCCGTGTCCTCCTCGTCGGTCACCTCGAGGCGGGCGCCGATCGCCAGGCGCAGGTCGTTGAGCGCGCCGAGCCAGTGCCGCGACTCGTCGGCGGAGAGCTTCAGGACGGCGCCGCCCTCGCCCTTGGACGTCATGGCGTCCAGGGAGCGGATCACCACCAGGGCGTCGTCGCGCTTCTTGGCCCGCAGGTCGTTCTCGGTGAACCGCCTGAACTCCGAGGAGTACGCGCGCAGTTCGTCTTCGTCGGCCTTCTCGCTGCCGGGACCGCCGTACGCGTCGGGCAACAGCCGCTGGAGGACCGGATCGGTGGGCGGCTCGCTCGGGCCCTCCGCGAACAGCTCCGCGAGGGGGTCGTCGGAAGCGTCCTCGGCCGGGCCCGGACCGATCAGCTCCAGGAGCTGCACGGCGAGGGAGCGGATGATCGAGATCTCGACCTCGTCGAGCGCGACGGCAGCGCCGCCCCCGGGAATGGCTTCGAATTGTCCTGGCATCAGATGCGTCGCTACTTCCGGTCCTGCTGGAGGGTGGCCCACAGACCGTATCCGTGCATGGCCTGTACGTCGCGCTCCATCTCCTCGCGGGAGCCGGTGGAGACGACGGCGCGGCCCTTGTGATGCACGTCCATCATCAGCTTCGTGGCCTTCTCCTTCGAGTACCCGAAGTAGGACTGGAACACGTAGGTCACGTAACTCATCAAATTGACCGGGTCGTTGTGGACGAGCGTGATCCAGGGGACGTCGGGCTCCGGGACGGCGAACGTCTCTTCGTCCGATTCCGGGCGGGTGATCTCTGCGGGAACAGTGCAGCGGGCGGAGCCCATCCTTGGAGGGGCGGCGGCGGGAGACGGGCGGGACGTACTCACGCCACCCATGCTGCCACCCGCGAGGGCGTCGCGCACAAATGGACCCAGGAAATCGTCAGAGTGACGAGATGCGGGTAGCATCCTTCCCATGAACACAGCGGACCTTGGGCTGCCGGTGGATGTTCCGTCGACAGCGCTCTTCACGGATCACTACGAGCTCACGATGTTGCAGGCGGCGCTGAAGGCCGGCACCGCCGACCGGCGCTCCGTCTTCGAGGTCTTCTCGCGCAGACTTCCCGAGGGGCGCCGCTACGGAGTGGTGGCCGGAACGGGCCGGGTCCTGGACGCCGTGGAGAACTTCCGCTTCGACGCGGGCGTCATCGGCTTCCTGCGCGAGCGCCGTGTCGTCGACGAGGAGACCCTCCAGTGGCTCTCCTCGTACCGCTTCAGCGGCGACATCTGGGGCTATCCGGAGGGCGAGGTCTACTTCCCGGGATCGCCGATACTGCGCGTCGAGGGCTCTTTCGCCGAGTGCGTGCTCCTGGAGACGGTGATCCTCTCCATCCTCAACCACGACTCGGCGATCGCGGCCGCCGCCTCCCGGATGGCCTCGGCCGCCGGTCAGCGCCCGCTGATCGAGATGGGCGCACGGCGTACGCACGAGCTGGCGGCCGTCGCCGCCTCACGCGCCGCGTACGTCGGCGGTTTCACCACCACCTCCGACCTGGCGGCCGGCTTCCGCTACGACATCCCCACCGTCGGCACATCGGCCCACTCCTTCACCCTCCTGCACGACAACGAACGCGACGCGTTCCAGGCCCAGGTGGACTCCCTGGGCCCCGGCACCACGCTTCTCGTCGACACGTACGACGTGACCGAGGCCGTGCGCACCGCCGTCGAGGTCGCCGGGCCCGAGCTCGGCGCCGTGCGCATCGACTCGGGCGACCTGCTCCTGGTCGCGCACCGGGTGCGTCAGCAGCTGGACGAGCTCGGAGCCACGAAGACGAAGATCATCGTGACCTCCGACCTGGACGAGTACGCCATCGCCTCGCTCGCGGCGGCGCCCGTGGACGCGTACGGCGTGGGCACGCAGCTCGTCACCGGGTCCGGGCACCCGACCTGTTCGATGGTCTACAAGCTGGTGGCCCGCGCCCACTCGGCGGACCCCAAGGCCCAGCTCGAGCCGGTGGCCAAGAAGTCGCTGGGCGCCAAATCGTCGGTGGGCGGTCGCAAGTGGGCCGCTCGGCGGCCCGACGAGCACGGCGTCGCCGAGGCCGAGGTGATCGGCACGGGAGCGGTGCCGGTGGAGCTCGCCGACCATCAGCTCCTCGTCGAGCTGATAAAGGGCGGCGAGGTGGTGGCGCGCGAACCACTGGACACCGTGCGCGAGCGGCACGCGGCGGCGCGGGGGCGGCTGCCCCTGTCGGCCACGCAGCTCTCGAAGGGCGAGGCCGTCATTCCGACGGAATACGTCTGATTGTGCGCCGGAGCGGAGGAGAGTGCGTTCGAACGCCCTCTCCCGCTTCGCGTTCGAAGTCTCTACGCTCGGTTCATCCGGCCGAGTCCCCTCTCTCACCCAACGCCTACGAGCCTTGCCGAGCCGAAGGACACCCGATGCGCCGCGCCCTGATCGTCGTCGATGTGCAGAACGACTTCTGCGAGGGCGGCAGCCTCGCGGTCGCGGGGGGAGCCGACGTGGCCGCCGCGATCACCGAGCTGATCGGCCAGGCGCCGGCGGGCTACCGGCACGTGGTGGCCACCCGTGACCACCACATCGAGCCGGGCGACCACTTCTCCGACCGGCCGGACTATGTGCGCTCCTGGCCGCCGCACTGCGTGGCGGGCACGGAGGGGGTCGGCTTCCACCCGAACTTCGCGCCGGTCGTGGCGTCCGGGGCCATCGACGCGGTCTTCGACAAGGGGGCCTACTCGGCCGCCTACAGCGGGTTCGAGGGGGCCGACGAGAACGGCGTCTCGCTGGCCGACTGGCTGCGGAGCCGGAAGATCGACGAGGTGGACGTGGTGGGCATCGCCACGGACCACTGTGTGCGCGCCACGGCGCTTGACGCGGTGCGCGAAGGTTTCAGCGCGGTGGTCCTCCTTGACCTGACCGCCGGTGTCTCCGGGGAGAGCACGGAACGGGCCCTGGAGGAGCTACGGACGGCGGGCGTAGAACTCACAGGCAAGCCGGTGGTGTAGCCGCGCCCCGTAAGGGGCGCGGGGAACTGCGCGATCAGCCCCCACCGGGCCCGCAGCGACAACTGCATGCCCCAGCGGAGCGATACCTCACACGCCCGAGGTGCTGGCCTCCGGCCGCCCGGGTCTCTGGCCCAGGAGCGCCTGCCGCTTCAGGGCCCGGATCGGATGCCAAAGCTCAGCCGCAGCGTCCGGCGCCGTACGCCATATCAGTCCGTCCGGGTGGTGCAGCACCGCCGTGATCTCGTCCGGCGTCGGCGGCTCCGCGTTGCCCCGCAGATAGACGGCTCGCATGCCGAGGTTCCGCAGGCGTGTCAGCGCCCTCGCGCGGTTCATCGCGTGGACGATCATGCGGACGTTGCCGACGCCCGCGTACGGACTCGGCAGGGTCAGGGCCACCACCACGCTGCCGTTCGGCAGCTTGCTGAAACCTCCTGCGGACATGGCTGGTCACACCCCCGTGAGACGTCGCACGGGGTCCTCGACCACAACGGCCGGGCCCCGTGTCAATAAGAGATCCACAGGACGCACCTAAACACGATCGGCCGCCGCCCGCTAGAGGGCAACGGCCGATCATGGCTTGACCTGCGAAAACACTAATTACTTCGTGGAGGGGCCCACCTGGACCGTGATCGTCGAGCCATCCTTGGGCTGCTTGACGATCTTGATCTGAGTGTTGGTGTCAGTGACCTTGACACTTCCCGTGGGGTTCTCCTTGAACCAGTAGGTGCCCTTGTGGTCGTCGAAGACCGGGACGCCCTTCTGGGACTTGATCTTCAGCGCGACGTCCGCGTTGTGGAGCGTGAACTTGTCCGTCGCGTACTTGCTGAACGGCGCGTCGAACGGCTGGATCTTGTTGCGCAGCAGGGTGCCGTCAGCCCACTTGAGCGGCTTGGCGTGTGCGTCCACCGGCAGGATCAGACCCTCGCCGGGGTGCGCGCTGGTGTTGTTGTCCTTCTGCGAGGTGTCCCACTGCCAGACCATCAGGCCGGTCTGGTACGGGTAGTGCTCGACCCAGTCGGGGCGGGACTTCGAGAAGCCGAAGTTGTACGGGCCGACCTTCAGGGTCTTGTCGTACGACACGTACTGCCGGTTCTCGGCGAGGTAGTACTGGTCGTACTTCTTGGTGAAGGACTCACCGATGCGCGAGAAGCCCTTCGCCGTCCAGCCGTTGTCGTCGCCCTCGGCGCCGTCCTCGAAGACCTTGGCGCCGTCCGCGGTGATCGCGAGGGCGTCGGCCGTGAAGCCCTTGCCGCCCGCGCCGCCGTCCGTCGAGTACCGGAAACGGACGTCGATCTTCTTGCCGGCGTACGCGTCGAGCGGGAACGCGAGCTTCTTGTACGCACCCGAGGCACCGGTCAACGCGGGCTTGTCACCGGCGTCGCGCGTGATGGCCTTGCCGTCCGCGGTGCCGTCCACCGGGGTCCAGTTGGCGCCGCCGTCCGTCGACACCTCGGTGTAGAGGTAGTCGTAGTCGGCCTCGATGTCCCACCAGCCGTCGAGCGTGAGCTCGGCCTTGGACTTGCCGGTCAGGTCGACCGAGCGCGTCAGGGTGTTCTTGAGGTCGTCGCCCTGGTCGCTCCACCACTGCTTGGAGCCCTCGGTGGGCTTGGTGACCGTGGTGGTGACGGCCTTCTTCGGCAGGTCGACGACGAGCGCCTGGCGGTGGCGCGTGTTGTACTCCGCGACGCCGAGCTTGTGCTCGGACACCGTCGCGGCCTTGGCCTTGGCGTAGTCGAGCCAGCCCAGCTGGAACTTGTCCCAGGCGGTCATGTCGCCGGGCAGGTCACCAATGGCGTCCTTGCCGGTGCCGAGCCAGGAACCGGCCGACATCAGCGACCAGAAGCCGACCGAGTTCTCGCCCTTGCCGGTGGTGTCGTACAGGTCGGGCAGGCCCAGGTCGTGGCCGTACTCGTGGGCGAAGACCCCGAGGCCGCCGTTCTCCGGCTGCATCGTGTAGTCGCCGACCCAGATGCCGGAGTCACCGATCTGGGTGCCGCCGGCCTTGTTGTTGCCGGGGCCGGTGCTGCCCGCGTCGTTGCCGTAGGCGTACCAGCGGTGCGCCCACAGGGCGTTGGTGCCCTCGGCGCCGCCGCCGGCCGACTCGTCCTCGCCCGCGTGGACGACCTGGAAGTGGTCGATGTACCCGTCGGGCTCGTTGAAGTCGCCGTCGCCGTCGAAGTCGTAGCGGTCCCAGAGGTCGTACTTGGCGAGGTCCGCCTTGATCTGGGCGTCCGTGCGGCCCTGGGCCTTCTGGTCCTTGGTCCAGGCGGTGACGCCGTCCTTCACCGCGTCCCAGACGTTGGCGCAGTTGGTGCTTCCGCAGTAGTTGGAGCCGTACCGCGCCTCGTTGTAGTCGACCTTGACCCAGTCGGAGACCTCTCCGTCGACCGAGTAGCGGCCGGACGAGGTCTTCTCGTAGTAGGTCTTCAGGGAGTGCTTGGTCTTGCCCTTGGCGTCCTTGCCCTCACCGAAGTAGAGGTCCTGGAAGTGCTTCCGGTTGTAGTCCTTCTGCCAGGCCGTGCTGTTGTCCTTCGCACGGTCCGGCTTCGCTATCTTGTTGTGCGCCGGCCCGGGTGCGCCACCGTACTTCTTGATCGGCGCCTCGGGGCCCTCCGGTCCGTCCGGGTCGAACATGGTGGTGTCGTCCACCTTGTCCCCGAACTCCACCAGGATCGTGAAGATCTTGTCGGTCTTCTCCCGGCCCAGCTCGACGTACTTCTTGTCGTCGAGCTTCACGACCTGCGAGCCGCCGCGCTTCTGCACCTTGGCGTCACCCTCGACGACCTGCTGGAGGGCCGCCTGGCGCTGCTGGGCCTGCTGCTTGCTGAAGGGCCCCTCCAGGTCGTGGTCGACCTGCGCCTTGGTCCGGCCCGGGTCCTGCCGGTCGATGGCGGGCGCGCCGTCAGGCCCGCCGTCCTTGGCCGACGCGGTGGCTGCCGAGAACGTGGCGGCTGCCGCGGCCATCGCCACGGCAGCCGCGGTGGCTCTGAACGTCCGTCTTCTGACTGTCACTTGATGCTGTCCTCCCCCGCGTCCGCGCGGAGGCGGGCCGAGGTCCCGATCGGAGGAGGTCCGCGCGCGATACGCGTCACAAGTGACGACATTGGACCGGAGATGCGAGAGAAAAGACAGACCTTGACTTGAACAGGCCAAGTACACTATGCAGCCCATGGGGTCCGCTATCCGGACGCATGCACGCACCCGTCCACATGGTCAACAGGCGCGTCTCACCGTCCACTTGATGGACGCCATGAACCCGTGCGCCCCCTGTGCTGCCGCACCGTGGGTTAGGTCACGCTTACCGCCCGTTCCCGTCGGGCATGCAGCGGAATAGAGTCAATCGACGGTGCGCTACAGCGCGAGGCGGCACATCTCAAGTCGCCCTGGCCGGGCGCCCTTTGATTCGTATACAGCTTGATTGATACACAGCTTCACATTGGGCACGACCACCCCCGCATCCGCTGTCCCGAGGACGGATTACGCCATGCCTCGTCCCATGCCGCTGCCTCGTCCGACCCCTGCTCAAGTCACCTACGGCACGCTGACGGTCGTCTTCTCGACGCTCGCCATGCTGCTGCTGTCCCGGACCAGCTCGGGGGTGGGGATCGCGGTGATAGCAGTCGCCGCGCTCGGCCTCGGCCTACTGGTGGCGATGACGGTCCCCCAACCGAAACCCGCGGCGTCACCGGCCGCACGCGTCGCTCCCGCCACCCGGGCCACCGAGGAGCGTGTCCCGGTCCAGCGAGCCTCCGCTCCCGTACTCGCCGAGTCCGTACGCGAGCCGGCGGGCCCGTGAGGTTCACGAGCCCGCCGTAACCGCCGCTGTCGCCGCCGCGGCAGCTGTCTTCCCGGTCAGCCGGTGCCGGCCGGTCTCCCCGGTCAGCCGGTGCTGACCACCACCGTCTTGGCCGCCTTGTCGTGCAGGCCCTGCTTGTAGGGCCTGTCGAAGAAGCTCCAGCCGCCGCAGATCGCCGTCCAGACGCAGGCGCAGCAGAACGCGAACGGCAGCCAGAGGACGGCCGCGCGGACGAGCGCGGTCTGCAGGGTGGGGGTCGCCCCGTCGTTGAGGTTCGCGACCCGCAGCCCCAGCCACTTCTTCCCCAGGGTCTGGCCCGTCCTGGAGATCATGAAGCTGTCGTACGCGGTGAAGAGCACGGCGGCCAGCAGCGACTGCCCGAAGCTCTTGCCGTACTCGACCTGGTCCGGGTCGACGTCGAGCTCGCTCGTGCCGAAGCCCCACGAGAGCAGCCAGACGACCACGCCGACGAGGATCATGTCCAGGATGCGGGCGAGCACCCGCTTGCCGCTGTCCGCCAGGGGCGGCATACCGGCGAGGGGGTCGTTCCCCCCGCCGTACGGTCCTCCGCCGCCACCGTAAGGATCGCCGCCACCGCCGTACGGTCCTCCGCCACCGCCATAGGGATCGCCACCTCCGCCGTACGGCGGAGGTGGCGGCGGCGTGCCGTAAGGGGAGCCGGAGCCGCCGTCCTGCGGGGGCTGCTTCCTGAAGGGGTCGTTGTCGTCGGGGGGCGGCGGGTATTGCGGCGGTTCGGTGCTCATGGGCCGAGTCGACCGCGAGGGGCCGGGGTTCGCATCCGGCGAGCGGCTGTCCGGGTTAACCAGGAGACTGCGCCCCTGCGGACGAGATGACCTGACCTCGGCCGCCGGAGGAACCCGGCGAAGCCGGTGACCGACGGCGACGGCGCTCAAGGCCCCCGTGCCAGGACTAGCCCGCCACAAACGTTCCCGCAGCCTTGTCGTGCCAGCACTGGCGCCACGGCCGGTCGAACAGGCCCCACACCACGCCGACGACCCCGATCACCAGAACCCCCGGCACCGCGTAGACGAGCCACCGCTTCAGCGCAGGACCGAACGAAGGCGTCTCGTGCTCCTCCATGTCCCGCACCTGAAGCCCGAGGACCTTCTTGCCGAGCGTGCGTCCCCACCTGGCCGTGGGCAGCACCTCATAGAGGACACCGAAGAGGAGCAGCACAGCCAGGACCATCCCGAGGTACCCCGCCGTGGTGCCGTCGAGCAGCCACACGGTGACCTTCTCGCCGGACATCTTCGCCGCGTCGATCTTGCTGTCGACGTGATCGGCGGCCTTCGTGCCGAGCGGCAGCGCCGCCGCGCCGGTCACCGCCACCAGGACGACCGTGTCGATGAGCCGCGCGGCGAACCGCTTGCCGAGCCCCGCGGGCCGCCCCGCCGCCTGGTTCTGCGCCATCGCCAGGAACGGATCGTTGGCCACCGGCTTCCACGGCACGACGGGCTGCTGCTGTGCGTCCCCCTCGGCGAGCTGGTGCACCTGCTGCGCCCACGAGGGCGAACCGCCGCCAGGCCCCGAGGTCACGGGGGAGGCCGCGCCACCCGGCGCGCCGCCCTGCTGCGGGACGGTGGGCTGAACGGGCGCGGGCGCGGGCGCCGGAGCGGGCGCCGCCGCCTGCGGGGGTACGGCGCTCTGCGCGGGCGCCGGAGTCTGGGCCGCCACACCGGACGGCTTCGGGCGCAGCGCCCGGATCGCCATGGTGCCTTCGGTGCCGGGAGAGGCCGCGGTGGGCCGCACGGGGCCCGTGGGGCGCCGGAACGTCACGGCGCCCTCCGCCGAGGGCTGCTCCTGCTTGGGCGGTGCGCTTGACTCGCCGGGCGCGTCCGACGGCTTCGGCGCACCCGGCTTGATCGCGCGGATCTGCACGGTGCCGGGCCCGTTCGCCTCCGGAGAAGGGGACGGCGAGGGCAACGGAGAAGCGGAGGGGGCGGGCGACGTCGTGGCGGGAGGCGCTTTTGCCGGGGTCGAAGCGCTCGGCACCCGCGGATCACGGGGGTCCCGCGGGCTCCCGGCCCCCGAAGCACTCCGCTGGTCGGGCTCGCCCCACGAAATCCTCCGGTCCTGCTCCCCGCCGAGCCCCGTCTGCCGGGCCGCGTCCGCCTGCCACGCGGAGGCGGGTTCGGGCCTCGCCCCGTGCTGCGAGGCATCGGCGTCGACCGCGCCGCCCGCCGCCTCGGGCGCCAAGACGGGCTCCTCGTCGAAGAAGTGCGGCCCGGTCTCCTCCGCGGGCGCGGGCGCCGCTCCGGCCGCCGTTCCCGGAGGTGCGGGGAGCGGTTCGCCGTCGGTCGGGGCGGGACGGCTGGTTCCCGGCACCCAGGCCGAGCCGTTCCAGTACCGGACATATCCGGGAATGGACGGATCGGGGTAGTAGCCTTCGCGGGGCCTGTCGTCGCCTGGGGCCGGAGTTGGGGCGCTCATGTCCGTCGTCCCGTATCTGCTCGGGGGTCTTTTTGAGGCTCCACATCTATCAGACCCTCGCGTCCGCCTGTGCGGCTCCTGCTCTACAGACCACTTTCCGGGCACAGTTCAGCCCCGTATCCACCACGTATGGAAAAAGTTTCCGCAACCCGCGTAATGCTCCGCGTCCACCGCGCTCTCTCCTTGCACGGGCCCGCTCCAGGGTCCCGGACAAGGAAGGAACAGCACCGACATGCACACCGTGGTGGAACGCGAGCTTGAGCTCAAACTCGTCCTGTCGCCGGAACGCGCCATCGCCGTCCCGGCCCGCCTGACCTACCGCACCGACGATCCCTACGCCGTCCACATCGCCTTCCACATCGGCTCCGAGCACCCCGTGAACTGGACGTTCGCCCGCGAACTTCTGGTCGAGGGGGTGTTCAGGCCCTGTGGACACGGCGACGTGCGGGTCTGGCCGACCAAGGTCGAGGGGCGCAGCGTCGTCCTGATGGCGTTGAGTTCACCCGACGGAGACGCCCTCCTGGAGGCGCCGGCGCCCGCCGTGTCCGCCTGGCTCGAGCGCACGCTGCGGGTGGTCCCTCCGGGCTCTGAAGCTGAGCGGCTCGGCATCGACGACGGCCTGGCCGAGCTGCTCACGCCGACCACGGGCCGCGCCGACGAGCTGTGGCTGCGCGACCCCTGGCCCTCGGACGAGTCGAAGGACGGTGAGTGAGCTCCGCCGCCACGGGGGCGAGCGACAGCGACCGGGGGACGTGCGGACGCCAGGGTCAGAACAGCTTGCCGGGGTTGAGGAGGGAGAGCGGGTCGAACGCGGCCTTGATGGCGCGCTGCATCTCCAGGCCCACCGGGCCGATCTCGCGCGCCAGCCACTCCTTCTTGAGGACGCCCACGCCGTGCTCGCCGGTGATCGTGCCGCCGAGTTCCAGACCCAGGGCCATGATCTCGTCGAAGGACTCGCGGGCGCGGCGGCCCTCGTCCGCGTCGGCCGCGTCGAAGCAGACCGTGGGGTGGGTGTTGCCGTCGCCAGCGTGGGCGCAGACCCCGATCGTGAGGCTGTACTTGTCGGCGATGCGGTCGACGCCTTCGAGCATGTCGGCGAGCTTGGAGCGCGGTACGCACACGTCGTCGATCATCGTCGTGCCCTTGACGGCTTCGAGCGCGGTGAGCGACAACCGCCGCGCCTGGAGCAGCAGTTCGGACTCCGCGGCATCCTCGGCCGGGACCACCTGGGTGGCGCCCGCGGCCTCGCAGAGCGCGCCGACGGCGGCGAGGTCCGCCGCGGGGTCCGGGGTGTCGAAGGCCGCGAGGAGCAGCGCTTCGGTGGTCTCCGGGAGGCCCATGTGGGCCAGCGCGTTGACGGCCCTGATGGTCGTACGGTCCATCAGTTCAAGGAGTGACGGGACGTGGCCGCCCTCCATGATCTTGCATACGGCGTCACAGGCGTCCTTGGCCGACCCGAACTCGGCGGCCAGGACGAGCTGTTGGGGCGGCTGCGGCTTCAGGGCGAGGGTCGCCCGGACGACGATGCCGAGGCTGCCCTCGGAGCCGACGAACAGGCGCGTGAGGTCGTAGCCCGCGACGCCCTTGGCGGTGCGCCTGCCGGTACTCATGAGCCGTCCGTCGGCGAGGACGACGTCGAGGCCGAGCACGTACTCCGCCGTCACCCCGTACTTCACGCAGCACAGGCCGCCCGAGGCCGTGCCGATGTTCCCGCCGATGGTGCAGGTCTCCCAACTGGACGGGTCCGGCGGGTAGTAGAGCCCGTGTTCGTTCACGGCGCGGGAGAGAGCGGCGTTGACGACGCCCGGCTCCACGACCGCGATCCGGTCGACGGGGTTGATCTCCAGGATGCGGTCCATCTTGATCAGCGACAGCACGATGCAGCCCTCGCTGGCGTTCGCGCCGCCGGACAGGCCCGTACGGGCGCCCTGCGGGACCACCGGGATCCGTAGCTCCGTCGCCGTGCGCATGACGTGCTGGACCTGCTCGACGGTGCGCGGCAGGACCACGACGGCCGGGGTGCCCGCGTCGCAGAAGCTCGCCATGTCGTTCGCGTACGAGGATGTGATGTCGGGGTCCGTGAGGACGGCGTCGGCGGGGAGTCCCTCGCGACCGACACAGAGGCGTTCGATGAGTGTGCGGCTCATGATCACAGCCTCGCACCCACGGCCATCGGTGTGAACCCGTGTGCGACGCCCGTCCGTGTGCCGAGGTGTGCTCTTCCTATTGACGCACAGTGAGCGCCATGGAGATCGAGACCAGGTCCGAGTCCGTGCCCCAGAAGGAGCAGGGTCCTGCGCCCGCGCCCGCCATCTGGAGCGAGTCGCCGTGGGGCGCGCGCCGCTCCCCCGCCGTGCGGCGGATCCTTGTCGCCTCCGTCGTCGGGTGTGTCGTGCTGGGCGGCGTGGTGGCGCTGTGGCCCTCGGGCGAGAAGGCGGCGCCGCCCGCGCTCGGTCCTGCCGGGCGGGCGATGGCGGCGGCGGGGGCCGGGGCTCCGGCGGCGCTGCCCGACCTCGCCGTGCTGATCGGGGAGCGGGAGGCGCACCTGCGCAAGCATCCCGGGGACGACCATTCGTGGGCGGTGCTCGGGGCCGCCTACGTCGAGCGGGGCCTGCGGACCGCGGACTCCGCGTACTACCCCAAGGCGGAGGAAGCTCTGCGTACGTCTCTCAAGACCCGTCCGGAGGGGAACGCGCAGGCGCTGACGGGCATGGCGGCGCTCGCGAACGCGCGGCACGACTTCCGCGGGGCGAAGAAGTGGGCACAGAGCGCGGTCGAGCTGGCGCCGAAGCGGTGGTCGGCGTATCCGCCTCTGATCGACGCGTACAGCGGTCTGGGTGACGCCAAGGGTGTCGGCAAGGCCCTGGAGACGCTCCGCGAGCTCAACTCGGACCTCCCTTCCGTGATGGCGCGGTCCGGGCAGGTCTACCGCGACCGCGGCTGGCGCGAGGACGCGGCGGCGAAGCTGATGGACGCAGCGGCGCTCGCGGAGGGGCCCGCGGAGAAGGCGGTGTGCCTGTACCGGGTGGGCGAGCTGGCATGGGAACGGGGCGAGCCGGCGGAGTCCCTGCGCTACTACGAAGCGGCGCTGGCCGCGGACCCCGACCACCACCCTTCCCTCGCCGGAAAGGGCCGCGCGCTGGCCGCCCTGGGTCGTACGTCGGAGGCCCTGCGCTCCTACCAGAGGGCGCTGGTCAAGCAGCCCGCTCCGGAGTACGCCCTGGAGCTGGGCGAGTTGTACGAGTCGCTGCGGCTGGCCCCGGCCGCCCGGGCGCAGTACGACGTGCTGCGGGCCAGGGTGAAGCAGGAGGGGGTCAACGGCGTCAACGACGAACGGATCCTCGGCCTCTTCGAGGCGGACCACGGTGACGCGGACGCGGCGGTGAACCGGCTGCGTGCGGAGTTCAAGCGGCATGGGAGTCCGGAGGTGGCGGACGCGTTGGGCTGGGCGTTGCACAGGGCCGGTGATGACAAGGAGGCCTTGAAGTACGCGACGCGGGCGACGGACAAGGGCCCGCGGGTCGCGGTGTTCGCCTACCACCGGGGTCAGATCGAGCGGGCCTTGGAGCGGTACGGGGCGGCGCGTCGGCACATCGGTGAGGCGCTGCGGATCAACCCCTACTTCTCCCCACTCCTGGCGCCCGCGGCGCGGGACGCGCTGGACTCCCTGGGCGAGCCCCCGGAGGGCGGCCCCTCCCAGGTGCACGCCCCTGACGACGCTCCGAGAACACCTCTGCCTCCCTCCAACCCGTAGCCAACCCCCACGCCCCCTCGAGCCCTGACACCCAGGCCTGCGGGCGCAGCTCGCCACCCAGCCGTGACGCCCGAGCCTGCAGCCCCCACTCGGCCCTTGCCCCGAGCCTGCACGCGCAGCTCGCGATCAGCGCCGGGCGCTGGCGGGCCCCCGCGGGGGGCGTCCGCCCACGCGGCCACCGACCTGCGCCAGTTGGCCAGCT